>JAISUF010000070.1 GCA_031272195.1 Propionibacteriaceae bacterium
CGTTTGGACGCGCCGACGATCAAGTCCCGCTCCAGCCGGGCACTCTCCTCGACCAGCGGCCCCAGCAGCCCGCCGACGTCGCCGCCGCGCACCCGCTTGGCCTCGGCCTCCTCGATCCGTTCGGTCAGCGCCTGATACTTCGCCTCGGCGGCGGGACGGGCGGCCGCGGGCTCCAAGGCTGCCTGGTCGCGGATGCGCTCCATCTGGGCGCGCAACTCGCGGATACGGGCCAGCTGCTCCTCCTCGCCGGGGTCGGTGTTCAGCTTGGTGCGCAGGCCGGCGGTGATGGCGTCGTTCAACTTGCCGGCCTCGTAGACGCTGACCGACATGTCGTCCAGCGCGCCCCACAGCAGCGTCGCTAACTGTTGCAGCTCTTTGGCCGCCACCCGTCCGGAGTCCCAGACCTTCTCGATCTCGTTGAGGCGGTTGCGGATGGCCTGCCACAGCGTCAGGGCGAGTTTCATGTCGGAGGTCAACTCGTCGCGCCGGCCTGCCGCCAGGATCGCCTGGTCGAGGCCGTCCAGCTCTTGGCGGCGCTCGTTGGACCAGGCCTCGGCTTGGCTCAGATAGCGGACGATCTCGTCCGGCCGGGCCGGTGTGGCCAGGGCGCCTGGCGGCACGGGGACGATCATCGATACTCCTTGATTCGTTGTTGCAATCCGAGGACGCTGGCGGCGGCCCCGAGCAGGCAAAGCGGGAGGAGGGCGCCGGTCAAGATGTCGCGGCTGTTGGCGAAGGCCGCGAACTGCGAATCGATGTCGGAGTCGAGATCGGACGCCCTGTCGCTCAAGACGGTCTGGAGGCTGGACCAGTGCGCCGGCATGGCGTCGTCGCCGGAGGATGTTGCGTCGGCGGCGGCCTTGTCCCAGTCGCCGGCGGCCATCAGTTTGACCAGTGCTTGGTGTTCGGTGCGCAACTTGGCGATGTGGCCGACGACGACGCTGTCAGTGGCGAGCTTGGCCCAGGTGGAGTCGACCAGGTCGTCCCACCGCTGGTTGGCCTGGTCGTCCCACTGGCGCTCCAGCACAGCCCGCAAGTCGATGGTCTGGGCCTGCGCCAACGCCATCCGATTCTGTCCGAGGCCGATGGCCGCTTGCTGGTTGGAGAATTGCCCGGCGACGGCGTTGCCGGCTGCGACCAGGCCGCAACCGGCAACGATTCCGGCTGCGGCCAGGGTGGCGATCAAAAGGCCGACGTTGAGCGCCCGATGGGTTCGGCGCGCGGCCGCCACGGACGCGGCCACGCAGAGCGCGGCCAGCAGGCCGCCGAGGAAGGCCATCGTCTTGAGGTCGCCCGAATCGACGGGCGCGGTCTCCAACGACAGGTCCTTGTCGAGGCTGTCCAACTTGTAGGTCGTGACGGTGTCGTCGAGTTTGTCCAAGGCGGCCCCGTACTTGGCCGTCGCGTCTGTGTCTCCCTTGGCGGCGATGGCGTCTTGCAATGCCCGAATGTAGGCGATCGACTCGGTGGTGATGGACGGCGCGTCGCGGTAGGGCCACCAGGTGACCTGCCACAGGTTCTCCGAGCAGTCCTTGATCGCGGCGTCGATCTGTTCCGAATAGGCCGCTGCGGCGTCTTGGCCCGTCAACAGGTAGTCCCCGGTCGCCGCACCGGCCAGCCGCAGTTCGGCGACGATGCCTTCCAGGCGGACATCAGAGTTCCACTCCCCACGGGTGTCGGCGATGTAGCCGCCCGTGGCGCCGAAGATCGGCGCGCCGATCAGGCCGAGCAGCAAGAAGGCCGCCACCAGGACCGCCTGCCAGCCGCGCATGACGCTCGGCGACGACGTGTGGCCATGGCTTGGGGTTTTCGTGGTTGCGCGGGTCGAGATTTCCTGGGACGGAGCGGTCTGGACCCGTTGGGGCTCGGACTGGGGAGGGGTGCGGGCGGCGACGGCCGTCACAGCGGGGGCCTGGGACTGCTTGCCAGGGGTGGCGGTCGGGCTCATGGTCGCTCCTCGTGGGGGTCTTCGGCGGGGGCGGTCGGCTGGGCCGCGCCATCGGGTGTGGCGGGCTCGGGCGTGGGGGTGTCGCCCGTGGCGGTGTCGGCTGGCTGGTTCGTGTTCGACTCGCCCGTCGGGCTGGGGAGTTCCGACCCGCCAGCTGACACCGACCCGCCAGCTGACACCGACCCGTCAGCCGACACCGGCGGACCGGCCTGTGGAGCGTCGGCCTGGGGCGCGTCCGGCCCCGGCGCTGGCCAATCGACCGCCTCGGGCGGGTCGGGGGCGATATCGACGGGCAGCAACTGGCGCAGCTCCTCGAGGGTCGGCTCGGCCACGTCGCGCAGCCGCCAGGCGTGCTTGCCGATGGCGGCCTCCAAGACGTTGCGGGCGTAACGGGCGTTGCCGAAAGTCTGGTCTCGGACCTGCCGGGCCAGTTGCCGCTTGAACTCCTCGACTGCGCCCTCGCCCAAGTCGTAGTCGGCGTCGGCGGCCATCGACTCGAAGATGCCGACCAGCTCGTCGTCGGTGTAGTCGGCGAACTCGATCTCGGTGCGGAAACGGCTGGCCAGGCCGGGGTTGGCGGCGACGAACTCGGCCATCGGCAGCGGATAGCCCGCCACAATGACGACCAGGTCGTCGCGGTTGTCCTCCATCTCTTTGACCAGCGTGTTGACGGCCTCCTCGCCGTACTGGTCGCCGTTGAGGGAATACGCCTCGTCGATGAACAGCACCCCGCCGATCGCCTTCTTGACCACCTCGGCGGTCTTCATCGCCGTCTGCCCCAAGTAGCCGGCCACCAGCTCGGAGCGGTCCACTTCGATCAACTGCCCCTTGGACAGAAGGCCGATGGACTGGTAGATGCCGGCCACCATCCTGGCGACGGTCGTCTTGCCGGTGCCGGGGTTGCCGGAGAAGATCAGGTGCCGGGTGATGGTGGGGCTCTTCAAGCCGGCCTCGGAGCGCAGCGCCTCGACGCGCAAAATGGCGGTCTGGCGGTGGATCTCGGCCTTGACGGCGGCCAAGCCGACGAGGCCGTCGAGGTCGGCCAGCCACTCCTCGACGGTCTTCTTCGGCAGTTCCTTGGCCTCCACGCCGGCGGCCAATTGCTCGGCTTGGGCGGCGTCGGCCTGGGTGGGCTGCTGGTTGGCCGACGGGTCGGCGGGCGGGGTTGCGGCGGGCGGCGGGGAACCGGTCGGCGCCGGGCCGTTGGCGGCGGTTGGCGTCAAGCTGCCGGGCAGGCCGGGGAAGGCGCCGGGGCCGATCCGCTCGCCGTTCAACTGGAGCAGGGATTGGTTGGCGGCCGTCAGGCGGGACAGGACGTCGTTGAGGATGCCCGGGGCGCGCTGGAGGAACTCCGTCTCCTGGGCGGCGTCAGGCGGACTGAACTCGGGCCGGTCGCCATTGGGCGAATTTGGCGCGCTCACGAGGCGGCTCCCAATTGTATCTCGTGGTCCGAGGCGTGCCCGAACTTCTCCTGGAGGAATTGGCCGTGCGCCAGCAGGGCGGCGGCGTCGGTCCGGTTGGCGGCGTCGTAGAAGCCGTCCATTGTCGCGCCGAGCAGGTCGAGCTGGTCGATCAGGACCATCAACGAGGTCTTTCGCCCCTGCACCGGACGGGTGTCCGCCCAATCCCTAGGCAGGCGCAGGTACGCGCCCAAAGCTTCCGGCAGATAGTCGGTGGCGGTGGCCATCACCGAATAGGCGTCATAGCTGCCCAGGCCGAGATTGTCGAGGCGGGGCAGCGTTTGGCGCACCAGCGTCACGACGCGCATGGCCCTCGACCGGACCGCCGAGGGCACGTCGGCGGCGTCCACCAAGCGGGCCACCTTGTCCAGCGACTGCTCGATCGATGCGGCCGTCGGGACGGGCGGCAGCGGCACGGCGTCCTCGACGGCGGGCGCCGGCTTGCGGAAGCGGTCGAAGAATCCCACCGGGCCAGGTCAGTTGTCGATCGAGATGGTGGCGGCGTTGTCGGCCACCTCGGCGGCGTTCTTGACGCGGTCGAGATAGGCCCGCGACTTGGCGACCTCCGTCTCCAAGGTGCCGATGGTGGCGCTCATCGTGTCGAGGGCCTTGAGCTTGAACTCGTCGATGGTGTCCATGGTGGCGTAGATGTTGGCGAAGGCCTGCTGCAGCTGCTCCATGCCGACCGTCGAGGACGCGGCCTGCTCTTGGATGGTGGCCGAGTTCTCCTTCAACATCTCGGAGGTGCGTTGGATCATCTGGGTGGTGGTGGTGTTCAACGCCGTGATCTGGTCCAACACCAGCTTCTGGTTGCCCAGCGCCTGGGCGACGATGACCGCCGTGCGGAGCGCCGACATGGTCGTCGTCGAGGCCCGGTCGACGCCCTTGATCAGCTCCAAGTTGTTCTTGACGATGATGTCGATCGCCAGATACGCCTGGATGGATACGGCCAACTGGGTGAGCAAGTCTTGGTGTTTCTGGCGGACGTAGAACAGCACGTCCTGGGACAGCGCCTTGGCCTTGTCCGGGTCGGTCGCCTGCGTCTGGTCAATTTGGGCCGACAGGCGGGCGTCCAGCTTCTCGGCGATGTAGACGTACTGGTTGAGGCGCCCCATGACGGCCCACAGATTCTGCTTCTCCAAGTTGAGGGCGGCGTTGTCCTTGGCCAGCTCGTCTTGGCCGGAGCGCAGCGCGTGCAGGATGGCGTTGAGGTGGTCCTGCGAGCTTTGGTACTTGCGGAAGTAGTCGTTCAACTGCTTGCCCATCGGGAAGATGCCGAGGAACTTCTTGCCGGCGCTGGGGGCGGCCGGGTCGAGTTCTTCGACGGTGCGGCGCAGCTCCAGCAGCGTCTTGCCGACCTGCGAGCTGTCGGAGATGCCGCCCTCTTTGATGTTGCGGACGGGGGTTTGGAGCAGTCGGTTGGAGGTCTCGGCGGCCTTGCGGATGTCGATGTCGCCCATCGAGCGGACGGCGTCGGCCTGGGCGGTGAAGGTCGGCGAGTTGGTCTGGGCGGCGTCGAGGGCGGCCATGAACTGGTCGACTTTGCCGTCCAACACCGGCACTTGGGCGGCGTCCACCTGCGGCGCCATCTGCGGGGCCTGGGTCTCGACCACCAGGGCCGGCGGTTCGGGCGCGGTCAGCGTCAGCGGCGCCACCGCGGTTGCGGCGGCGGGGGCGGGCAGGGGCTCAGCGGCGGCGGGGCTGGGCGAGGCGTCAGAGGTGGTCATCGCGGGTTCCTTTCGACGAGGGACGCCACCTACTCTACTGGCCCGCAGAACAATTTCGACCCCCGTGTCGGCCTCGGCGGGCCGCCGCGTCTGCCTGGCGGGGGAACGCGGCTGTCGGGTTGAGAGCGTTTTCACTGCCCGGCCCATCGCCCGCGTGTGGCGTCGCGCGGGAGGCGCCGCAGGCGGTTAGGCTGGTGGGCGGAGGTCGCGATGGTCGATTCGGAATTGGTGGCGGCTGTGAAGTCGCTAGGGGCTGGGCGCGGACAGTGGGACGCCTTCGCGGCGGCCTATCTGGGGCACGGGGTCGAGGAGCCGTCGTCCGACCCCCGAAGCCTCGCCAACCAGTTGGCCGCCCATTGGGAGCTGGGCTCGCGCCGCCCAGACGGCGCCGATTGTGTGGCGGTGGCCACTCCGGACGGCGAGAATCCGCCCCTGACGCGGATCGCCGGGTCGACCAGGCTGCAATTGGTCACCGGCGACAAGCGCTTCTTGGTCGACACGATTTCCATGGAGGTGCGCCGCCTCGGCTGGGAGGTCAGGCTGTTGGACCACCCGCAGTTCAGGGTGGTCCGCGACGACGCGGGCAACCTGCTCGGCTTGGACGACGAGGACGGCTCGCGCGAGTCGTGGCTCAGCTTGGAGGTCTACCCGCCGCTGGGGGAGTCGGCCCGCGAGCTGGCCGGATCGCTCAAACAGGGCGTCCTCGACGCGCTGGGCGTCGTCAGGGGCGTCAACCGCGACTATCCGGCCATGCTGGCCCGCTGCCAGGAGGCCGTCGAGGAGCTGTCGCGGCATGGCTCGGACGAGGCCCGAGCGGGGGCCGAGCTGTTGCGCTGGCTGGCCGACGGGCATTTCGCGTTCTTCGGCTCGGCCGACTACGACGCCGCCGCGGTCCCGTTCGCCGTTCGAGCCGGCAGCGAGCTGGGCGTGTTGCAGGACGGCGCGCTGGACTTCGACGCCCGCCCCGCCCACCAGCCGCCCAACCTGTTCGTCATGACCAAGCACCCGCAGCGCTCGACTCTGTCGCGCCCGTCCTACCTGGACTACGTCGGCGTCAGGCGGCTGGACGCCGACGGCCGCCTGGTGGGGGAGCGGCGCTTCCTGGGGCTGTTGACGACGCGGGCCTATTCCGAGTCGGTCGACCACATCCCCTCCCTGGCCGCGAAGGCCCAAGAGCTGCTGGTCCGCTCCGGGTTCGAGCCGGGGACCTACAGCTGGAACGCCTTGTGGCAGGCGATCGCCACCTACCCCCGCGACGAGCTGTTCGACGCCCGGGTCGAGGAGCTGTCGCCGATCCTGGAGTCGGTCGCCCACCTGCGCGACCGGCGGTTGGTGCGGGTCTTCCCCCGGCGCGACCACTACGGCGCGTTCGTGACGGTGCAGGTCTACTTGCCGCGCGACCGCTACAACACAGCCAGCCGCGAGCGGCTCGAGCGGATTCTGCTGGAGGCCTACGGCGGCGAGTCCTTGGAGTTCACCGCGACCACCAACTCGGCGGTCCTGACAAGGCTGTTCTTCGTCATCAAGCTGGGCCCGCAGCCGGTCGCCGAGGTGGACGAGGAGTCCCTGGCCGGGCGCCTGGAGGAGGCCACCCTCACCTGGGACGAGCGGGTCGTCGAGGCGCTGGCGTCGTTCCCTTCGGAGCAGCGCGGCGTCGAGTTCGGCGAGGCCTACCAGGCGGCGTACACACCGCAGCAGGCGGTGGCCGACCTTCGCCTCGCCAACACGATGGACGGCGACGCTTTGCGATACTCCTTGACGCCGGTCGCCGACGACGATTGGCGGCTGAAAATATTCAGCCGCCGGGAGTTGGAGCTGCACACCGTGCTGCCGCACTTGGCCAACCTGGGCGCGGAGGTGTTCGACGAGCAGCCGTTCGAGCTGTCGCTGCGCGGGCGGCCGCTGTGGGTGCTCGATTTCGGCCTGCGCCTGCCGAAGCCGCCCGGCCTGGACGAGGCGGTCGGCGAACAGCGGATCCGGTCGCTGTTGGTGCCCGCCTTCGACGCCTCGTATTCGGGTCGCTGCGAGGCGGATGGTTTCAACCGGCTGGTGCTGGCGGCCGGCCTGCCCTGGCAGCGGGTCGTCTGGCTGCGGGCCGTCGCCGCCTACTTGAAGCAGGCCCGCCTGGGTTTCTCCCTGGATTACATCGCCGGCGTGCTGGCCCAGAACCCGGCCTTGGCCGCCGGCCTGGTTGAGGCCCTGGAGGCGCGGTTCGCCTCCGAGGCGGAGTGGTCGGCGGTGCGCGAGCGCCTGGAGGCCGGCATCGAGGCCGTCGCCAGCCTGGACGCCGACCGCATCCTGCGGGCCTGTCTGGCGTTCGTGTCGGCTTGTCTGAGGACCAACGCCTTCGGCGATGGAGCGCTGTCCGCTGACGCAGGCACGGCGGGTGGTGCGACCACCTCAGGTGCCGCCGAGGCGTCCGCTGACACGGGGCGGGCGCTGGCGTTCAAGCTGGACCCGACCGAGCTGGCGTTCCTGCCCCAGCCGCGGCCGTGGGCCGAGATCTTCGTCTACTCGCCGCGCGTCCAGGGCGTCCATCTGCGCTTCGGGCCGGTGGCCCGCGGCGGGCTGCGCTGGTCGGACCGGGCCGAGGATTTCCGCACCGAGGTGTTGGGCCTGGTGAAGGCCCAGATGGTGAAGAACGCCGTTATCGTGCCGGTCGGCGCCAAGGGCGGCTTCGTCGCCACCCGCCTGCCCGACCCGTCGGTGGACCGGGCGGCTTGGCAGGCCGAGGGCGTGGCCTGCTACCAGATGTTCGTGCGGGCGCTGCTGTCGGTCACCGACAACATCGTCGAGGGGCGGGTCGTGGCGCCGTGCCCCCGCCGCGACGGCGACGATCCGTACCTGGTGGTGGCGGCCGACAAGGGCACGGCTGCCTTCTCCGACATCGCCAACCAGCTCGCCGTCGAAGAGGGCTTCTGGCTGGGCGACGCTTTCGCCTCGGGCGGCTCGGCCGGCTACGACCACAAAGCCATGGGTATCACCGCCAGGGGGGCCTGGGAGTCGACCAAGCGCCACTTCGCCGAAATGGGGCTGGATCCGGCGGTGGACGATTTCACCTGCGTCGGCATCGGCGACATGTCCGGAGACGTCTTCGGCAACGGCATGCTGTGCTCGCCCCACATCCGGCTGGTGGCGGCTTTCGACCACCGCCACATCTTCGTCGACCCCGACCCGGACGCGGCCGCCTCTTTCGCCGAGCGCCAGCGGCTGTTCGGCTTGGCCCGCTCGTCTTGGGACGACTACGACCGCGCGGCCATCTCGGCTGGCGGCGGCGTCTATCCGCGCTCGGCCAAGCGCATCCCGCTGAGCGCCCAGGCCAGGCGGGCGCTGGGAGTCGAGGGCGGCGGCAAGACCGTCACCGGCGCGGAGCTGGTCGGCGCCATCTTGCGCGCCCCTGTCGACCTGCTCTACAACGGCGGCGTCGGCACCTACGTCAAAGCCTCCTCGGAGAGCCACGGCCAGGTCGGCGACAAGGCCAACGACGCCGTCCGCGTCGATGGGCGCGAGGTCCGCGCCCGCTGCGCCGTCGAAGGGGGCAACCTCGGCTGGACGCAGGCCGGGCGGGTCGAATACGCCTTGGCAGGGGGGCGGATCAACACCGATTTCATCGACAACTCGGCCGGCGTCGACACCAGCGACCACGAGGTCAACATCAAGATCCTGCTGGCCCACGCCGACGTCGGCGAGCGCGACCGCTTGCTCGTCGAGACGACCGACGAGGTGGCCGAGGCGGTGTTGCGCCACAACGTCGACCAAAACCTGGCGCTGTCGAACGCCGAGGCCCAGGCCCGCGAGATGCTCGGCGCGCACATCGTGTGGATGAAGGAGTTGGAGGCGGCAGCGGTGCTCGACCGGGCGCTGGAGGGCCTGCCGGACGACAAGGAGGTGGCGCGGCGGCAGGCGGCCGGGCTGGGGTTGACCCGTCCCGAGCTGGCGGTGCTGCTGTCGTACACCAAGATCGCCCTGACCGACCAGGTGCTGGCCTCGGATCTGCCCGACGACCCCTACCTGGCCGACCGTCTGACGACCTATTTCCCCAAGCCGCTGCGCGAGCGCTTCGCCGCCCAGATGCCCGGCCACCGGCTGGCCCGCGAGATCGTCACGACGGTGGCTGTCAACCGCTTCGTCGACTCCCAGGGCATCCTGGCCGCCCAGCAGTTGCGGATGTCGACTGGCGCCCAGATCGCCGACGTTATCCGGGCCCAGTTGGCCGCCCGGGCGATCTACACGGTGGGCGCCTCCGAGATCGAGCTGGGCCGCAGCGTCGGTTTGGGGGCCGAGGTGGCCACGGCCATGCGGCTGGAGTTGCGCCGGATGGTCGAGCGGTCGGCCCGCTGGCTGCTGCACAACCGGCGCGCCCCCTTGGATGTCGTCGCCGCCGTCGCCCAATACCGCGAGCCGGTGGCGGCGCTGCGGGAGGTGCTGCCCGGCCTGCTTTCGGAATTGCATTTGTCGCGCGTCAATGCCAAGCGCGAGGCCTGGCTGGCGGCCGGCGCGCCGCAGGCGCTGGCCGAGCGATTGTCGGTGGCCGCGTTCAGCCACCTGGCGTTGGCGGTGTCCGATCTGGCCGCACGGGAGGGCGCCGATCCGGTGGCGGTGGCCGGGGAGTACGCCGCCCTCGGTGAGGCGCTCGGCTTGGACGCCATGGAGGACGCCATCTACCGGTTGCCGCGCCAAACCCGCTGGGAGTCGATGGCCAGGGCGGCCTTGCGCGACGACCTGCTGGCCATCCAGGGCCAACTGACGGCCCAAGCCTTGCGCGAGGGGGGAGCGGCCGCCTGGCTGGCGTCGCGCGAGCGCTCGTGCGACGCCAGCCAGGCGGCCGCTCCCCCCTCGCGCAAGGCTTGGGCCGTCAGTTGGCCCTGGATGGCCAGCAGGTCGTCGCGCAAGGCCGCCCTGGCCATCGACTC
>JAISUF010000071.1 GCA_031272195.1 Propionibacteriaceae bacterium
GCATGGTGGACACCTTCCTGCTCATCACCCTCGCCCGCGCCGGCGACCAGCTGCAGGGCATCAAGCGCGGCATCCTGGAAATGGCCGACATCATCACCGTCAACAAGGCCGACGGCGACCACGAGGGCGAGGCGCGGGTGGCGGCCCGCGACTTGTCGGTGGCGATGAAGCTGATCTCGTCCGATCCTGACGCGCCCCGCCCGCCGGTGTTGACGTCGAGTTCGCTGACGGGCGCCGGCTTGGACGAGGTGTGGCAGGCCATCCTCGACCACCGCGCCCGCCTGGAGGCGGCCGGCGAGTTGGAGGCCCGCCGCGCCAAACAGCAGGTCGAGTGGCTGTGGGCGCTGGTCCGAGGCGAGTTGGACGACACCCTGCGCCGCTCCCCGCAGGTCAAAGACTTGGCCCCCGGCCTGGAGCGGGACGTCGTCTCGGGAGAGCTGTCCGCCCTGGAGGCCTCCACCGCCATCATCCAAGCCTTCGCCCGCGACGTCCCCGACCTGATCTCCCAGGAGCCGCTGCTCGGCGAGTAGCCGACGTCGGTCCCTTGTGGTTAGTGCTATGCTGTCGACAAACGGGCGGTCAACGGACCGCTCGGCCCCCCTCAAGGAGTAAGCTATGCGCCTCGAACTTCATGCCCCCCGCCGTCTTGGCCGGATCGTCGCAGCCGCCCTTGCGGCAAGTTTGGTGGCTTCGGCGTTGACGCCCGTCGCCGAGGCCAGCGCCGAAAGCGACGGCGTCGTTTGGGCTTGGGGTATGAATTGCCACGGCTTGTTGGGCGCCGGTGTTGAGGCGTTTATCCAGAACGACTCCTGCGAAAGCTCCCGTGTGACGCCGATGAAGGTGGCCGGTTTGCGGGGCGTCGTCTCGATCAGCGCTCAACGCAACGTCGATTTTGAGGATCAAATCGGCGGCGGCTTAGCGGTGCTGGACGACGGCACTGTCCGGGCCTGGGGCCTGCAAGACTACTTGCCCAGTCCGGTTGCCGGTCTGACGGGGGTGCGGGCCGTCTATTCCCGCAGCGGCACATACTTCGCCGTCAAGTCCGATGGCACTGTGTGGGTCTGGAACGCGGACAGCTCCGATCCCGCGTCTGGGATCGGAGCCTCGGATAAGGATGGGGTTTGGCTTTCCGCGCCGACACGGGTGCCGGGCTTGGCCGACGTGGCGTCGATGGCGGTCGGCGGACCTTACGCCGTCAAGACTGACGGTACGGTGTGGGCGTGGGGTGACAACTCCTCTGGACAACTTGGCGACACCACCAAGCACGACGATTGTTTAGGTGTGGATTGCAGTCGCACGCCCGTGCGGGTGCCGGGTGTGGGCGGCGTCGTAGCCGTCGCCGCTGGGAACGGGACGGTTTACGCGCTGAAGGGCGACGGCACGGTCTGGGCCTGGGGCTCCAACGACGACGGCGCGCTCGGCAACGGGACCACTGGCGGGTCGAGCGCGAGGCCTGCGGCGATCCCCGGCTTGACTGGAGTCACAGCGGTTGCCGCGGCCAACGGAAGCCAATACGCCGTAAAGGACGACGGCTCGGTGTGGGCGTGGGGCGACAACGACTATGGCCAACTCGGCGACGGCACGACGACCAGGAGGTTGGCCCCGGTCAAAGTAGCCGGTTTGAGCGGCGTGGTGGCAATCGCCGCCGGGTGGTGGTCCGCCTACGCGCTGAAATCTGACGGCACGGTCTGGGCCTGGGGCGACAACAGCGACCACGAGTTGGGAGCCACCACCTCCAAGCTCGACAAGTGCGGGCGCCTGCGCGAGCCTTGCAGCCTCAAGCCAGGGCCTGTCCCCGGTGTGAGCGGCGGCAAAGCCATCGCGGCGGGTCCGGGGTTTGTCTATGTCTTGGCGTCTGGCTCGCAGGCCGCCTGTCTGGCCTGCGGCACGACGACCAAGGTCGCGGATGTGGTTTGGACGGGCAAGGCGTTCAAGCCGAATATCGAGCTGGCTATCGACGGGGTAGTGTTGAAGGCCGGCGAGGACTACACCGTCTCCTATGGCGACAACACCGGCATCGGGCAGGGCACGGTCACGCTGACGGCCAAGAACCTGGAGAAGTACACCGGGTCGGTGACGGTGGCGTTCAATATCCTTCCCAAAGCGACGAAGTTGACCAAGGCGGCGGCGGGCAAGAGGTCGGCGAAGATCGCCTGGAAGAAGGTGTCGGCCAAGCAGAAGATCACCGGCTATTTTATTCGCTATCGAGCCAAGGGCGCCAAGAAGTGGACCGTGCGAAAGTGGATATATTCCGCGAAGACGTCGAAGGCGACCGTCAAGGGCTTGAAGAAGGGCAAGGCGTACCAGTTCCAAGTCCGTGCCTACAAGGACGTTGACGACCGTCTGTACCCATCAGACAACTTCCCGGACGACTCCTTGTTCCGCTCCGCTTGGAGCCCGATCAAGACCACCAAGAAGATCAAGTGACGCCAGCTGGGCCTGGTGCCAAGAAGGCCGCAGCGGGAGTCAGCGGTTGAGCTGGTCGCCGTGCCAGGTTAGATCGGCGTCGAGCGGCACCTCGCAGGCCTCGACGCCGCTGGCCATCAGGGCGTCGGCCAGCGCGCGCGAGCAGCCGATGAGCGTCCACTCCCAGTCGATCTCGGTGCCGAGCAGCCAGGCGTGGTCGTCGGGCCACAGCAGCGACGGCGTGTTGGCCCACAGCTCGTCCGTCCAGGGCGCGCGGCTGGGCCAGTCTTCGTCGGCGAACTCGTCCACGCCGGCCGAGAACAGGATGTATGCCCGGTCCGGCAGCTCCAATCGCGGCCCAGCGGCCGCCTCATAGGGCAGGATGCCCGAGCCGGGCGGGGGCTCGCGGGCGGGCAGGTGGCTGGTGACCGCGCTCTTGACCTTCGACCAGGCCGTCGCCGCGTAGGCCAACGGCGCCAGCAGGCTGGGGCCGGCGCTCAGGCACATCACCATCCGCCCCGCCGACGAGACAAGGCCGCCCCAGCCCTCCCAGACCGCCGCCACGCCCGAGTCCGGCGTCGAGGTGTGCGCGGCCAGCATGGGCGCCACCTGGGACAATTGCGGGAAGCTGCCGACGGCCGGACCGTGGTAGCTCCAGCCGTCGCGGACGGGCGGGTCGCCACACAGCGGGTCGACTCGCATCAGCGCCGCCGACTGCGCCAGCGGGTGCATCGTCGTGCCGAAAGCCTCGGCCACCCGCGCCCAGGCGAGATCCTCCCAGGAGTCCGGGTTTTCGACCGCCGAGCGCCCCATCGGGTGGAACACCCGCACGCAAGCCTCGAAACCCCGCGGTACGACGCAGCCCGCGCTGGCCCAAGCCGCGCCCGCCGTGCCGTCAACGACCCACTGCCCGACCGACGTGTCCGCGATCCACTCCATGCGCCCTCCGAGCTTTCATACCAGGGTCGAGGCTGGAAAGGGTTTGAACCAGACCCCTTGGGTGCCGGAGAAGGGACTTGAACCCTCACGCCTTGCGGCACAGGAACCTAAATCCTGCGTGTCTGCCAATTCCACCACTCCGGCTGGAGTCGGCCCAGTCTATCGCGGCCGGGCTGTGCTGTGGCCGCCCCGCGTGAGGGGGCGCTGGCATAGCCGGGCGCGGCACAACGTGGTGGTGGAGCGCCGGACGCGCCGATGGAGCGCGGTTACGACGGGGCGCGGCAGGGGCGCAAGAGCGGTGGCGCCGGGCGCGCCCCGAACGGCGACACGCTGTCCGAGATTGGGTCAAAGCGGCTCTGACAAGGGATTGTGTTCTAGAATCGCGGTGGCGGCCACAGGGCCAAGTGGTTGCCACGGGGGTCAAAAAGGGGATAACCGCGATGCGCGACGACGACGAGCCGCGACGACGTTTCGTCAAACGACCGACGGCACTTTCAATCCAGTCGAAACTTCTAGTGATGATGCTGGGGGTCGCTTTGATGGCGGCCGCTTCGGTCGGCGTCATCGGCTATTCCAGCGGCCGGGCCGGGCTGGAGGCGGCCGCCATGGCGCAGCTCACCACCATCCGCGAGTTCCGAGCCCAGGAGATCGAGCAGTTCTTCACCACTGTCAGCAACGACGTGCTCGTCGACGCCAACCTGATGATGGTGCGCGACGCCTCCAAAGCCTTCAACAAGGCCTTCGCCGACCTCAAAGGCACCCCGCTGTCCGACGACCAGTGGGACGAGCTGCTGGCCTACTACTCGGACTATTTCGTTCCCCAGTTGGACGCCTTCACCCAAGACGACTACAGCGCCGCCGGCCTGATACCGATCTCGACGGCCGGCCGCTACCTGCAATACCACTACACCGCCCAATACAAGGACTACGACGAGTCGATCCAGGCGCCCAACGCCGGCGACGGCAGCGAATGGTCGGCGGTCCGCGACCTATACCACGACCACTTCCAGCGCCTCGTCGACTCCTTGGGCTACGAGGATTTCCTGCTGCTGGACCTGAACGGCAATGTCGTCTACACGCCGTACTCTGGTATCGACCTGGGCACCAACGTCGAGAGCGGCCCGTACAGCCGCAGCCACCTGGCGGCCGCCTACGAGCAGGCCCGCAAAGGCAGCCCGGACAGCGTCATCATCACCGACCTGGAATGGTACGTCCCCTCGTTCGAGCAGCCGACCCTTTGGGTGATGACGCCGATCATGAGCGGCGGGCAGACCACCGGCGTGCTGGCCGCCCAAGTGCCGCTGTCGGCCATCAACAACGTCATGACGGGCGGGAATGGCTGGAAGGACGAGGGCCTGCAGGAGACCGGCGAGGTCTATCTGGTCGGCCCCGACAAGCTGATGCGCTCGGTGTCGCGCACCTACGCCGAAGACCAGGGGCGCTACGAAGACGAGCTGCGCAACTCCGGCACGCCCGACTCGGTGCTGAAGCGGGTCGAACAGCTCCAAACGACGGTCCTGATCCAGCCGGTCGACACCGACGCCGTGTCGCTGGCGCTGCGCGGCGAAACCGGCGAGGTGATCGGCGTCGACTACACCGGCGAGGAATGCCTGACGGCCTACATGCCGCTGCGGATCGGCTCGCTCGGCTGGGCGGCCGTGGCCAGCATCGAGACCAGCGAGGCCTTCAGCGACGCCACCTGGTTCGCCCGGACGGTCGTGCTGGCCCTGCTGGTGATCTGCCTGGTCATCAGCTTGCTGGCGATGGCGTTGTCGCGCTTCTTCACCCGGCCGATCGAGCGCCTGGCCGACGCCGTCGAACAGGTCGCCCAAGGCGACTTGGGCGTCCACGTGTCCGACGACTCCCGCGACGAAGTCGGCGAGCTGGCCCGGGCCTTCAACTCGATGAGCCACTCGCTGGAGTTGAAACAAGGCTTGGTGGACGAGCAGCGGGCCGAGAACGAGCGCCTGCTGACCGCCATCATGCCGACCTCCGACGCCCGGCGCTACCGGGCCGGCGAGGAGAACATCGCCGCCGACCGGGCCGACGTCGCCGTCGTCGACGCCATCCTGGTCGGCTTCGACCAATGCGCGGCTGGCATGTCGAGCGAGGACGAGCTGGCCCGACTGCGGCAGCTTCTGCACGGCTTCAACGAGGCCGCCCAGCGGACCGGCACCGAGCCGATGCGCACCTGGCGGGGACGCTACCTGGCCAGCTCCGGGCTGGTCACGCCGCGCGTCGACTCGCCGTATCGGGCTGTCGAGTTGGCCGTCGAGCTGGGCAACGCCGTGGAGCGCTTCAACGCCCAGACCGGGGCCGGTTTGACGCTGCGGGTCGGCGTGGCCGTCGGCAGGGTCCGCTGCGGCCTGATCGACCGCTCGACGCTGGCCTACGACATGTGGGGCGAGGCCGTCGACTGGGCCCACCGCGTTCGCGACGCCGCCGACCAGCCGGGGGTGTATGTTTCCGGCTCGGTCCAGGAGCGGATGGCCGACACCGGCAAGTTCGTCCAAGTCGGCGCGGTCGAAACTGCTTGCGGCCGTCAGACGGTTTGGCGGGTCGAATGACGTCCGACTTGCTGCAAGACCAGTGGCTGGCCATGGTGGCGGCCCTGATCGTTGGGCTGCCGGTCGCGCTGGTGGTGCTGACCGAGGCCGGCAAGTGGCTGGAGCGGGCCGGCAACCAGGCCGCCAAACCGATCCTCTTCCTGCGCAACTGGGTGGTGCCGCTGGCAGCGGTGGTCGCCATCGTCATGCTCAGCGGCTACTACCCGCAGGAGCACAACTGGGTGCGCGTGCTCGTGACGGCGCTCGGCTTCCTGGTGATCGTGTTCGTGCTCTCGGCGTTGAACGTCGTCATCTTCCGCAACGCCCGGGCCAACACCTGGCAGGCCAAGATCCCCTCGATATTCGTCGACCTGGTGCGCCTGCTGATGATCGTGCTGTGCGTGGCGGCGCTGTTCTCGTTCGTTTGGGGCGCCGACATCGGCGGCCTGTTCGCCGCCTTGGGCGTCGGCTCGATCGTCATCGGCTTGGCACTGCAGAACGCCGTCGGCGGCCTGGTGTCCGGACTGCTGCTGCTGTTCGAGCAGCCTTTCCGCAAAGGCGACTGGATCGACACGGGCTCGGTCACCGGCGTGGTCAAAGAGGTCAACTGGCGGGCCGTCCACATCGACGTCTTCACCGGCACCCAGATCATCCCCAACTCGGTGCTGGCCACTACCAGCTTCAAGAACATCTCGCGTCGCAAAGTGCCCTACCGCATGGTCGTGACGACGGTCTTCGCCCCGAGCGACCCGCCCGACAAGGTGGTTTCGCTGCTGCGCCGGGTGGCCGACCAGTTGCCGCTGGTCGACCGCCGCGCCGAGCCCGACTTCGAGTACCGCGGCTACGGCGTCTACGACGTCGGGTTGAAAGTCTCTGGGCCGAGCGACCGGCTGGCCACCAGCAGCCAGTTCCTGACGTGGCTGTGGTACGCCGCCAAACGCGAGGGTTTGAGCTTCGACGCCGAGCCGCCCCTGCCGCCGGGCGGCGAGACGGTCGAGGGGGCGGTCGCCAAGATCGTGCCGGTGCTCGACTTGAACGCCGCGGCCCGCGCCCTGGTCGAGCGCAACGCCTCCATTGAGGTGTACGGTCCCGGCGAGGTCGTCCAGGCGGCCGGGCACATCCCCGAGAGCATGCGCTTCGTCGTCAAGGGGAGCATCGTCGACACGCTGGCCCTGGCCGACGGCGCGAAGGCCGAGGTGGCCCAGATCGGCGTCGGCGATTTCGTCGGCATGACGGCGTTCACCCGCGAGCCGACAGCGCTGACCTCGACCGCCGTCGAGGCGACGACGGTGCTGCGCATTACCGTCACAACGCTGCATGATGTGTCCGGCGTCGATCCGGGCGTGGCCAGGACGCTGGGACGCAGCGTCCAGCACAAACAGCAACTGGTTTCCGAAGCCCTCCAAGCCGCTCGCGGCCAGGTTGCCCGCACCCGGTGACGGCGCGCCTAATCCTCATTGGCGGCGAAGAAAGGGTGGAGCCCGCGGCGCACCCATCCCGCCGCCACACTGGGCGTAGCCGGACCCGTCAGGCCGGCCAGGCGCTCAGCGGGTCGAGGATCAGTAGACCAGGTCGAGATAGTCCGGGTGGCGCTGGATCCAGCCCTTGATGAACGGGCACAGCGGCATCACTTTGCGCTCGCCGACGGCGCGGACGTCGTCCAAGGCCGCCCGGGCGATGGCCGAGCCGACGCCCTTGCCCTCGAACTTCTCGTCGACCTCGGTGTGGGTGAAGACGATCAGCCCCTTGGCCAACTGGTATTCGGCGAAGCCGGCCAGAACGTCCTCCAGCCAACCCTCGTAACGCGACTGCTCCTCGTTGTGGACGACCTTGACGCTCATGCGTGCTCCACGATCTCGAGGGCCCCCGACGGGCAGCGCCCCACGACGGCGCGCAGCTTGTCGGCCAGCTCGGGCGTGTCGGCCGCCTCCGGATTGGCCCAAGGGCGCTTGTGGACGTCGAACACCTCCGGCATGCCGCGCACGCACTCCCCGGCGTGCTGGCAGACCTCGCCGTCGAAACTGACGTCGGTGATCGGGCCGTGATACAACTTTCGTGCCACCTTTAACTCCTTAATGCGGCGAGTCCCCGCGCCGCTCACTTAGCCACGTTACAGCCTCCAGCCAACCTTGTGGGGGAGACGTGGGAAGTGGAAGCGAGCTTCCACTTCGCTCACCTCAGAGCCGGTGTGTGTTCCTCGCTCGTCAACACACCGGTCATCGGCTCGGGAATGGAAGCGAGCTTCCATTCCGCTCACCTCAGAGCCGGTGTGTGCCAAATCTGGTCGATGTAGTCGCGCATCGAGCGGTCGGAGGAGAAATAGCCGCAGCGGGCGACGTTCAAGATGGCCGAGCGCGACCAGGCCTCCTGGTCGGCGTAGGCGGCGTCCACCTCGGCCTGGGCCTTCATGTACGAGCAGAAGTCGGCCAGGGCCAGGAAGCGGTCCTCGTAGAGCAGATTCGACACCAGCGGCTCGAAAACCGACCGGTCGCCGCCCGAGAACGCCCCCGAGGCGATCAAGTCCATCGTCGCCTTCAACTGCGGGTCGGACTCGTAATACTCGTGGGGGCGGTAGCCCTTCGCGACCAGCGCCTCGACCTCCGGCTCGCGCAGGCCGAACAGGAAGAAGTGCTCGTCGCCGACCAGGCGGCGGATCTCGACGTTGGCGCCGTCGTCCGTTCCGATCGTCAGCGCCCCGTTCAGGGCGAACTTCATGTTGCCCGTGCCCGAGGCCTCCTTGCCGGCCAGCGAGATCTGCTCCGACAAGTCGGCCGCCGGGATCAGCCGCTCGGCCAGCGTCACGTTGTAGTTGGGTGGGAAGGCGATGTGCAGCTTGCCCTTGACGCGCGGGTCGGAGTTGATCGTCTTGGCCGCGCAGTTGATCAGATAGATGATCTCCTTGGCGATCTTGTAGCCTGGGGCGGCCTTGGCGCCGAAGACGAACGTCCGGCCAGTCACATCCTCGGGCTTGACTTTGCCGGAGATGATCTGCTCGTACAGCGTCACGATGTGCAGCAGCTTGAGCGTTTGGCGCTTGTACTCGTGCAGGCGTTTCACCATCACGTCCACCAGATGGCCCTCGGGCAGGTCGATCTGGTCGCGGGCCACCAGCAGTTTGCGCAGGCGGCGCTTGTTGCGCTCCTTGACGGAGCGGAACTCGGCGCGGAACTCGGCGTCCTCGGCGTACGGCTCCAGCTCCTGCAGGCGGTCCAAATCGGTCAGCCAGCCGACGCCGATCGTGTCGGTGATCAGCTCGGCCAGGCGGCGGTTGGCCAGCCGCATGAAACGCCGCGGCGTGACGCCGTTGGTGACGTTGGTGAACTTCTCGGGCCAGAAGGCCGAGAAATCCGGCAGCACCTTGTCGCGCAGCAGCTGCGAGTGCAGCTCGGCGACGCCGTTGACCTTCGCCCCGGCGACCGTCGCCAAATAGGCCATCCGCACCGAGCGGTACGGGTATTCGGAGATGATCGACATGTTGCGGGCCTTCAACTCGTCGTTCGGGAAGGCCTTGCGGACCTCTTCGAGGAAGCGGTCGTTGATCTTGTAGATGATCTCCAGGTGGCGCGGCAGCAGGCGTCCCAACAGGTCGGCCGGCCAAACCTCCAGCGCCTCGGGCAGCAGCGTGTGGCAGGTGTAGGCGAAACACTGTTTGGTGACGTCCCAGGCGTCGTCCCACTCCCATTTCTCCTCGTCCACCAGGATGCGCATCAGCTCCGGGACGGCGATGACGGGGTGGGTGTCATTGAGCTGGAAGATGACCCGCTGCGGCAAGGTGTGCAAGTCGCAGCCCTTCTCCAACATGCGGTTGATGAAGTCGCGCAGCGAGCAGGCTACGAAGAAATACTGCTGTTGGAGGCGCAACTCTTTGCCTTGCGGAGTGGAGTCCTCGGGGTAGAGCACCTTCGTGATGTTCTCGGCGAAGGTTTGGGCGCGGACGGCCTCGGCGTAGTCGCCGGCGTTGAACGTCGGCAGGTCGAAGGCTTTGGTGGCCTGGGCGCTCCACAGCCGCAGCGTGTTGACCCGGCCGTTGAGATAGCCCGGCACCATGTAGTTGTACGGGATGCCGAGCACGTTCCAACTCGGCGTCCAACGGGTCCGCTCGACGCCGTCGTCGTCGGTGTAGCGCTCGGTGCCGCCGCCGAAATCGACTTGGACGGCCGCCTCCGGGTGGGGGAACTCCCACGGGCAGCCCAGCGCCAGCCAGGTGTCGGGCTGCTCGACCTGCCGCCCGTCGACGAAAGTCTGCTTGAAAATGCCGTACTCGTAGCGGATGCCGTAGCCGATGCAGGGCACGCTCATTGTCGCCAGCGAGTCGATGAAACAGGCCGCCAGGCGGCCCAAACCGCCATTGCCGAGGCCCGGCTCGACCTCCTGGGCGCGCAACACCTCGAAGTCGATGCCGCAACTGGCCAGCGCCTCGGTGGCCGTCTCCTTCAAGCCGGTGGCTAGCAGGGCGTTGTTGAGCTGGCGCCCCAGCAGATATTCGGCCGACAGGTAGGCGACCATCTTCGACTTCGAGTCGCGCACCTTGCGCGAGGTCTCCAGCCAGCGGGCCATCAAGTAGTGGCGCACCGTCTTGGCCAGGGCCAGGTATTGGTCGTTGACGCTCGACAGGGCCAACTGGACGCCCTGGCCGGTGTTTAGCTCGTGCAGGAACTCCTTGACGAAACCGTCGACCGAATGGGGCGGGGCGGTGACGGGCGCCAGGGCGATCGGGTGGGTCGGCCGGAACATCGGCCCCTCGTCCAAGGTTTGTGTGATCGGCGATTCGTCGGCCGGCAGCAGCAGTTCGGCGGGGAACGGTTCGAGGTTCTCGTACTCACTCACCCGCATAGGGTAGCCGATGAATGTGTCAGTCGCGGGCCAGGCGACAAATGGAGGGACGGGGCACGGTAGGGTCGGACGTGATGACTACGCTCCAGCAAGGCGTCGAACGCCCGCGGCGCCGGTTCTCCTGGTTGTGGGGGCCGGCCTTCGTGGCCGCCATCGCCTACGTCGATCCGGGCAACGTCGCCGCCAACCTGACGGCGGGGGCCGAATACGGCTACGCCCTGGTGTGGGTGCTGCTGGCCGCCAACACGATGGCCGTGCTGGTGCAATATCTGTCGGCCAAGTTGGGGCTGGTCACCGGGCGCTCCCTGCCCGAGCTGCTCGGCGGGCGCATGCGGACCGTTCCGCGCCTGTTGTTCTGGGCCCAGGCGGAGCTGGTGGCCGCCGCCACCGACCTCGCCGAAGTGGCCGGCGGGGCGATCGCCTTGAACATCCTGTTTGGCGTGCCGCTGCTGCTCGGCGGAGTGATAATCGGGGCGGTGTCGATGCTGCTGCTGGCGGTGCAGAACTGGCGCGGCCAGCGCCCGTTCGAGTTCGTCGTCATGGGGCTGCTGCTGATCATCACCATCGGCTTCCTGTCGGGGCTGTTCGTGGCCGACGTGTCGTGGACGTCGGCGCTGGCCGGGGCCGTTCCGGGATTCCCCGACCGCCAAGCCGTCCTGCTGGCCGCCTCGATGCTCGGCGCGACGGTCATGCCGCACGCCATCTACGTCCACTCCCAGTTGGCCCGCGACCGCCACGGCGAGAGCGCCAAACAGCTTCCCCGCCTGCTGCGCGCCACCCGCTGGGACGTCGTCGCGAGCATGCTCGTGGCGGGCACCGTCAACATCGCCATGCTGCTGCTGGCGGCCGCCTCGCTGCCCGGTGTCGGCGGGACGGACTCCATCGAGGGCGCCCACGCCGCCATCGCCGAACATCTCGGCTCTGCCGTCGGCGTGCTGTTCGGCATCGGCCTGCTGGCCTCCGGTTTGGCGTCGACGTCGGTGGGGGCCTACGCCGGCGCGTCGATCATGGGCGGCCTGCTGCACGTCCATGTGCCGATGCTGGTCCGCCGCGCGGTGACGCTGATCCCCGCGCTGGTGATCCTCGGCGTCGGTGTCAACCCGACCTGGGCGCTGGTGCTCAGCCAGGTGTTCCTGTCGATCGGCATACCGTTCGCGCTGATCCCGCTGGTCAAGTTGAGCGGCGACCGCTCCGTGATGGGCCGTTACGCCAACCGCCCGGCGTTGCGGGCCGTCGCCTGGCTGGTGGTGGCCGCCATCGTCGCGCTGAACCTCGTCTTGGTCTGGCTGACCGTCACGGGCGCCCTGTAGGCGGCCCCCACGCCCAGCGCCTCCAGCATCGGGATCAGCTTGGCCTCGGTCTCGGCGAACTCCTCGGCCGGGTCCGATCCGGCGACGATGCCGCAGCCGGCGTACAGCGTCACCCGGTGTCCGTCTTGGGACAACTGGCCGCAGCGCAGGGCGATGCCGAATTCGCCGGCGCCGTCCGCCCCGACCCAGCCGACGGGCCCGGCGTAGCGCCCGCGGTCGAGCTGTTCGAGTTCGGCGATGGCCCTTCTGGCTTGGTCTTTCGGCGTTCCGCAGACGGCAGCGCTGGGGTGGAGGGCTTCGACCAGCCGCAGCGCGTCGGTGTTGGCGGCGACGCCGGTGATGTCGGAGGCCAGATGCAGGACGTTGGGCAGCTCCAGCACGAACGGCGCCTCGGGCACGTTCATCGCCGAGCAGTGCGGCGCCAGGGCTTGCGCCACCGACTGCACGGCCAGCTCGTGCTCGACCAGGTTCTTCGACGAGCGGGTCAGGGCGCGGGCCGCTTTGAGGTCGAGTTCCCCGTCGCCGCTGCGCCGAATGGTGCCTGCCAGGACGCGCGAGGTGGCCAGACCGCGCTCCAGCCGGACGAGCAGTTCCGGGGTGGCGCCGACCAGCCCGTCCAGGTGGTATGTCCAGCAGCTCTGGTAGCGGTTCGACAGCCATGCCGCCAACTGGTGGGGGTCGATTGCCTCGGCGGCGTCGACGTCGACGGCGCGGGCCAAGACCGTCTTGGTGAAAGTGTCGTCCAGGCGCGCCACAGCCTCGGCGACGGCCGCCTCCCAGGCGGCTCGGGAAAGACGCGGGCGCACCTCGGCGCTGCCCGTGACGGGGGCTCTACGGGGCCCGCTGGAACTCGCGCGGCCCAAGAGGCGCGCCTCGGCCTCGGCGGGGGTTCGGCCGGCTGGCTCGGCCGCTGGGCCCTCAGCGCCGCCGATGGGCCCGGTTTGGTCGCCGCAGGCAGGTGACGCCCGGCGGGGGGCTCGGGTTCGGAGGCCGTCGAGATCGACGTCGCCGGGCACCAGCTGGGTGAGCCAGGCCTGGCCGCGACGCCGCCCGATGACGATCTCGGGCACAACGGCCACCGACTCGGCGGCGGTGTGGACGGGGTCGAAGACGAATGACGCGAACGCCACCGGTCCCGATCCGAAAGCCCCCACCGGGTCGTCGTGGCGCACCCGCTGGGAGATTTCCCGCCACCAAGCGGCGGCGTCCTGGCCGCGTTCCAAGCGGGCGAACTCGCCCAGCCCGACCATTCCGTCGCCGCCGCGCAGCCAGGCCACGGCGCCGTCGCGCAGGAAAGCCGTCAAAGGCCCGGGGTCGGCGATCGGAACCGTCCGCGCCCCCCGCTGTCCCCGACTCACCCGGGCAGAATACCCCGCCGCGATTTCCCAAATCCACCCGGCATGTCTACAATGGTTCAACGTCTGCGGGGCTATGGCGCAGTTGGTAGCGCGCTTCCATGGCATGGAAGAGGCCACGGGTTCGAATCCCGTTAGCTCCACCCCTCTGACAAGGCATTTTGTCCAAGGACAAGGCTTAGTGGGATTCGTGTGGGATTCCCGAAGGGGATTCCGTCCCCCCCGCGACCGCCAAGCCGCCACCCTCGCCGCCCATCCGAAGACGTGCGGCATCGGGGGGCTGGGCCAGGATCAAGGTTTCCATCACTGTTGCTGATGGCACGCCTCGCCCCTCAGGGATGTACACGGTATGTGCCCCCTTCTCGGAGTGGGCACCGCCTGCCCCCCGCAAACCGTGGGTATGACACCCACAGTTGGCGTGCCTCAGTCGCGGGGCGGGGTTTCGCGGGCGGAATCGCCGCCTGAC
>JAISUF010000074.1 GCA_031272195.1 Propionibacteriaceae bacterium
TCCGCACTGGCGTCGGCAGAGGCGGACGGCTGGGCAGTGGCGTCGGCGTCGGCGGCCGGCTCGAAGGACACCTCGTAGGTCGGCTTGTCGACCGCCGCCTGCTTCCATGTCGCCTTCAGCGTCGAGAAGCCGTCCATTGACAGTTTCACCACCGGCGGGGCCAGGATGTAGCCCGGCTCGGCGGTGGTGAACGTCACGACTTCGCTGAAGGCCGAAAGCTGGCCCAGCGGCGCGGCCGAGCGGACGCGGGCGTAGTAGTGGGTGGCGGGGACGAGGTCGGCGATGGCGGCCGTGGTCGTGTCGGCCTTGGTCTGGGTGGCTTTGGTGAAGGCCTCGTCTTGGGAGACCTCGACGACGTAGGTGGCGTCGCTTTGCCCCTCCCAGGAGACGACGGCCATGTCTTCGCGGGCCGACACCGCGACGTTGAGCGGGGCGTGGGGGGAGACCATTCCGGAGGTGGCTGACGAGTGGCTGGCTTCGCACATGCCAAGGACTCCGACGCACGCGACAACCAGCGCCCGCCGGAAAACCCGTGGCCATCTGCCCTCCACGGCCACCTCCCCCAAGGCGTGATCCGACACCTGACTTTACCACGGGGGGCGTGGCAAAGACAGGCCCCGATTCAGCCGACGGGGCACGAAAGTGAACCCGACGTGCAGACTCCGGGACGCGAGCCTGGGCGAGCGGCCGTCGGGGGCGCCGCCACTGCGGTTCGCCAGCCATGTGGGAGGCCAGCCGCCGACCACTCCGGGTTGCGGCCGGCGCCGCCCGCTGCAATGGGCCGCGCTGATATGGTTGACGATGTGCTGGTGAAAGCTCGAACGGCGTTGGCGGCGGCCCTGTTGGGGCTGGTCGCGCTGCTGCCTGGCACCGCCCCGGCCTGGGCCAAGGGCGAGCTGCTCTACGCCAATCCGGCCGAGCACGCCGAGTTGGACGAAACCCCCGGCTGGGTGACGCTGGTCTTCTCCGCCAATGTCGACCCATCGCTGGCCAAGATCGTCGTCGTCGACGCATCCGGGGGCAGCGTCACGACGGGTCCGCTGATCGTCGAGGACAGCAACGTCACCACCCAGCTCCTCTACAACCTCCCCGAGGGCACCTACACCGTCTGGTATCGGGCCACCGACGCCGACGGCGAGCCGTTCGGCGGGTCCTATCAATTCGCGGTTGGCAAGGGTCAATGGGCCTCGGCCAGTCCGACGGCCTGGACCGGCGGCGACGACGAGCCGCCCCTGATCGCCACCGACGACCCGGCCGGCACGACGGCTGCCCCCTACGAGGACGAGTCCAGCACCGCCGCCGTCGCCGTGCCGACCAACGACACCGCCCAACCCTCCGGCGAGGCGACCGCCGACAGCACGCCGACCGCCGGGCCGGGCCAAGCCTCGCCCTCCGCCAGCGCAGACGGGGCCACCGGGCCGACACCGCCGATTTGGGCGTGGGGCCTTGGCGCTGTCGTCGTGGTGGCGATCGTCGGGCTGATCGTCTTCCGCCGCCAGACGGGCAAGCCGAAGCCCAACGACTAGGAGGCCCATGCGCGTCATCACCTACGGCACTTTCGACCTTTTCCACGAAGGGCACCGCCGCCTGTTGGAGCGTGCCAAAGCCCTGGGCGATTATCTGATCGTCGGCGTGACGACGGACAATTACGACGCCTCCCGCGGCAAGTTGAACGTCGCCCAATCCCTAATGGAGCGCATCAAGAATGTGCAGGACTCCGGACTGGCCGACGAGATCATCACCGAGGAGTACGAGGGCCAAAAGGTCCAAGACATCCAGCAGTACGACATCGACATTTTCGCCATCGGCTCGGATTGGATAGGCAAATTCGATTATCTCGGCGACTATTGCCAGGTCGTCTATCTGGAGCGCACGAAGGGCGTATCCAGCACGCAGTTGCGCAACGAGAACGGCGTCATCCGGGTGGGCGTGGTCGGCTCGGGTCGGATCGCCACGCGGTTCGTCGAGGAGGCCCGCTACGTGTCCGGCGTCAGCGTCGAGGCGGTCTTCTCGCGGCGTCACGAGTCGGCCCAGGCGTTCGCCCACAAGCTGGAGCTGCAATACGCCAACGACAGCTACGCCGACCTGCTCAAACACGTCGACGCGGTCTATGTGGCCACGCCCCACTCGACCCATTTCGACTACGCCAAAGCGGCCATCGAGGCGGGCGTCCACGTGCTATGCGAAAAGCCGATGACGCTGTCAAGGGCGCAGACCGAGGAGCTGTTCGCCCTAGCCGGGCGGCACAATGTGGTGCTGCTGGAGGCGGTCAAGACGGCCTTCTCGCCCGGCTTCCAGCGGATGGTGGCGGTCGCCCGGATGGGGTCGATCGGGCGCATCCGCTCGGTCGACGCGACTTTCACCAAGCTGGTCCGCTCGGGCCGCGAGCTGGAGCCAGGCGACGGCGGCTCGATCTCGGAGCTGGCCACCTATCCGCTGGTGGCGATCGTCAAACTGCTCGGCTTGGACTACGAGTCGATCCGCACCCAGTCGCTGCGCCCGGCAAGCGCCGAAGTCGAGGTGTTCTCGCGCATCGACTTGCGCTATCCGCACGCCGTCGCCTCGGCCCGCACTGGCATCGGCGTCAAAGCCGAGGGCGATTTGGTGGTGGCCGGCGCGAACGGCTATATCTATGTGCCCGCGCCGTGGTGGAAGACGGAATATTTCGAGGCCCGTTTCGAAGACAGCCGCGACAACAAGAAGTACTACTACAAATTCGACGGCGACGGCCTGCGCTACGAGCTGGCCGAATTCGCCTCGATGATTCGCAGCGGCGCCGCCGAATCGTTCAAACTGCGCCCCGCCGAATCCATCGCCATGGCCGAAATCATAGAATCCGCCCGTGCAAACGCTGAGGTCTTCGAGTAGGCGTCAGGCATTGACGAGCCGCGTCCCTCTTCCCAGAGAGGCACGTAGTTGTCTGCTCACACCAGGGCGAAAAGTAGCAGGTGGGCGGGGTAGAAGACGTAGAAGGCCCACTTGGTCCATGGCTGGCGGTAGCCCAGCTCGCCGTTGGCCAGGTGGACGGGAATCAGGCCGAAGGCTGGGATGGCCAGGGGGAGGGCGCAGACGGCCGCCCCGGCCATCACCATGATGTTCTCACGCTTGCGCAGGAAGCGGAAGACGGGCAGCAGGGCCACCATGAACACGCCGAGGTTCATTAGGCCGAACTGGGTGCCGATGCGCAGCGCCAGCACCCACACGATGCCCGCCAGCACCACAACCGTGCAAAGGGCTGCGGCGGCCGGCTTGGGACGCCCCTGTACGGCCTTGTCCATGAAGTAGAGCACAGCCAGGCAGATCGGCAGGGCGAGGGCTGGATTCTGTGAACTCCAATCGATCGCCCGCCCCGACCCGACCAGATCGTAGGGGATCTCGGAGACCAGCCCGACCGCCAGCAAGGCGGCGGCGTAACGCCCCAGACTGCGGGTGTGGCGGAAGCCCTCGGCCACCAGCCAGGCGTAGATCGGGATGCCCGCCCACGACAGCACCGAGCCGACGATGGCCAGCGTCAGCGGACCCATCGGCGCCGCGGCCGCTGAGGATTGGCCCGCCAGGTGGCGCAGGATGACGGCGCTGAGCGTGCTCAACAACACCAGCGAACCGCCGATCAGTTTGACGCCGAACGTGGTCAGCCCGCGCCGCCGCCGCACCGGTTCCGTCTCGGCCACAGGCCCCCTCCTCTAACGAAATGGGGGACCGCCCAAGCGGTCCCCCACTCCTTGCTCGAACGAGCAGTCTAGCCCTTGACCGAGCCGGACATCGACGCCTGGTAGAAGCGCTGCATGATGATGAACAGCACGGCAATCGGGATCGACACGCAGACAGCCGCCGCCGCGAAGCGGGCGTACCAGCGGGCGATGTACTCCCTCTGCAGCATCTGGTACATGCCCAGCGCCACGGTGTACTTGCCCTGGTCGCCAAGCACCACCACTTTGGCGAGGACGTAGTCGAGCCAGGGCACCAGGAAGGCGGTGATCGCTTGGTAGACGATCATCGGCTTGGTGATCGGCAGGATGATCTTGGCGAAGACTTCCCACTTGGTGCAGCCGTCGAGCATGGCGGCCTCGTCCAGGGACATCGGGATGGTGTCCATGAAGCCCTTCATGACGTAGAAGCCCGCGCCGGCTCCGGCCGCGTAGACGATGATCAGGCCGATCGTCGTGCCGGTGACGGATTCGGTCAGCCCCATCGCCTTGAGCAGGAAGTAGATAGCCACGGCCGACATGATGCCGGGGAACATGCCGATGATCAGCGCGCCGTTCATGAACGGCTTGCGCAGCTTGAAGCGCAGGCGGCTCATGCAGTAGGCCACCGACAGCACGAAGAACACCTGGATGGCGCAGACGAAGATGGCGATCACCAGCGTCCGCAAGAACATCTGCAGGAAGTTCATCTGACTGGTGTCGGTGAACAGCTGGATGTAGTTGTCCAAGGTGTATTCGGTCGGGAAGAACGTCTGCACGGTCTGGCCGGTGTAGGCGTTGAAACTCTCGGCCAACACCCAGATGATCGGCACCAGCCACATGATCGACAAGACCACCAGGAAGACGTGCGAGAGGATGTCGCCGATCACCCGCCGGGTGCGCAGCGATCCACCTTCTCCCTTGATCGGCTCGCCGCCGATGGCGGCGTTGAGGACGGGCTGGGCCGCGTTAGCGGCGGCCACCGTGGAAGCGGGCTCGGACATCAGCGGAATCCCTCCTCGTTCTTGTAGGACCCAGAGCTTCGATAGGTCAGCAGCGACACCACGGCCAGCACAATGAAGGTCAGGATGCCGATAACCGCGCCGACGTTGTAGTTCAGCCTCTCGACGGTCAGCTTGTACAGCCAGGTGATCAGCAGGTCGGTCTTGCCCGCCGAGTCCTCAACGGTCGAGGGAGCGCCGCCAGACAAGAAGAAGATGACGTTGAAGTTGTTGACGTTGCCGACGAACGTTGTGATCAGATAGGGCGTCATGACGAAGAAGATGTAGGGCATCGTGATGTGGACGAAAGTCTGCACCCAGTTGGCGCCGTCGATCTTGGAGGCCTCGTAAAGCTCGGCCGGCACGTTCTGCAAGATGCCGGTGATCTGCATGATGGTGAACGGGATGCCGATCCACAAGTTGACGATGATGACGGTGGCGCGCGCCCACCACTCGTCGGTGAAGAACGGCAGCGGCGAGTCGATCAGGCCCCAGCCGGTCAACATCTGGTTGACGATGCCGGTGGGCTGCAGCATCTGGTGGATGACCAGCAGCGACACGAACTGCGGCACCGCGATCGACATCGAGAAGCAGATCCGCCACAGGCTCTTCAACCTGGTGCCGTTGCGCAGGATGACCATCGTGATGAACATGCCCAGGAAGAAGTTGAGGAAGGTGGCCAGGAAGGCCCAAACCAGCGTCCAGATCAACACCCGCAAGAACAGGCCGGCGTTGACGCCGAGGTCGGCCGACCCGGTGGGGCTGAAGACGGTCGCGAAGGTGTCAAGGCCAACCCAGTTGAAGGCCTGGACGTTGTTGTTGTCGAAGCTGGTGAAAGCCATCGAGATCATGAACACCAGCGGCAGGATGGTGAACACCAACAGGCCGAGCGTCGGCAGCGCCATCAGGCTGGAGTGGATGCGATTGTCGAGCAGGTCGCGGACGTCCTGGGCGAAAGACGGCACATTCTGGCCGGTTTGGTGGAGGACCTGGGCCTTGTAGGCGCTGCGCAAGGAGGTCACCCAGACGACGACGAACGCCAGCACGATGAAGATCCAGGCGATGCCGTAAAGCAGGACGGTGACCGAGTTGGTGGCATTGACGAATTGAAGTTTCCCGTCCACCCATGTCTGTTGGGACTTGAGGACGGGGCCGAGCCAGCCAAGCCCGGGATGGTCCACGGTGCCGTCGCCGAAAATTGATTGAATGCCGCTGGTCAAGAACAGATAGATGAAGACGCCCTCGGCGACCAGGAAGATCGCGCCTTTGACGACCTGCCCCCGCACGATGTTGCCCAGGCCCATCACCAG
>JAISUF010000093.1 GCA_031272195.1 Propionibacteriaceae bacterium
CAAGGTCATCGGCCGCCAGGGTCGCACCGCCTCGGCGTTGCGGACGGTGATCCAGGCGCTGGCCGGCGGCGAGCAGGTTCGGGTCGACTTCGTCGACGTGGACCGTCGCGGCGGCAGAAGGCGCTGAGACTCGCCGACGCCCTGGCTGGTCCGGGGCGTTTGCCATGCCTGGGGGGTTGTTGATGGACGTTGTCGTCGGCGTGGCGGGCAAACCGCACGGGCTCAAAGGGGAGTTGTTCGTGCGTCCGCGCACCGACGAGGTGTCTGGGCGTTTCGCCGTCGGCGCCGTTGTGCGCGCCGACGAGCGCGCGCTGCGGGTGGCGGGCGTCCGCGACCAAGCGGGTGCGCTGGTGGTTCGTTTCGTTGAAATCGCCGACCGATCGCAGGCCGAGGCGTTGCGTGGCGCGACGCTGTGGGCCGACAGCGACGAGCGCGACTCGGAGCCGGACGCCGACGAGTTCCACGATGTCCACCTGATCGGCCTGAGAGTTTTCGACGAGTCGGGGCGGGATCGCGGCGAGGTGGTGCGCGTCGAGCATCTGCCCGCCCAGGACGCCTTGGTCGTGGCCGGGGAGGCGGGCGAGCGGCTGGTGCCGTTCGTGCGCGAGCTGGTGCCCGAGGTCGACCTTGCCGACGGTTGGCTGACCGTCAACGCGATACCGGGCCTGTTGGAGGACGCCGATGCGGATTGACGTGGTCACGATCTTCTGCGAATACTTCGAGCCGCTGCGCCTGTCGCTGCTCGGCAAGGCCATCGACAGCGGCGTCATCAGCTTGGGCGTTCACGACTTGCGCGATTGGACGCATGACCGCCATCGCACCGTCGACGACACGCCGTACGGCGGCGGCGCGGGCATGGTGATGAAGCCCGAGCCGTGGGGCGAGGCCCTGGACGCCATCTGCTTCGGTGGGAGATCCGAGCCGGGCGGTGTCGCGGGCTGTGGCGGGACGAGCGGCGAATCGGGGCCGCGCGACAGGGCCGCCGAAGCGGCCGATGGGCCGCGCGAGCGGGCTTGGGAGGGTCGTGAGGTTGACGCCGCCGCTGGGGCGGTTGCCGCGCCGACGCTGATCGTGCCCACCCCGGCGGGGCGGCCGTTCACCCAGGCGATGGCCGCAGACTTGTCGCGCCGGGAGCATCTGGTGTTCGCCTGTGGGCGCTACGAGGGCATCGACCAGCGCGTCGTCGAATACGCGGCCGCCCGAATGGAGGTGGTCGAGGTCAGCCTGGGCGATTACGTCCTGAACGGTGGCGAGGTGGCGGCGCTGGCCATCATCGAGGCGGTGGCCCGGCTGATCCCAGGCGTCATCGGCAACCCGGCCAGCCTGGTCGAGGAGTCCCATTCTGAGGAGTTCGGGCTGCTGGAATACCCCGTCTACACCAAGCCGGCCAGTTGGCGCGGCCTGGACGTGCCGGAGGTGCTGCTGTCCGGCCACCACGGCGAAGTCGCCAAGTGGCGGCGCGGGCAAGCCGAGGAGCGCACCCGCCGCAACCGCCCCGACCTACTGGGCTGACGCCGGGCCTGCGTCGCGCGAGCCCCTCGCCGAGCAACCACCCCGAATGGCGGATGCGACCGGCAGTGCTTCCCGACCGCCCGCATGAGGGGCCGCAGAGGCCGACTTTCGCGATCAGAGGCCGAAAACCGCCCGAAATTAGGCCGATCGGACGACAGACACGGACTCCCGCGGGTGATAGACCGGACGTGGTTTCCAACCCTCGAAAGGAGAACCATGTCAAGAAGGCCGCTCAAAGTCGGCGCCATCGCCGCGGCCCTCGCCGTCGCGGGCGCGGTCCTGTCCCCAGTCGCCGCCACCCAGGCCGAGGCGGCCGTCACCACATATCCCTACTATGCGCTGGGAGACTCGTACTCGTCTGGCAACGGCGCCGGAGCCTACGCCAGCGATGGCACGTCTTGCAACAGGAGCGCGTACGGCTGGCCCAACCTGCTGACCCAGCTACTGGACTCCCCGGTCAAGTTGCAGATGGCCGCGTTCAAGGCCTGCCAAGGCGCCTGGATGAGGCACATCGTGACCGAGGCCCAGACAGTCATGAAGATGAAGGCCCCCCAATACGACTCCAGCATGCGAACTGCCATCGGGTCGAAACAAGCGATCCTCACCCTCAGCATCGGCGGGAATGACGCTGGCCTACTTGACTATATGTTGTGCGCTGTCAGCTCCACCTTCCAGACGAGTCTGTCCGTGGACACCCTCTGTCGCTCGAAATTGAAGTACTTCGACATGTCCAAGGGGAAATTCAAGAGCGACTTCGAGAACGCCCTGAGGGACACCTATGTGTCCGTGTTGACCCAAAATCCAAACACGAAAGTGCTGGTCGTCGGCTATCCTGCAATGGCTCCCAGCACCAACCCGTCTCTCCAAATGTGTGGCGGCCTTGCGATCAGCAGGGGAGATATGTACTACCTGACGACGCAATTGAATCAAGCAATCAAGAATGCTGTCACCGCTGCTGCCGCGTCCTATTCGGGTCGGCTGTTCTTCGTAGATGTCAATGCCGGCGGCCTGTTCACGGGGCACGACCTGTGCGCAGGCGCCAATTCGTACTTCAACTCTGTCAATAAGGCGTTGAGCCTCGAAGCCGAGGCCGCAGAAGTTGGCCATCCGAACGTTCAAGGGCAGGGTGTTTACGCCAAGGCTGTCATCAATTGGATGAAATCCAACTCCAGCCGGATGACTGCAAACATCAGCAGCAATTGGCCATTCTGGGATGTTCCGCCGACATCTTCTCAGAGCACCGCCATCACCTGGCTCAAGCAACAGGGAGTGACAACAGGCTATTCTGACGGCAGCTATGCCCCCAACGATGGCATAAAGACTGTGGATCTGAACACGTTCTTCTCGCGACTGGGCGTGTCCGGTTGGAGTGTGCGCGGCCCGATAACGGGCACGTCTGTGAATCGCGGCGGGTTCGCCGAGGGGTTGTATGTGTGGGCGGGCAGCCCCGCCAACAGCTATGGCAGCCCCTTCGAGGACGTCACGTCGGGCAGCTATTACTGGTCGACGCGTTGGATGCGTGGAAAGGGTCTCGCGACAGGGTACTGCACTGGGTCGCGGTGCAATTACCAGCCCTATTCTGCCCTGACGCGCGGCGACGCGGCAGTGTTCCTCTACCGGGCCTTCGGGCACTTCTCGGATGTCGTGCCTTCGACGGCTCATTCTGCGGACATCGCCTGGATGTATCTGCGCGGCATCACAACCGGCTGGGATATGGGGGGCGGCCGCTACGAGTATCGTCCCTACACCGCCATTGTCAGGAACGACTTGAACACGTTCATGCAGCGTATCCGCTCGCGGTCGAGCGCCTATTTGAGCGGCACGTCGAACATAACGCGCAAGGATTTCGCCAACCTCTTGTACAGCGCGTCGACCGGCGGCTACGCGAGCGACGCCACGCAGTGGATGATCTCCAACAAGCTGACCGACGCGACGACGTACTCGGGCTACAACCCGAGCGGCTGGCTGTACCGCAACGACACCGCGGCCTTCCTGCACCGGGCCTTCGACAAGGGCTTGTTCAAGTGACCGCCGCGCGTTGAGCGCCGGGCCGCCGGGCGACCGGCGTTCCGGGGCCAGGGGTCGCCCGACAGCCGGCGGCCCTGGCAAGGGCAGGCGCCCCCGCCCATTCCCCAAGGAGCGGGGGCGCCGCCGCGTCCAGGCCCGAACCGGGCCTACGAAGCAATTTACGTCATCATTGTGTTGTGAAAAAACGGCGCCGCCGATAGTCGTCGGAATGCCCGCAGTGTGAGAATTACCTGCCCCGCTTCCGGGCGCAAACGCCGCATCGGGCGGCCGGATTCGTTATGGTGTCTGTGTGACAACGACATTGACTCCTCATCAGCGGGCTGTCCGGTCCACCGTCGCGTTGAAGGCCATGATGGCCGTCACCGGTCTGGTGTTGATCTGCTTCCTCCTGATGCACTGTTTCGGGAACTTGAAACTCCTGCTGCCCGGCGCCGGGAAGGCGGAGTTCAACGAATACGCCGAGTTCCTCAAGGGCGACATCCTCTACCCGATCGTCCCCCACGGCTGGTTCATCTGGATCTTCCGGCTGGTCCTGTTGGTCTGCGCCGTGCTCCACATGTACTCCGCCATAGTGCTGTGGCAGCGGGCCAGCAAGGCGACGCCCGGCAAGTACGCCGTCCACAAGGCGCTCGCGCCGACGTACTCCTACGCCGCGCGGACGCAGCGCTGGGGCGGCATCATCTTGGCCCTCCTGCTGATCTGGCACCTGATCCAGTTCACCATCGCCCCGCAGGCCGTCAACGGGCAGGCGACGCCGGCCGACAACGTCATCGCGGCCTTCAGCCAGTGGTATTACGTGCTGATCTACGCTGTGTTCATGGCGGTCGTCTGCTTGCACGTCATGCATGGCTTCTGGTCGGCCTTCGCCACGCTGGGAGCCAACACCTCCGCCAAGGCGCAGCGCGTCTTGAGCGTCCTGGCCCACCTGATATCGATACTGCTGTTCGTGGGCTTCTTGGCCACGCCCATCGCGATCCTAGGAGGTTTGGTGGCATGAGCAAGCCAACTGATTTCTTCACCGTCGGCGCCGAAATCGCCGACACCAAAGCCGACACGTCCCTGCCGATCGCCGAGATCTGGCCCGAGCGGCAGTTCCACGCCAAGCTGGTCAACCCGTCCAACCGGCGCAAGCTGACGATCATCATCGTCGGCACCGGTTTGGCCGGCGGCGCGGCGGCCGCGTCCCTGGGTGAGGCGGGCTACAACGTCGAGAACTTCTGCTACCAGGACTCGCCGCGTCGGGCCCACTCGATCGCCGCCCAGGGCGGCATCAACGCGGCCAAGAACTACCGCAACGACAACGACTCGGTGCACCGGCTGTTCTACGACACTGTCAAAGGCGGCGACTACCGCGCCCGCGAGACCAACGTCCACCGCCTGGCCGAGGTCAGCGCCAACATCATCGACCAGTGCGTCGCCCAGGGCGTCCCGTTCGCCCGCGAATACGGCGGCCTGCTCGACAACCGCTCCTTCGGCGGCGTCCAGGTGCAGCGCACCTTCTACGCCCGCGGCCAGACCGGCCAGCAGTTGCTGATCGGCGCCTACCAGGCGCTGGAGCGCCAGGTCAAGGCCGGGACGGTCAAGATGCACACCCGCCACGAGATGCTGGAGCTGATCATCGTCGACGGCCGCGCCCGCGGCATCGTCACCCGCGATATGGTCACCGGCGAGATCGAGTCCTGGATCGGCGACGCCGTGGTGCTCGCCACCGGCGGCTACGGCAACGTCTTCTTCCTGTCGACCAACGCCATGGGCTGCAACAACACCGCCAACTTCCGGGCCCACCGCAAGGGCGCCTACTTCGGCAATCCCTGCTACACGCAGATCCACCCGACCTGCATCCCGGTCCACGGCGAGAACCAGTCCAAGCTGACGCTGATGTCGGAGTCGCTGCGCAACGACGGCCGCATCTGGGTGCCGAAGAATCCGGCCGACGCCACCAAGGACCCGCGCCAGATTCCCGAAGAGGACCGCGATTACTACTTGGAGCGGATCTATCCCAGCTTCGGCAACCTGGTGCCGCGCGACATCGCCTCCCGGCAGGCCAAGTACCGCTGCGACGAGGGCTTGGGCGTCGGACCGGCCGTCAACGAGATCGGCCCCGACGGCCAGCCCCGCCAGGTGCGGCGCGGCGTCTACCTGGACTTCGCCGAGGCGATCGAGCGGATGGGCGCGGCGGCCGTCAAGGCCAAGTACGGCAACTTGTTCGACATGTACGCGCAGATCACCGGCGAGAATCCCTACGAGACGCCGATGCGCATCTATCCGGCCGTCCACTACACGATGGGCGGGCTGTGGGTCGACTACGACCTGTCGAGCAACATCCCAGGCCTGTACGTCTGCGGCGAGGCGAACTTCTCCGACCACGGCGCCAACCGGCTGGGGGCCTCGGCCCTGATGCAGGGCCTGGCCGACGGCTACTTCGTTCTGCCGAACACGATCAACGACTATCTGGCCGACGCCTTGGCCTTCCCGAAGGTTCCCAAGGACGCCCCAGAAGTCGTCGAGGCCGAGCAGGCCGTCAAGAGCCAAATCGACAAGCTGCTGTCCATCAACGGCTCCCGCACAGTCGACTCGTTCCACAAGGAACTGGGCAACATCATGTGGGAATACTGCGGCATGGAGCGCACCGAGGCCGGCCTGAT
>JAISUF010000097.1 GCA_031272195.1 Propionibacteriaceae bacterium
CTATGGCCGTCTCAGGATCCACGGCGACCGCGAGTGGATCGTGCCCCAGGTTATGGAGCACTCGGCGGCCCTGGAGCCGGGCTTCGCGCCCGACTCGCTGACCGAGCGCTACGTCGAGACGAGCCTGCGCTCGATGGTCGGCCTGGAGCTGGTGGTCGACCGCGTCGAGGCGAAGGCCAAGATGGGCCAGAACCAGTCGCCGGAGAAGCTGCGGCGGGTCATCGCCGGGCTGCGCGGCGCCGGCTGCGCCGAGGTGGCCGACTGGATGGAGCGGTTCTCCTTGAGCCGGGCCGAGGACAAGCAGGCCCTGCTGGCCGGCATCCGCGCCAAGCGGGCGCTGTGAGCCGTAGTACACTTGGCGGCTGGCAACTCAGGAAAGGCGAGAAGTGGTATCCACCAACGATTTGAAGAATGGCATGGTGCTCGACTTGGACGGGCAGTTGTGGAGCGTCATCTGGTTCCAGCACCACAAGCCGGGCAAGGGCAACACGGTGGTGCGCACCAAGCTGAAGCACGTCTTGTCGGGCAAGGTCGTCGACCGCACGTTCAACTCCGACACCAAAGTCGACACCGCCACCGTCGACCGGCGCGAGATGCAATATCTGTACAACGACGGCGCGGGGTTCGTCTTCATGGACCTCGACACCTACGACCAGTTGACGATCGCCGACGATGTCGTGGGCGACGCCAAGAACTACTTGTTGGAGAACCAGTCGGCGACCGTCGCCCTGCACGAGGGCAACCCGCTGTTCATCGAGCTGCCGGCCTCGGTCGAGCTGGAGGTCACCTACACCGAGCCGGGCTTGCAGGGCGACCGCTCGACCGGCGGCACGAAGCCCGCCACCGTTGAGACCGGCCTGCAGATCCAGGTGCCGCTGTTCATCTCCACCGGCGAGAAGGTCAAGGTGGACACCCGCGACGGCTCCTACCTCGGCCGCGTCTAGTGCCGGGCTCGCGGACCAAGGCCCGCAAAGCGGCCGCCGACATCCTGTTCGAGATCGACCTGCGCGGCAACGACGTCACCGAGGCTTTGGAGACGCACGCCGAGGACGCCGAGGCGCCGCTGCGCCCCTACACCGAGGAGCTGGTGGCCGGGGTGGTGACCAACCTCGACCGCTTGGACGCCATGATCGCCGCCGCCCTGGCCGACGGGTGGAGTTTGTCTCGGATGCCCGGTGTGGACCGCGCCCTGGCCCGCGTCGCGGCCTACGAGATCGCCTTCGGCGGCGTCGACCGCAACATCGCCATCAGCGAGGCGGTGGCCTTGGCGGGGCAGTTGTCGACCGACGAGTCGCCGGCCTTCCTGAACGGGCTGCTGGCCTCCCTGTGACACGTCCGGGTCCGGCTGCCAACGCGGCTGGCAAGGCGGCGCCGGTCGTGCCACAGCCCGTGCGGCGGTCGGTCAACCCGGCGCGGTGGCCGACCCCGCGAGCGGGGCTGGTAGAGTGCCCTTGGTCAAATTGAAGGACGTTCATGGCGATAACTGATCAAGTCCCGGCGCTGCTGGTGCTGGAAGACGGTCGGTCGTTTCGCGGGGTGTCGTTCGGGGCGCGCGGCGAGGCCTTCGGGGAGGCCGTCTTCTCGACCGGCATGTCCGGCTACCAGGAGACGCTGACCGACCCCAGCTACCACCGGCAGGTGGTGGTGGCCACCGCGCCGCACATCGGCAACACCGGCTGGAACGACGAGGACAACGAGTCCAAGCGCGTCTGGGTGGCCGGGTACGTCGTGCGCGATTTGTCGCGGATGCCCTCCAACTGGCGCTCCAAGCGGTCCCTCGACGACGAGCTGCGCGCCCAGGGGGTGGTCGGCGTCGCCGAGGTCGACACCAGGGCGCTGACCAGGCACCTGCGCGAGCGCGGCGCCATGCGCTGCGGCGTCTCGACCGAGACCCTCGACCCCGCCGCCCTGCTGGAGAGGGTGCTCCAACAGCCGCCGATGGCCGGCTCCAACCTGGTCGCCGACGTGACCGCGCCCGCCGAGGAGGTCGTCGCCCCGAGCGGCCCCAAACGCTTGGTGGTGGCCGCCCTCGACTTGGGCGTCAAAGACAACTCGCCGGCCTCGATGGCGGCCCGCGGCATGGAGGTGCACGTCCTGCCGGCGTCGTCTGGCATCGAGGACATCCGGCGCTTGCGCCCCGACGGCGTGTTCTTCTCCAACGGCCCCGGCGATCCGGCCACCGCCGACGACGAGGTGGCCCTGCTGCGGGCAGTCCTGGACGAGGGCCTGCCCTTCTTCGGCATCTGCTTCGGCAACCAGCTGTTCGGCCGGGCGCTGGGCTTCGGCACCTACAAGCTCAAGTTCGGCCATCGCGGCATCAACCAGCCCGTCATGGACCTGGGCACCCGCCGCGTCGAGATCACCGCCCAGAACCACGGCTTCGCCGTCGACGCGCCCCTGGAAGGCGATGTGGCCACGCCCTGGGGCCGGGCGCGGGTGTCGCACGTCTGCCTCAACGACCAAGTCGTCGAGGGGCTGGAGTTGGTCGGCGGCGACGGCCGCCTGCTCGGCTTCTCCGTGCAATACCACCCCGAGGCGTCGGCCGGCCCGCACGACTCGGCCCACCTGTTCGACCGCTTCGCCGACATGATGGAGGGCGCTCGCCCGGCTCGGGCCGGTCGAGAGGGGCAGGCGTCCGAGTCGCCGGCGTTGGCGAGGGGAGGGGAGGCCTGATGCCCAGGCGCGACGACATCGAGTCGATCCTCGTCATCGGGTCCGGGCCGATCGTCATCGGCCAGGCCTGCGAGTTCGACTATTCGGGGACGCAAGCCTGCCGCGTGCTGCGCGAGGAGGGCTTCCGCGTCATCCTGGCCAACTCCAACCCGGCCACCATCATGACCGACCCGCAATTCGCCGACGCCACCTACATCGAGCCGATCGAGCCGGAGTATCTGGAGAAGGTGATCGAGGCCGAGCGGCCGGACGCGCTGCTGGCCACCCTGGGCGGGCAGACCGCCTTGAACGCCGCCGTCGCCCTGCACGAGTCGGGCGTCCTGGCCAAGTACGGCGTCGAGCTGATCGGCGCCTCCTTCGAGGCCATCCAGGCCGGCGAGGACCGCGAGCGTTTCAAGGAGATCGTCGCCTCGCTCGATGTTCCAGGCGCTTTCCCCGAGGTGGCCCGCTCGGCCATCTGCCACTCCATCGACGAGGTGGTCGCCGCCGCCGGCGAACTCGGCTATCCGGTGGTGGTGCGGCCGTCGTTCACGATGGGCGGGGTCGGCTCCGGCTTCGCCCACGACGAGGCCGAGCTGCGCCGCATCGCCGACACCGGCCTGCAGGCCTCGCCGGTCACCGAGGTGCTGATCGAGGAGAGCGTCCTGGGCTGGAAGGAGTACGAGCTGGAGGTGATGCGCGACAAGGCCGACAACGTCGTCATCGTCTGCTCGATCGAGAACTTCGACCCGATGGGCGTCCACACCGGCGACTCGATCACCGTGGCGCCGGCCATGACGCTGACCGACGTCGAATACCAACGCATGCGCGACGTCGGCATCGCCGTCATCCGGGCCGTCGGGGTGGACACCGGCGGGTGCAACATCCAGTTCGCGGTCAACCCTGAGAACGGCCGCATGATCGTCATCGAGATGAACCCGCGGGTTTCGCGCAGCTCGGCGCTGGCCTCGAAGGCGACCGGCTTCCCGATCGCCAAGATCGCCGCCAAAGTGGCCGTCGGCTACACGCTCGACGAGATCCCCAACGACATCACCCGCGAGACGCCGGCCTCGTTCGAGCCGACGCTGGACTACGTCGTCGTCAAGGCGCCGCGCTTCGCCTTCGAGAAGTTCCCGACCGCCGACTCGACGCTGACCACCCACATGAAGTCGGTCGGCGAGGCGATGGCCATCGGGCGCAATTTCACCGAGGCCCTCGGCAAGGCCCTGCGCTCCCTGGAGGAGCCGGCCGCACCATTGCGCTTCAATGGGCCGCTGGAGCGCGACGCCGACGAGGTGCTGCGCTCGATGGCGCGGCCCCACGACGGGCGCCTGCACGACATCGTCGACGCCATCCGGCTGGGCGTGCCGGCCGGCGACATCCACGCCGCCACCGGCATCGACGGTTGGTTCGTCGACCAGCTCGAGCTGGTCTGCGAGGTGGCCAAGGCCGTCGAGGACGCCCCCGAGCTGACCGCCGACACGCTGCGCCTGGCCAAACGCCACGGCCTGTCCGACGCCCAGATCGCCCAACTGCGGCACATCCCCGAGGCGGTCGTGCGCGGGGTGCGCTGGGCGCTGGGCGTTCGGCCGGTCTACAAGACCGTCGACACCTGCGCCGCCGAGTTCGCCGCCAAGACGCCGTACCACTACTCCTGCTACGACGAGGAGAGCGAGGTCGAGCCGCGCGACAAACCCGCCGTCATCATCCTGGGGTCGGGCCCCAACCGCATCGGCCAGGGCATCGAGTTCGACTACAGTTGCGTCCACGCCGCCATGGAGCTGCGCGAGGCCGGCTACGAGACCGTCATGGTCAACTGCAACCCGGAGACCGTCTCGACCGACTACGACACCTCCGACCGCCTCTACTTCGAGCCGTTGACGCTGGAGGACGTGCTGGAGGTCGTCCACGCCGAACAACAGGCCGGCCCGCTGGCCGGCGTCATCGTCCAACTGGGCGGCCAGACGCCGCTCAAACTGGCCCAGGCTCTGAAGGACGCCGGCGTCCCCGTCGTCGGCACCTCGCCGGAGGCCATCGACTTGGCCGAGGACCGCGGCGAGTTCGGAAAGGTCCTGGCCGAGGCGGGCCTGCGGGCCCCAGAGTACGGCCTGGCCGAGTCGGCCGCCGACGCGCTGCGGGTCGCCCACGAGATCGGCTATCCGGTGCTGGTGCGGCCCAGCTACGTGCTGGGCGGGCGCGGCATGGAGATCGTCTACGACGACGACTCGCTGGTGGCCTACATCGACCGGGCCACAACCATCACGCCGTCCTCGCCGGTGCTGGTCGACCGCTTCCTCGACGAGGCCATCGAAATCGACGTCGACGCCCTCTACGACGGCCGCGAGCTGTACTTGGGCGGCGTCATGGAGCACATCGAGGAGGCCGGCATCCACTCCGGCGACTCGGCCTGCTCGCTGCCGCCGATCACGCTTGGCCAAGAGGTCGTCGACCGCATCCGCTACGCCACCGGCAAGATCGCCGAGGGGGTCGGCGTGCGCGGCTTGATCAACATCCAATTCGCCCTGGCCGGCGACACGCTCTACGTGCTGGAGGCCAACCCGCGGGCCTCGCGGACGGTGCCCTTCGTCTCCAAGGCCACCAGCACCCAGTTGGCCAAAGCGGCCGCGCTGATCTCGATGGGCGCCACCATCGCCGAGCTGCGCCAGGCCGGCAAGCTGCGCCGCGACTGCGACGGCACAGCGCCTCTGCGCACGGCCCCGATCGCCGTCAAAGAGGCCGTCATGCCCTTCAACCGCTTCCGGACCGCCGACGGCTCGTGGGTGGACACGCTGCTCGGCCCCGAGATGAAGTCGACCGGCGAGGTGATGGGGCTGGACGAGACCTTCGGGACGGCCTTCGCCAAGTCGCAGGCCGCCTCCTACGGGGCCGTGCCGACCCACGGCTCGATTTTCGTGTCGGTGGCCAACCGCGACAAGCGCCACGCCATTTTCCCGGTCAAAGTGCTGGCCGACATGGGTTTCAAGATCTTGGCGACCGAGGGCACCGCCCAGGTGTTGCGGCGCCAGGACGTCGAAGTCGAGGTCATCCGCAAGGCCTCGCAGGGGCCGTGGCCGACCGGCGAGAAGACGGTCGTCGAGGCGATTCTGGGCGGCGACGTCGACCTGATCTTCAACACCCCGCAGGGCCAGTCGGCCGGGGGTTCGCCGCGCCGCGACGGCTGGCAGATCCGCTCGGCCGCCATTTTGGCCGACGTGCCCTGCGTGACGACCGTCCAGGGGCTGTCGGCCTGCGTCCAAGGCATCGAGGCTCTCCGCAAGGGGACGACGCGGGTGCGCTCCCTGCAGTCGTGGAACGCCGCCGTCGAGGAGGAGTTGAGGCGGCGATGAGGAGGCCCGCTCCCGAACCGCTGTCGGCTGCGGGCCGCCTTTGGGAGGCGCGATGAGCGCGCTGGCGTCGCGGGCCAAGGCGGCGCTGCTGTCGGGTGGTTACGAGCGGGTGGTGCGCCCGCGTCTGTTCAAGTCGTTCGGCGGCGATCCCGAGGCCGTCCACGAGTGGATGATCGGCCTGCTGGCCCGCGTCGGGTCGAACCCGTTCTTGCGTGGCGCGCTCAGGCTGGCCGTGGGCCAGCCGTCGCATCCGGCGACGGTGGCCGGGGTGCGCTTCCCCAACCGCGTCGGGCTGGCCGCCGGGCTGGACAAAGACGGCCTGGCCGCCAAGGCCTGGGCCGGCCTCGGCTTCGGCTTCGCCGAGCTGGGCACCGTCACCGCTCGCGCCCAGCCCGGCAACCCCAAACCGCGCGTCTTCCGCCTGCCGGGCGACCTCGCCCTGGTCAACCGCATGGGCTTCAACAACCTGGGGGCGCGGCAGCTTGCCGCCACACTCAACCGGGCCGGAATCTACCGAGGCAACCAGGCGGCGGGCCTGCCGATCGGCATCTCCATCGGCAAGACCAAGGCGACCGAGTTGGCGGACGCCGTGCCCGACTATCTGGCCAGCCTGGAGGCGTTGGCCCGCCACGCCGACTACATCGCCGTCAACGTGTCCAGCCCGAACACCCCCGGCCTGCGCTCCCTCCAGGGCGGGGCCGCTTTGGACGAGCTGGCCGCCGCGCTGGTCGGCCGGGCCGACGAGCTGGCCGCCCGAGAGCGCGTCGAGCCGGTGCCGATCTTCGTCAAGATCGCCCCCGACCTGGACTGGCCCGACATCGACGCCATCCTGGCGGCCGGCCAGGACGCCCGGATCAGCGGCGTGATCGCCACCAACACGACGCTGTCGCGCGAGGGCGCCACTGATGCCGCCAGGGCGCAAGAGGGGGGTCTGTCGGGCCGCCCGCTGACGGCCAAAGCTTGTCAAATCGTCAACTATATTTCCCGCCACAGCGACCTGCCGGTGATCGGCGTCGGCGGCGTCATGACGCCGGTCGACGCCCGCGCCATGTTCGATGCCGGGGCCAGCTTGATTCAGCTTTACACTGGATTCATCTATGCCGGCCCGGGGTTGGCGCTGAAGATCGGAGGATGACTTGACCAGCTACTACCGCCGTCTGACGGAGGTCGCCGGCCAGCGGGGCCCGCTGTGCGTCGGCATCGACCCCCACCCCTCGCTGTTGCAGGCCTGGGGTTTGACGGTGGACGCCCGCGGCGCGGAGCGCTGCGCCAGGCACCTGGTCGGCGTCCTGGGCGAGCTGGTGACGGCGTTCAAGCCCCAGTCCGCCTTCTTCGAGCGCTACGGCGCGGCCGGGGTGGCCGCCTTGGAGCGCGTCTTGGCCGACATCAAGGCGAGCGGGGCGATCTCGATCCTGGACGTCAAACGCGGCGACATCGGCTCGACGATGGAGGCCTACGCCGACGCCTACCTGGCCGATGGCTCGCCGCTGGCCGCCGACGCCATCACCTGCTCGCCCTACCTGGGCTTCGAATCGCTGGCGCCGGCCTTCGAGCGGGCCATCCGCTACGAGCGCGGCGTCTACGTGCTGGCGCGGACGTCCAACCCGGAGGGCGACGCGGTCCAATTGGCCTTCAACGACTCCGGCTCGGTGGTACAGAACATCATCGACGCCGCCACCGCCTACAACACCAACTCGCGCAAGAAAGCAATTGGGCTGGTGGTCGGCGGCACGCGCCAACGCCTGGGCTGCGATATTTCAGATTTCAACGGTTCTATTCTGGTGCCGGGCATCGGATTCCAGGGCGGCCGCATGGAGGACCTGCCGAAGCTGTTCGGCGACGCCGTCGACCAGGTGTTGGCAGTGGTGGGACGCGGAATCATCTCCGCCGGCCCGGACGCCCAAGCGCTGCGCACGCGCGTCGCCAAGCTCATTATGTAAATCGATTCAGTTGTGAAACGCGGCCTGCGTCGGCCTCGAAAGCGGTATGTTTGGCTCATACCGCTATTGGAATATGGAGTGAGTGCAGTGGCTATTCCGAAACGTGATGAGTCGCAGTTGGCGTCGGCTCGGGAGGCGGCCACGGCCGCCCGCCGCAAGAGGGCCGAATTGAAGGCGATGCTGAGCCGGGGGGACATCAGCCTGGGGGAGGCCCTGTCGAGGGCCGCCGGGGACCGCGTGCTGGCCAATATGAAGGTGTCCGAGCTGCTCCGGGCGCTGCCCCGCATCGGCGATCGCCGCGCCAGCGCGCTGATGGAGTCGTTGACGATCGCGCCGAACCGGCGGATAAGGGGGTTGGGGCGGCTCCAAGTCGCCGGCCTGAAAGCCGAATTCGGTGAGCGGTAGCGTCACCGTCGTCAGCGGGCCGACTGCGGTCGGCAAGGGGACGCTGGTGGCCGAGTTGGCCAGACGCTTCCCCGAGGTGTGGGTGTCGGTGTCGGCGACCACCCGCGCGCCGCGGCCCGGCGAGGTCGACGGCGTCCACTACCAGTTCGTCGACGACGCCGCCTTCGACCGGCTGGTCGCCGAGGGCGGGTTGTTGGAGTGGGCCCGCGTCCACGGCGACACCCGCTACGGCACGCCCAGGGCGCCGGTCGAGGAGGCAGTCGCGCGGGGTCGCCAGGTGATCTTGGAGATCGACCTGCAGGGCGCCCGGCAGGTTCGCGCCAGCTATCCGCAAGCCCGCTTCGTCTTCATCGCCCCGCCCGATCGCCAGGCCTTGCTCGACCGGCTGCGGCAGCGGGGAACCGAGACGCCCGAGCAGATCGCGCGCCGCCTGCGGACCGCCGAGGAGGAGTTGCGCTGCGCCGACGAGTTCGACCACGTCGTCGTCAACGACGTTCTTTCGCAAACCGTCGAGGAGTTGGTAGACTTGCTCGGTCTGGGCCATCCAGGCCGACCAAGCTAGACGAGAAGGCAAGACTTGACCACGCAAACACCTGAAGGCATCACCAACCCGCCGATCGACGAACTGCTCGAGAAGGTGGACTCCAAGTATCGCTTGGTGCTGTTCGCGGCCAAGCGGGCCAGGCAGATCAACGCCTACTATTCGCAGTTGGGCGAGAGCCTGCTGGAGAATGTCGGCCCGCTGGTCGAGATCGGCGTCCAGGAGAAGCCGCTGTCGATAGCGCTGCGGGAGATCAACGCCGACGTCTTGGAGTGCAACGAGATCGACCCCGAGGCCGAGGCCGCCGCCCGCGCCGCCGCCGAGGCCGATCCGGCTTTCGAACTGCCCGATTTCGACCCCGACGACGTCTTGGCCTGAGCGATGGCCCGCATCGTCCTGGGCGTGGCCGGCGGCATCGCCGCCTACAAGGCCTGTTCGCTGCTGCGGCTGTTCACCGAGGCGGGCCACCGGGTCGACGTCGTGCCGACGCGCAACGCCTTGAACTTCGTCGGCGAGACGACCTGGGCGGCGCTGTCGGGTCGGCCGGTCCGGACAGATGTCTGGGACGATGCCCACGAGGTGCCGCACGTCGCACTGGGGAGGGCGGCCGATCTGGTTGTGGCGGCCCCCGCGACCGCCGACTTGCTGGCCCGCGCCGCCGTCGGCCGGGCCGACGACTTGCTGACCAACATCCTGCTGACGGCGACTTGCCCCGTCGTCATGGCCCCGGCGATGCACACCGAGATGTGGCGCAACCCGGCCACCGCCGACAACGTGGCGCGGCTGCGCGGTCGCGGCGTCGTCGTCATGGAGCCCGCCGTTGGACGCCTGACCGGGGCCGACACCGGCCAGGGGCGCTTGCCCGAACCCGACGAGATCGCCGCCTTGGCGATCAGCTGCCTCGACAGGCGCGTCGCCGCGGCGCTGGCCGCCCAAGACTTGGTCGGCCGGCGCGTCGTCGTCAGCGCCGGCGGCACCCGCGAGGCCCTCGACCCGGTCCGCTTCGTCGGCAACGCCTCGTCGGGCAAGACGGGTGTGGCGCTGGCGCGGGCGGCCCGCCAACGCGGCGCCGAGACGACGCTGGTGGCGGCCAACCTGGCCGTCGAGGCGCCTTCGGGGGTGCGGCGCGTCGACGTGGTTTCGACGGGCCAACTGGCCGAGGCGATGGCCGAGGAGGCCCGCGGGGCCGACATCGTCGTCATGGCGGCGGCGGTCGCCGACTTCGCGCCGGAGCAGGCGGCGGACTCGAAGATCAAGAAAAGCGGCGAGGGCGGCCTCGTCGTCAGGCTGCGGCAAACCGAGGACATCCTGGCCGGGCTGGCGGGCCGGGCCGAACCGGGCCAAGTCGTGGTCGGGTTCGCCGCCGAGACAGCCGGCGACGACGCCGAGCTGCTGCGGCTGGGGCGGGCCAAGCTGGCCCGCAAGGGCTGTCGACTGCTGGTGGTCAACAACGTCTCGGGCGGAGCGGTCTTCGGCGCCGACGAGACCGCCGTCGTGATCCTGGACCGGGACGAGCCGGAGGCGGCTGCGGTTGAGAGCGGTCCGAAGGAAGTCGTCGCTCATGCCATAATCGAACGGGCTGCCAAAGTTTGCCAAAGTTGAGGCGGCAGTCGGCGGGATCCCGCCGGCGGTCGCGGGCCGGCCAGGGTTCGAGCATCGAGGAGAAGGTTTGATGAAGAGGCTGTTCACATCCGAGTCCGTCACCGAGGGGCATCCCGACAAGTTGGCCGACTCGATCTCCGACGGCGTGCTGGACGCCCTGCTGGCCGACGACCCGTCCAGCCACGTCGCCGTCGAGACGCTCGTCACCACCGGCACCGTCATCGTGGCCGGCGAGGTCACCACCGAGTCGTACGCCGACATCGCCCAACTGGCCCGCGAGCGCATCCTGGAGGTCGGCTACGACTCGTCGGAGAAGAGCTTCGACGGCAGCTCCTGCGGCGTCATGGTGTCGATCGGCGTCCAGTCGCCCGACATCGCCCAAGGCGTCAACAACGCCGAGGAGGCCCGTGTCGACCACTCCGAAGACGCCCTCGACGCCCAAGGGGCCGGCGACCAAGGCCTGATGTTCGGCTACGCCTGCCGCGACACGGCCGAGCTGATGCCCCTGCCCATCCACATGGCGCACCGCCTGGCGGCCCGCTTGGCCCAGGTGAGGCGGGCCGGGCTGGGCTTCCTGCTGCCCGACGGCAAGACCCAGGTGACGATCGAGTACGACGGCGACCAGCCGGTGCGGGTCGACACCATCGTCGTCTCCACCCAGCATGCCGCCGGCGTCGACCTGGACGCCGTCATCAAGCCGGCTGTGCGGGCCAGCGTCATCGAGCCGGTGCTGGCGCTCTACGACCTGCCCAGCGACGACGTCCGGGTGCTGGTCAACCCGACGGGCAAGTTCGTCATCGGCGGGCCGATGGGCGACGCCGGCTTGACCGGGCGCAAGATCATCGTCGACACCTACGGCGGGATGGCCCGCCACGGCGGCGGCGCCTTCTCCGGCAAGGATCCGTCCAAAGTCGACCGCTCGGCGGCTTACGCGATGCGCTGGGTGGCCAAGAACGTGGTGGCGGCGGGGCTGGCGGAGCGCTGCGAGGTGCAGGTGGCGTACGCCATCGGCCGCTCCCATCCGGTCGGCTTCTACGCCGACTGCTTCGGCACCGAGAAGGTGCCGCTGGCGCAGATCTCGGACGCCGTCTTGGAGGTGTTCGACTTGCGTCCGGCCGCGATCATCGCCGACCTGGACCTGATCCGCCCGATCTACTCGCTGACCACCAATTACGGCCACTTCGGCCGCGAGCTGCCCGAATTCACCTGGGAGCGGGCCGACCGGGCCGAGGCCCTGGCCAACGCCGTCAAGGGCTGAGGCGGCTGCCGCTGGACGCGGCGGGACCCAAGAGGTGACTCACAAGTCCGCGCCTGCTGTCGCTGCGCTCCACACTTCCATCGGCTCGGCCGTGTCGGCGGTGGTCGCTGGGCGGCGCCTCGCCGCGTCGTCGGGCTCGGGTGCCACCAGCACGAGGGCGACCCTCCTGGTTGCGATCCACCGCCCATCGCCCATCCTTGTGACGGCGCAGTCTTGGGAGTGGTCGCCGAAGCGGGTCGGTGCCGGGCCAGTCCGGCTGTTCAAGAAATGTCGGCGGCGGCGGTTACCATCGTCTACATGGACCGGACGATTGCCGAGGTGGCGGTGGACACGCCGCTGGCCCACCTCGACCGCCGGTTCGACTACGAGGTTCCCTCGACGATGCTGCCCGGCCTGGCCCCTGGAGCGCGGGTGCGGGTGCGTTTCGCCGGCCGGCCGCGCGACGGCTACGTCATGGCTGTGAAGGGCGACACCGACCAGGAGACGCTGCTGCCCGTCGAGCGCCTCGTCTCGCCGGAGGTTGTGCTGCTGCCGGAGGTTGCCCGGTTGGTGCGGGCGGTGGCCGACCACTACGCGGGGACGTTCGCCGACGTCGTCCGTTTGGCGGTGCCGCCGCGCCACGGCAAGACCGAACAGGCAAAGCCGCCCGACTTCCCCGCTGTGAGGTTGGAGCCCGGCCGGGTCGAGTGTCTTGGGCATTACGAGTGGGGCGGGCGCTTCTGCCAGGTGCTGCGCGACGGCGGGCGTCCGAGGGCGGCCTGGTGCGCCCTGCCGGTGTTCGGGGCCGACTGGCCCGCTGGGCTGCTGGACGCCGCCGAGGCCTGTCTGGAGTCGGGGCGCGGGGCGCTGGTGTTGGCGCCCGACGCCGGCGAGCTGCGGCGGTTGGAGGCGGCCTGCGCGGCCCGCTTCGGCAAGGGCGGTTTCGTCTCGCTGAGCGCCGAGGTCGGTCCGGCCGCCCGCTATCGGCGCTTCTTGGCGGTCAGCCGGGGGAGCGTAAAGCTGGTCTTGGGAACGCGGGCGGCGGTGTTCGCGCCGGTCGCCGACTTGGGTTTGATAGCGATGTGGGACGACGGCGACGACTCCTACGCCGAGCCGCGGGCGCCCTATCCGCACGCCCGCGAGGTGGCCGCGCTGCGGGCGCACCTGGCGGGAGCCGGGCTGTTGCTGGGCGGCCATGTGCGAACCGCCGAGGTCGAGGCGCTGTTGGAGAAGGGCTGGCTGGCGCCGATCGGACTGCCGCCGTCACAGGCCCGCCTGGCGTGTCCGAGGGTGGCCGCCACCGCCGGGCGTGACAGCTACGGCTCGCAGGATCCGGCCGGGCGGGTGCGCGTGCCGCACGACGCCTTCACGCTGATCAGGGCCGGTTTGGCGCAAGGCCCCGTGCTGGTCCAAGTCCCCAGGACGGGCTACTTGCAGTGCGTCGCCTGCGCCACCTGCCAGCGCCCGGCGCGCTGTCCGCGCTGCCAAGAGCCGTTGCGGGCCGAGGCGGGCGGCTTGACGTGCCGCTGGTGCGGCCCGGCGAATTGGTCGTGTCCCGATTGCGGCGACAACCGGTTCCGGGCCGGTGCGGTCGGCGTGCGGCGGACGGCCGAGGAGTTCGGCAAGGCCTTCCCCGGCACGCTGGTCGTCCAGTCGCGCGGCGACCAGCCGGTGGCGTCAGTCCCGGACGAGCCCGCGCTGGTGCTGTCCACGCCCGGCGTCGAGCCGGAGGCGGTCGGCGGTTACGCGGCGGCGGTTCTCCTCGACGCCGACGCGATGTTGTGGCGTCCCGACCTGCGGGCCGGCGAGGAGGCGCTGCGGCGCTGGCTGCGGGCGACCGCCCTGGTCCGCCCGGCCGGCGAGGGCGGCACGGCGATGATCGTCGGCAGTTCGGGGGAGCGGGCCGTCCAGGCGGCGCTGCGGTTAGACCCGGCCGGCTTCGCCGCCCGCGAGCTGGCCGACCGGCGCGAGGCGGGCTTCCCTCCGGCCGTCAAGTTGGTGACGGTCGAGGGCCCCTTGTCGGAGGTGGCGGACGCCGTGGGCCAATTGGAGCTGCCCGACGGCGTCGAGCAGCTGGGGCCGTTCCCGCTGCCCGGAGAGGACGAGACCTGCCGCGTCACGCTGCGGGCGGTGGCCGGCGGGGGGGCGGCGCTGGTGCGGGCGGTCAAGCTGGCCCAGTCGTCCCGGTCGGCTAGGAAGCTGCGCCCGTTGCGGGTGCGGGTCGACCCCCAGGTCGTAGGGTAGGTGCCATGCGCTTGATCTTCGCCGGCACGCCCCAAGTGGCCGCCGACACGCTGTCCGATTTGCTCCAACGCGGGACGCACAGCGTCGTCGGCGTGTTGACGCGCCAGGACGCCCCGGCCGGCCGGGGCAAGCGGTTGCGTCCCAGCCCGGTGGCCGAGCTGGCGGCCGCCAACGGCCTGCCGCTGTTGAAGTCGGGCACGGCCAAGTCGCCCCAGGTGGGAGAGTGGGTGCGGTCGCTGGCCCCGGATTGCGCCGTCGTGGTGGCCTACGGCGGGCTCATCCCGGCGGCCCTGCTGGACGTTCCCGCTCACGGCTGGGTCAACGTCCACTATTCGCTGCTGCCGCGCTGGCGGGGCGCCGCGCCGGTCCAACGCGCCATCATGGCCGGCGACTCGGTGACGGGGGTGACGGTGCAGCGCGTCGTCGAGGAGCTGGACGCGGGTCCGTGGCTGCGCCAAGTCGAGGTTCCGCTGGGGGAGGAGACGGCCGGCGAAATGCTGGCCAAGTTGGCGCCCGTCGGCGCCGAAGCCCTCGCCAACGCCTTGGACGACATCGCGGCGGGCCGGGCCGTGTCGACCGAGCAGCCGCCCGCGCTGGTTACGCTGGCCCCCAAGATCACCGCCGAGACCGCCCGGCTGTCCTGGGACCGGCCGGCGGCCGAGTTGGCCCGGCTGGTGCGGGCCTGCAACCCGTCGCCGATGGCCTGGACGCTGCTGGACGGCGAGCGTTTCCGCGTCCTGGCGGCCCGCGCCGGGCAGTCGTCCGGCCTGGCTGCGGGGCGGTTCGGCTTCGGCAAGCGGGAGGTCCGGGTCGGGACGGGCGACGGCGACCTCGAGCTGGTGCAAGTCCAGGCGGCTGGCAAGAAGGCCATGGCGGCGGCCGACTGGGCCCGCGGCCTGCGGCGCGGCGAACTGGCGGCCCAGTGAGGGGCCAACCCGGCGGCCGGAGTTCCAGGGTGACGCGCCCAGCGCCCCGCGGCCGCCGCCGGGCCGACCGGCCGCGCACCCTGGCGTATCGGATCTTGCGGTCCGTCTTCGTCGAGGGGGCCTACGCCAACTTGGAGTTGAACCGCCGCCTGGTCGGCTTCGACGCCCGCGACGCCGCCTTCGTGACGGCGCTGGTGGACGGGACCTGCCGACAGGCGGGCGTCTACGACCGCGTCATCGAGACGGTCCGCCCGCTGGACAAGCTGGAGCCCGAGGTGCTGACGGCCCTGCGCCTGATCGCCCACCAGGCTTTGGCCATGCGCGTGCCCGCCTCGGCGGCCGTCGACACCGGCGTGGCGGTGGCGGCGTCCGAGATCGGCGAGCGGGTGGCGGGGCTGGTCAACGCCGTCGGTCGGCGGCTGGCCGCCAAGACGCTCGACCAGTGGCTCGACGAGCTGTCCCAAGGCCTCTCGGAGCGCGAGGAGATGGCGTTGCGGACCGGCCATCCGGCGTGGATCGTCGACGCCTGGGCCGAGCGCCTGCCCGACGGCGAGCTGGCTGTGGCGCTGGAGGCGGACAATCAGCCGGCGCGCCCCGTCTTGGCGGTGCGCCCCGGCCTGTTGGACGCCGCCGCCCTGCCCGACGCCGAGCCGGCCCGCTTCTCGCCCTTCGGGGCCTACCCGTCCAAGCCGCCCGGCGAGTACGAGGCCGTCGCTCGGGGTTTGGCGGGCGTCCAAGACGAGGGTTCCCAGTTGGTCGCCTGGGCCTTGACGCGGCCGGACGCCCCCGCCGGGCCGTGGCTCGACCTTTGCGCCGGGCCGGGCGGCAAGACCGCCCTGCTGGCCGGTTTGCGCGGCGGGCGGGCGCTGGTCGCCGCCGAGGCGCGCCAACACCGGGCGGAGCTGGTGGCCGAGGCCGTCCGGGCCTATCGGGAGCAGCCGACCGTCGTTGTGGCAGACGGCAGGCGGCCAGCGTGGCGGCCGGGCGTCTTCGCCCGCGTCCTGGCCGACGTGCCCTGCACGGGCCTGGGCGCCCTGCGGCGGCGTCCCGACAGCCGTTGGCGCAAGTCGCCGGCCGATGTCGACGGCTTGGCGCAGTTGCAGCGCCAATTGCTGGCCGCGGCCGTGGCGTCGGCCAAGCCGGGCGGCGTCGTCGCCTATACGACGTGCTCGCCGCACCGCCGCGAAACCGTCGAAGTCGTGGGGTCCTGCGAGGGCGTCGAAGTGCTGGAAGCGCCTGACTACTTGCCGCAGGTGCCCGATTGCGCCGACGGCCCGTTCGTCCAGCTATGGCCGCACCGCCACGGCACGGACGCCATGTTCCTGGCTTTGCTGCGCAAGTTGTGAGTTGTTCCCGGTCCGCGCCGCTGGCCGTCGCGGCGGGACAAGCGCCCGCCGACGACTGGCTCCGCCTTCGAGCCGCCGGTCTGTCGCCGAGTTCCTCCCCGCGCCGACCAGCCGCTACCGCTGCCACGGGGCGGTGAAGTCGCGACCCGATGGCCAGCGGCACAGTCCTCCGGCCGGAGGACCAAGTAGAGTGGCAGTCGTGGAGATGGCCATAACACCGAGCGTCTTGAACGCCGACTTGGGCCGCCTGGCCGCCGAGATTGCGCGTATCCCCAGCGCCGACGCCGTCCATTTGGACGTCATGGACAACCATTTCGTGCCCAACCTGACCTTCGGGCTGCCGACGGTGGCCAGTTTGCGCGGCAGCGTCAGCCTGCCGATGGACATCCATCTGATGATCGAGGACGCCGACCGCTGGGCGCCGGCCTACGCCGAGGCGGGCTGCGAGTCGGTCACCTTCCACGCCGAGGCTTGCGCCGCGCCGGTGCGTTTGGCCCGCGGTTTGCGGGCGAGCGGGGCGAGGGCCTGCCTGGCGTTGAAACCGGCCACGCCGGTCGAGCCGTACGCCGACCTCTTGGGCGAGTTCGACCAGCTATTGATAATGACGGTCGAGCCGGGCTTCGGCGGCCAGCCGTTCCTCGACGTCTGCCTGCCCAAGATCGCCCGCGCCCGCGCCCTGGCCCGGGCCGCCGGCCTGGAGATCGCCATCCAGGTGGACGGCGGCGTCGGCGAGGAGACGATCGGCCGCTGCGCCGAGGCCGGGGCCAACGTCTTCGTGGCCGGATCGGCCGTCTTCCGGGATCCCGATCCCGACGCCATGGTGCGGCGCCTGCGCGCGCTGGTCGCCTGAGCCTGCCCGCTGGGGTTGGCCAGACTCGATGGGCCGCTTGGCCGGATTGTGGGCGGCGGCCGTGGTCGCGGCTGTGGCGAGGTTCCAGCGGACGGCAACCCCATTTCGACCAGACCCATGGCAGCCTTTAGCGCGGCGGCGGCAGGGGCTCAATCAGCTCCTGGCGTCGCGGCGGCGCAGGTATCGTTCGAACTCGGCGGCGATGGAGTCGGCGGTCGGCGGCGGGGTGTCCTTGTCGCGGCGCTCCTCCAAGGCGGAGATGTACTCGCCGATCTCGGGGTTCTCTTCGACCAACTCGCTGACCTGTTCAGACCAGGCCTCGGCTTGGGCGAACAGGTCGGCAGAGTCCAAGGGCGTGCCCAAGATCTCCTCCAACTTGGTCAGCAGGGCCAGGGTGGCTTTGGGATTGGGCGGCTCGGAGACGTAGTGCGGCACCGAGGCCCAGACTGTGACCGTCGGCCAGCCGGCCGGCTCCAACTCGGCGGCCAGCGCGCCGACGATGCCGGTCGGCCCCTCGTAGTCGGATCCCGCCAGCTCCAGCTCTTGGGCCAGTTGGGGGTTCTCGGTCGTCGCGGTGACCGGGATGTGGCGGGTGTGCGGCGCGTCTGACAGCATCGCGCCGAGCAGCACGACCAGCTCCGGTTCGGCGGCCGCCAACACGTCGACGACTTGGCCGATGATCTTGCGCCAGCGGTAGTTCGGCTCCGGCCCGGCGATGACGACGAGGTCGCGGCCGGGCAGGGCGAGCGTCGAGGCCTGCGTGGTGGGCCACTCGATGCGGCGGGCGCCGTCCTCGTCGCGCAGCG
>JAISUF010000205.1 GCA_031272195.1 Propionibacteriaceae bacterium
CCTGGTAGGTACAAGACTGTTACGACCTCGGTGTCGGCGTGGTAGTCTTTACGTGCCCCTGCAGCCAGAGCCGCCCCCGCCAGGAAGGACTGATCATGGCCGTCCCCCGCGCTAGCCGATTTCCGCGCGGACCTCGCCCTCACCGTTTCCTGAGGGTCCTGCTGGCGCTGCCGTTGGCGGCTGGGGCTGCGTTCGCGGCGGTGCCAACCACAGCAGCCGCCACAACGACAGTCCGTCTTGACGTCACGGTCAAGTCCAATGACGTGAACCTCCCGCTGCCTGCGAAGACGCCCGCTGCCACCGCCTTTCAGTTCTGCGCTCCGAGCACTGGGACTTGCGTGTCCGCCCAAAGCGTTTCCCTGGATGGCGGAACTGGGGTTCTGCAAGCATACGCGACTGTCTCAGCGTTTTCTCCGGCGCGATGGGCTCTAATAATCACACTTGACGGGTATCAACAGTGGACAAGCGGGGATATGGAATCTGACGCCCTGAAACGCGATATGTTGACTACCGATCTCACGCCTGCTGGCGACCAATATTTTTCTGTCACCTCTCCCAATGCGAGTGTGTCGGCGGCCTATGTGCCTGATGGGGGTTGTCAATTGGAGTCGTGCGCGTTGTCTGTTGCAGATGGCGGCACGCTGGAGTGGTCGTCGGCTTGGCCGGAGTTGAAGTTTTCTGCGAGTGCTGGTGATGGCTCTTATTTGCGGTCGGTTCTGGTGGGCGGCGCCGCGCAGGATTTGTCGGGGGATTCGTCGGTCACTGTGCATTCTTGGTCGGCGGGGTCGTCGCCTGTTTCGGAGGCGGCCGGGAAGATCGAGGTGTCGGCGGAGGCGTTTCCTTCTGAGGCTGTGGCTGCTGACGTCCTGACGGACACGCAGTTGACGATCGGCCATTTCACAGAGGCGTTGGCGGATGGCGAGTGCGCTTTGCGGGGCGGGGTGTATTTGTGCGAGGCGACGGCGAATATCGGCGATCAGGTGGAGTCTGCTCCGGCTGGCGCGCGGGTGTCGAGGGGTGGAAACGCTGATGGGGTGTACGCCTCGGGTGTGGATTTCACGTGGGACGGCGGCGACGATGTGGCCGGGGTGTATTACAAGTTCACTGTCGCGGACGGCGTGCGGACTTTGGTGAAGTTGGACCATGCGGGGCATGTGCGGATCAAGGAGGGCAGTTTTTATCGGGTGCGGTTCGAGGCCGACAAGGGCGGCCAATCTGATTTTGTTGTGACGGGGGACGTGGCGGGCGTCGAGGGCGACGCTTGCGCGCGGGACGCGTCTGAGGCGTACGTGTGCTGGGTGGAGGACGGGAAGTCGCTGGAGGCGACGGTGTCGCCCGCGGACGGGTCGTATTTGAGCGCGTTGAGCGGGCTGGATGTCGATTGGAGTGGTTTGGCGGCTGACGGGAGCTATGCGGTTTCGCTGGCTCCGGACGCGGACCAGACGATTGGCGTTGTCGCGCTGCCTGTGCCGTCGGCAGACGATGCTGTGGAGTTCAGTTTTGTGGACGGCGACGCGGGCGATCCGTTGGTGTTGGCGGATTTGGATTTGGCCGGGAATTGCGAGATGGTTCCGGCTGATTCGGGGGTTTATAAGTGTTCTGCGGGGGAGCGGAAGATTGTTTCCGCGACCGAGGGCGAGTTTGTTGCGCGGTCGGATGACGGCCGTGGGGTGTTCTCGGAGGCGGTGGATTTCGGCGATGGGAGCGTGAAGGGGTCGTATTTCGGGCAGACGGTCGAGAATGGCGTGCGGACGCTGGCCCGTTATGCTGCCGTTGACGATTTCATGGTGCGCGTGGGGGTGTTCCACACTGTGGCGATCGGCTCGGCGTCGGACGAGGGTTACACCGCCGTGGAGGTTCGCGAGGACGGCGACCCGGAGAATTGCGCCGATAAGTGGCACGACCAGGCGTTGCTGTATTGCCTGGTCGAGGACGGGCACGATTTGGAGGTGTCGGTTTCTCCGGATGCTGGCCGCTATTTGAGCCGCGTGTCGGTCGATGGCGTGGACCAGGTGTTGGGGTTCGAGGATTTCGCGTTGTCGCTGGACGGGGTATCGGCCGATGTGGCGGTGTCGGTTGTGGCGTTGAAGCCGGTGGACATACCGCAGCGGGGCGACTTGTTGTTGGACGCGGACGCCTCGGTTGGCTTGTTTTGTTCGACGGGCGGCTCGTGGGAAGCCTGCACGCCGACGGACGGGGTGTTCGGGGCCGACTCCCAGATGGTGTCGGTGACCGGGTCGGATGGCGGCTGGGTGTTTTGGCCGTCTGCTTTGGCGGCTGGTTTGTCGTGGCGGTTGCAGGCGAGCGGCGCCGAGGTGAGTGGGGAGCTGTATTCGGGTTTCGCCGATGGTTTGGCGGTTGACGATGCGGTGTCGGAGGTGTTCGCGCGCTCGGTCGACGGGAATGTGGTGACGGTGTCGCGGGTCGTGTTCGACCGGCCGGTGCGGGTGCGGGTGGACGGCGCGGAGCCGGTGGTGGACGGTCCGGGGTTGTCGCCGTTGCCGGTGGTTGACGGCGGGAAGTCGGTGTGGACGGTGTCGGTGACGGCGTCGGATTCGGATTCTGGCTTGCGGGGCGTGGTGTGGGCGCGGGTGCCGTACCCCTCGGTCTCGGGGGCGCGGTCGGTGTTGGCGGGCGGCGAGACTGATCCGTTGGGCGGCGCGGGCGTGTGCGAGCGGCTGGACGGCGAGTGGTTATGCCGGGTTGGCGCGGAGGGTGCCGGGCCGGAGCCGTTCGAGGTGAAGTTTTTCGCGGTCGACATGGCCGGGAACGTGGCGTCGAGCGGCGTGTTGTCGTTGTTGTTAGACACGGTCGGCCCGGTGGTCGCGGATGGCTATTCGGTGGTTGACGCGGCGTCTGGCGTGGTGCTGGATTCGGGGTTTTGCTCGGCGGCGGTTGACGTTGTGGTGTACGTGTCGGACGCCGGTGTTGGTTTGAGCGCGGCGTCGGCGCGGTCGGACCTGGGTGTGGACGCGGTGGAGCGTTACAGCGAGGACGGGGCTTTGCTGGCGGCCGGGGGCGCGCCGGACGGGCCGTCTCGCGGCGTGGTGGCGCTCCGTTTGCCGGCGGGGGATGCCGATCATCCGGCGTCGACGCGGGTTTGCGGTGTCGACGGCGGCGGGGACGGCTGCCAGGCGAACTGGGACGCGGCGAACCAGCGTTGGCAGGTGGTATTCCGGGACGTGCCGTCGTCGGCCGTGGCCGGTTCGCCGGGTGTGTGGCTGAGCGGTCAGTTGTCGGTGGACGCGTGGGACGTGTACGGCAACCGGGGCTCGGCGGTGTTGTCGCAGCGGTTGGAGATTGAGAACGTTTTCCCGACTGCGTCTTTGACCACCGGGTCGGGGTCTTGGCTGGATCCGGACACGGGCCGGTTGTGGTTCGCCGGTTCGGACGCGGCCTCCAGGGTGGGGTTCGGCGCGGTGGTGGCCGATTGCCTGTCGTGGGACGAGGCGTCGTTGGAGTGCCGCGACGGCGTGGCGCAGTCCGGCATGGGGTCTTGGTCGGCGCGGGTCGGGTCGGCCAGCGGCGGCGTGTTGGGGGCCGGGTCGGTGTCGCTGTCTGGCTCGCCGGGCGGTGCGTTGGTGGAGCGCGTGCCGGGTGACGGTTTGGCGTCGGCGGCGGCGTCGGGCTGCCAGGCGGACGGGGAGTGCCGTTTGGAGGTCGAGGTTTCGGACCGGGCGGGGTCGTCGTCGGGTGTCGTCGGCAGGTCGGTGTGGTTGGACCGGTTGGCGCCCGTGGTGTCGTCGATCTCGTTCAAGGCCGACTCGAAGACGGACGCGGACTCGTCGGTGGGCGGGGTGGCGCCGTCGCCGGCGGTCGGCTACGGCCATTTCGCGACCGATTCGGTGCGGGTGACGGTCGCGGTTTCCGATCCGGGGGCGTCGGCGGGGTCGGGCTCTGGCGTGGGGGTGGTCGAGTTGTGGCTGGCCCCGGCCGACGGCGGCGAGGCGCGGCTGGTCGGGTCGCGGCAGGCTTCGTCGCAGGGGAAGGCGTCGTTCGCGGTTTCGGGGGATTTCCGGGGCGCGGTGTACGCGCGTGTCGCGGACCGGGCGGGGAACCGGTCGGGCGAGGTGTACGCGGCCAGTTTGTTGTCTTTGGAGTCGGACGCGGCCTACGCGGCCCAGTCGCACGTGTCGTCTGACGCTGCCAAGGTTGTGCGGGCGCAGGCGGTCGGCCTGGACGCGGCTGATCGGCCGCTGTTCGCCGGGAGCGTCAAGGTGGCGCTGCGGGTGGAGAACGTGTGGGCGGGGATCGCGGAGGTCGGCTGCTCGTACACGACCGAGGAGCGGCCGAAGGCCAAGTCGTGCGCGCCGGGCCTGTCGGGTTGGCGGCAGACCCATGGCGATCCGGCCGACGAGGCGGCGGTGACGTCGGCGTCGTACACGCTGACCATCGCCGACGACTCCAACAACATCGTGGTGGACTGGTGGGTGAAGGACCGCGCGGGGAGGGTGACGCGCGCCTCGCGGGACGCTGTCGCGGACCAGGCCTCGGGCTCCCGTGACGAGCGGTTGCGCCTGTCGGTCGACAAGACGCGGCCGAAAGTGGTGTCGGTAGCGTGGTCGGGCGGCCGGCCGGACCCGGACCATCCGACGGTCCACTCGGCGGCGCGCAGCGTGGCGATCACCGTCAAGGAGCGGAACTTCGCCAAGGCGTCGGCGGTGTTGTCGACCGGCGGGGAGGCGTCGGGCTGGAAGCGCGTCGGTAAGGCGTCGGATTGGACCTATCGGGCGGTTGTCGATTACGACAAGGACGGGGAGTATCTGGCGGCTGACGAGACGCTGCGGGTGACGGATCTGGCCGGCCGCAAGCTGGCGGAGACCCTCGAGCTGCCCAGTTGGACTTTGGACACGACCCCGCCGGTGATCGCGGTGTCGTGGTCGGGCGGCGGCGAGCCGGGCCCCGGCGGGGTGTACCCGCAGGCGAGGACCGCGACGCTGACGGTCGTGGACGCGAATTTCGATCCGTCCAGAGTGCGCCTGGCCGATCCGGCCGCCGAGCTGGGCGGCGAGCCGGTGGCGGGCTTCTCGTGGGACTTGTCGTGGGCACAGGCCGGCCCGGACCGGCACGCGGCCAGTATCTCGTTCGACTCCGACGGCCGCTACGGGTTCGCCGCGACGGTCGCCGACGCGGCCGGCAACGACGGGGCGCCGCTGGACGGGCAGGCGTTCTGGGTGGACCGGACCGCGCCCAGGATTTCGATCGAGCGGGCCCCGGGCGGGGGCGCACTGGCCGACGGGTCGGCGTTCGGCGACCAGGCCGCGGTCGCGCCGGTCGTCGAGGTCTGGGACGACTTGTGGGAGGCCGGCGACGGCGCCGGCCAGGCCGCCGTCGAGCTGGAGTCCGCAGACGGCCTGCCGCACGCCTTCGGCCAGCCGGCCGCGTCGCAGTCGGCGTCCGGCGCCGTGTGGCGCTACCAGGCGCTGCCGGACTCGCGCGCCAACGACGGCGTGTACACGCTTACGGTCGAGGCGACCGACCCGGCCGGGCACACCGCCCGCCAGACGGCCGCCTTCATGGTGGATCGGCACGGCTCGGTCTACCAGTTCGACTCCGCGACCCTCGCGATGGCCGAGTCGGCCGTGCCGTTGCAAGAGGCGTCGGCGGTCGTCGTGACCGAGTACAACCCCACCCCCGTGGCTGCCCGCGAGGTGAAGATCGTCCGCGACGGACAGCACACCGACGTGCTGGAGCAAGGCGCCGACGGCTACCTGCTGTCCGCCCAGGTGGTCCACGGCTGGCGGGCCTACACCTATACCATCCCCGCCGCCCGGTTCGCCCAGGAGGGCTCGTACCAGGTGCGGCTGTGGAGCCGCGACGAGGCCGGGAACGCGTCCAGCAACGACGTCACCCCGACCGCGACCGCCTCCGGCGCCGCCGACGTCAACTGCGGTGTGGAAACCGGCGAACCGCCGCGAGACTGCTCCCCCGGCGCCGAGATCGCGTTCCGGGTCGACAAGACCCCGCCCACCCTGACCGCCTATGGCGTCGAGGACCACGGCCGCTACCAGCAAGCCGCCCTCCAAGCGTCCGTCGAGGCCGCCGACTACTTCGACGACAACATCGCCAGTCTGCAAGTCGAGATCGACGGCCAGCCTGTCGAAACCCAGCCCGACGGGCAAAGCCGCTGGACGTTCCAAGTCCCGTCCGGGTTCCTGCCCCACAACATCCAAATCCGCGCCGAAGACAAAGCCGGCCGCCACGCCACGCTCTACATCACCGACGTCCTCGTCAACAACAACCCGGCCGCCATCTGGTTCAACAACACACCCCTGTTCGCGACCACCACCATCGGCGCCGCCCTCCTAGCCTCCGCCGCCACCCTCGCCATCAACCGACGCAAACTCAAGCAGGCCGCCCGGAAAGCCAACTACACGTGATCTGGACCGCCCAAACAACCCCCGGCACCCACACACCAACCAAGTCAGTGTCCACGGAGGCCTTGGGCTATCACCTGAGTTGGCTCATTTTGGTGTGCGCATTTCAGGTGATGTGTTGGAGGAGGTCGCGGATGTCGTCGGGGATGTCGGGTTGGGCTTGGAAGGTGTGGTTGCCGACGCGGATGGTGTCGGTGCGGTAGCGGCGTGGCGTTTTGACGAGGCGTTTTATGGTCCAGCCGGTTTGTTGTTCTAGCCAGCGGCTGATTGCTAGCGCGGCGAACACGATGGTCAGGTGGGCCTGGGTGGATTCTTGTTTGTGGTGGTAGATCGGCCTGGCGCGCAGGTCGTGTTTTGACATCTTGAACGCGCGTTCCACATGCCAAAGCTCGTGGTGGGCGCCTATCACGAAAGCCGGGTCGGCGTCGTTCAGGTTCGTGACATACGATTTCCAGCCCGCCAGCGCGCGGGCTTTGGCCTCCAGCTGGCGGTTCACCGGCTTGCGCGCGCCTTCCAACACCACGAACCGGTTGCGTTTCACCGGAGCCTTGCCCGCGACGGCTTTCTCCGCTTTGCCGATCTGGGCGTCGATACCATGCAAGGCCCGCTTGGCGCGGTCGAGTTTGTACTGGTAGCACGTCGTGCGGCGGCGCTGGTCCGCCTTGGGGCCCATCGGCGTCGGCTGGGACAACACCAGCTTGCCGGCGGGCTGCTGGCCGGGATGAGCCCGTTGCCATTCGGCCGCCTGGTAGGGCACCTCGGGCGGACGGCCGCCCACGATGAGCGACCAGCCCGCGTCCTCCACATCTTTCGGATTCGCCTCCGACAACATGCCCGCGTCCGCGACCACGGTCACGCCGCTGATCCCATGCGCGGCAGTGAAAGACTTGACCACCGGGATCATCGTCTTCGTCTCGGCCTTGTTCCCCTCGAACGCGTCGACCGTCAACGGCATCCCGGAACGGTCGGTCAACAAGCCGACCGTGATTTGCGGTTCCAAACGCCGCTCCTTGGAGAACCCCGGCTCGCGGAACCCGTCACCCTCATCGGTCTCGAAACACAGTGTCGTCACGTCGTAGAACGCCAACGCGGCCGGACCGACACCCGCCCGGGCCGCGCACGCCGAGGCCACCACCGCCCGGAACTCGCCGGCCGCGAACTTGGGCAAATGCCGTTTCAGGGTCGGATACGACACCGCGGCCACCCCAGCCTCATCCAACACCCGCAACGAGTCCTTCTCCGACGTCGGCTCCAACACCCTGGCCAACACCAAATCGTGGAACACCTTGTCAGCGACCACATCAGCGAACCCCATCCGCCGCCAGGCCGTCTCCAACACATCCCACAACGGCCCCAACCTGGAACCCGCCACCACCGGCGACAACCCCGACACCACCCCGCCAACCCCGCCACCCGAACCGATCGGAAGCTGCGGCTGCGGCACCATCTGCTCAGCCGCCGCCGTCAACACAGCAACCTCCCCGTCGTTGTGAGCGGTGCCGACACGCCTCACCACCCGCCGGCCACGCGCCGACCACACCACCAACTGCACCGACCAGGCCCCAGACGACTGCCTCACCTTCCGCACATACGGCGACACCCCCCAAGCCTACGACCCATTGGTGTGCGCAAAACACCCCCACCAAAACACAAAACCCGTAGCCAACACCACAATCAACACCGAACCACGTCAAAAGTGAGCCAAGTCAGGGCAGGCGGGGCTTTGGCTGTGCGGCGCTGCCTCCTCAGCGGAAGTCGAACTCCTCGTCGGCCAGGACGAATGTCGAGCCGGGCGGCAGGGGGACGTTCTGGTTGGGCGGACCAGGACTGCCCTGGTCTTTTCGAGTTTTTCGATTTATGATCGGGGTGTGACTGTTCTGATTGCCGCGGCGGACGACGCGCCCTCGGCCACGGCTCTAGCCGAAACACTGGCCGCCGAGGCTGACGTGTCCGTGGTCGCGCCGGGCCACACGGCGATCCGGCTGACGCCTCCGTTGCGCGCGGTTCTGTCCGCCGCAGCACGGGCATTCGCGGACGGCAAGGAGGTTGTGGTAGGGGCCCATGAGTCGTACCTGACGACGCAAGAGGCGGCCGATCTTCTCGGCGTGTCGCGTCCGACCATGGTCAAGCTGCTGGAGTCCGGCCAGGTGCCGTTCGAGCGTCCGGGCCACCACCGGCGGGTCCGGTTGGGCGACCTGGCCGCCTATGAGGTGGCGGAGCGGGCGCGGCGGCGGGTCGTGCTCGACCAGATGGCTGACGACTTCGCTGATCTGTCACGCCAACCCGAGTCGTTTGTGGATACCCGCTGATGACACAGCGAGTCCTGCTGGACGCCTGCGTGCTGCTGCCGATCTCGCTGTGCGATGTCCTGCTGGACCTGGCCGACGCCGCGCTCTTCGATCCGGCCTGGTCGGACATCGTGCTGGCCGAAACCCGCCGGACCTTGGTCGACAAGCGCGGCCTTGCCCCAGGGCGCGCCGACGCCCGCATCGGCCAGATGCGCTCCGCCTACCCGAACAGCACCGTGACGGGGTTCGACCACCTCATCCCGATGCTGCGGAACCATCCCAAGGACCGCCACGTTCTGGCGGCGGTCGCAGGCGGTTGCCCCGTGATCGTCACCGTCAACCTGACCGACTTCCCGGCTGCCGCCCTGGGCGAGCATGGCGTCACGGCGGTCCACCCCGACGACTTCCTGGTCGGCCTGTGGCGGTCGCACCGCGACTCGGTCGTGGCGGCCCTTCGGCGCAAGGTGTCCAGCTACCGCAACCCACCCATGACCCTGGCTGAGTTCGCCGACATCCTCAGCCCGCTCGTCCCCGCTTTCGCCGCCCTGGTGGCCGCCGAACCAGATATACGGCAATAGGACTCCCAGCAAGCGTCGCCAGGAGCCCGATCAGGTCGTGACACCGGGGGCAGGCGGGGCTTTGGCTGTGCGGCGCTGCCTCTTCAGCGGAAGTCGAACTCCTCGTCGGCCAGGACGAATGTCGAGCCGGGCGGCAGGGGGACGTTCTGGTTGGGCGGGATGCGCTCGCCGTTGACCGTGACGTGGTTGGGTCCGCATCGAGCCGAGCCGACGGTCCGCTACCCGAAGTGGCGGGCTGAGGCGGCGCTCCAGCGGACACCCCTGTGGGAACGCCCGCACCCGGAACCGCCTGACCGCCTTGGGATTGCTACTGCGGAGACGATCCCCGGGGCAGCGACCACGGCGGCAGCGGAACCACCGGCGGGGGCGGCGGCGCCTGACGCGCGGCCTGCTGTCGTTTGGCATCGAGTTTGGCGGCCTTTTTCGCGGCCAATTGGGCGTGCCAAGCCTGTGTGTCCGCCTTGGAACCGAACAGCCCCCGCAAGGTTGAGACGTGTCCTTGGCCGTTCGCGCGGGCGGCCTTGCCTGCCGCCAGTTGGGCGTGCCAGGCTTGGGTGTCAGCCTTCGATCCGAACAAGCCCCGCAACATGGACACGCGCTGCGCGTCCACCGATGCCACCGGCGCGACAGCAGGCATCGCGGCGGCCGGAGGAGGCACGGCAACGCCGTTGACGATGTTTGGTCCCGGCAGCGGAACTGCCGGCGTGGGACGAGGAATGACCGGCGACGGTGTCGTCGGCGCGGGCGCAGTGGTTGTTGGCGTCGGGGCCGTTGCCAGTCGATCGGGTGGCGGCGACGGCAACGAGGCGCCATTGGTCGCAGCGCCAGGAACCTCACCAGGCGAAAGCGGCGGAGACGGCAATGCGTCGAACGTGCTGGACGAGAGCGCAGCTGGTTGGGGCTCGCCGGAGAGAACACTTCCGGACGCTCCCGCGGGAGAGCTGGGCGAGCGGCCACGCCGCGCCTCTTGCCGGCCCGCCACGGTCGCCGCCTGCTTCGGCGCAGTGGACTTGAGCACTTCAGCAACGGCGGCGATGGTGACTTCTTGGCCTTTGACCAATTTCATGAGCTTGCCGTAGGCGTCATAGCTTGCCTCGTCGCGCATCGTCACACCATCCAATAGGCGGCCCATGAACTCTCCGAAACCGTGTGGTACGGCATCGGGCGAAGGAGCGTCAACGGTCGGCAAACAAATCAACTGGCAGGTGGAATCGGACACGTCCACGAAAACCATCGCGCAGTCGAGCACGATGAAACGCAAGTCCAACTGGTACCGCCCGAGGCTGCCAAGCGTGGTTGTCAGCGAATCTAGGATGGCGACGAGGGTCTCTTCGCTGATCGGAGTGGCCAAGAACGTCTCCAAAGTCACCCGCGAAGTGACCAGATAACGCAACTCGACGCTGCCGAACTTGTCCACGACTGTCATCGGGGCAAGGCCGGGGATGTCGTTCACCAATTGAACATTGAGCGTGCGCTGATCCAAGATCGCCCGCTCGGGCACTTCAGCCACCAGATAGGTATTCGCGTCAGTGGACTTGTATTGCAATTCGAGCATGTTCCCCTCCAAACCGGCCATTGGCGGCCACCGTCACTATTTGACCGTGATCTTGGTTGCCTTGCTGGTCTGTTGAGCGTAGAAGCCGACATATTCGGCGGTTGGCGTGAACTTCACCTTGATCTTGTGCGCGCCCTTCTTGAGGCTCTTGGGCAGCGTGTAGGTCACCTTGCCAGTAACCGTCTCTCCAGACGCGGTGCCCTTGCTCATCGTGACGGTGGACAGCAGTTTGCCGCCGTCATAGACGCGGACCTTTCCGCGAATGAGCCCCTTGGCAGTCACGGTCATCTTCACAGCCGTCTTGTTGAGCCGCTGCGTCGAAGCGGAATACTTGACGGAAATCTTGGGCGAACGTTGCTCGCCGGTGACGGTGAACGTGTCCGACGTGCCGCCCGTCACATAGTCGCTTGGGGCGACGTACAGCCGATAGGACGTAGCCTCGGCCGTCTTCTGCTTGATGGCCCAGGTCTGAGTCGAGTTGCCGTCGGTTGGGAGCAGCGCGGGCTCAGATTGATCTTCCGACACCCACTTGCTCGAGGACAGCCGCTGCAGTGTGACAGGCGATCCGATCTCGTCGGGGGCGCAGGGCCAAGACACCACAGTGTCGGTTTCGGCGGCGTAGTAGAGGGTGTTCTTGCCTTTCGCCTTGTGGGTCGACGTGAACTCCCCTTTGATGGAAGTTGCGCTAAGGGCGAATGCCGTCTGCATTTTGCTAATTGTTACTGTAATCGGCGCGGACTCGGCCCCAAGGCTGCTTTCGACCAGCTTGAACGTGTAGACGCCGGCTTTCTCCGCTGCCATGTTCTCGAAAATGTCCGCAGACCCGCTGTCGGAGGTTTGGACGCGGAAAGTCAGCGGGGAGTCGTACGACACCCACATGCCGTTGAGGAGCCGCTTCACCTCGATCGCGCCCAGCATCGGCGTGCCCGGCAGCTTGTAAGCGACCACCGCGTGCGGATTGGCCGCAGTCGTCTCATAAGCCCGCCCTCGTCCGCTCCTGCGCTCTGGGATCGTCTGCGCGGCTGAGGCTGGCGGGATTGCGGTGCGTCGGCGTGGACAGGAGCCGTCAGGCCGAGGGGG
>JAISUF010000209.1 GCA_031272195.1 Propionibacteriaceae bacterium
TCGCGCAACTGGACGCGAACCTTGGCGTCCAGGGCCGACAGCGGCTCGTCTAGCAACAGCACCTTCGGCGAGGTGACCAGCGCCCGCGCTAGGGCGACGCGCTGCTGCTGCCCGCCCGACAGCTCGTGCGGGTAGCGGTCGGCGAACTGCGCCAAGCCGACCAGCTCCAAGCTGTCCATGGCCCGCAGTTTGGCCTCGCCCGCCTCGACCTTGCGCATCTGCAAGCCGAAGACGGTGTTCTGCAAGACGTCCAGGTGCGGGAACAGCGAATACGACTGGAAGACCATCCCGATGTCGCGCTTGTTGACCGGCACGCCCGTGACATCCTCGCCGTTCATGCGGATGACGCCAGACGTCAGCTGCTCCAGCCCGGCGATCAGCCGCAGCGCCGTCGTCTTGCCGCAACCCGACGGGCCCAGCAGCGAGACGAACTCGCCGGCGCCGACAGCCAAATTGAGGCCGTGCAGGACGCGGGTGGAGCCGAAATCCTTGACCACATCCTCCAACGCCACCGTCGTGGCCCGGCTCGCTTCGGTCATGACCGCCTCCTTTTCTTTCCGGCGTTGCCGCCGCGCCCGATGACGACCAGCAGCACGAAGCAGAACGCCAAAGCCAGCAAAGTGAAAACCACCGAGGCGTAGCCGTCTTGGCGGCTGACGACGATCAGGGCGGTCTGCAGGTTCTGGCGGTTGAGCAGCGACGCGATGGTGTACTCGCCCAAGACGACGGCCACCGAGATCAGCGAGGCGTTGAGCAGGCCGGGCCGCAAGTTCGGGGCCAGCACCCGCCACACCGTCGCCGGCCAGGACGCCCCCAGCGAGCGGGCCGCCTCTGACAGCGTCGTCAAGTTGATCGCGTCGATCGCGGCCTGGATCGGCCGGAAGGCGAACGGCATGACGGTGATGCCGTAGGCGAAGGCCAGCGTCCACGCCCCCGTGCCGAGGCTGCGCCCGACCACCAGGTAGATCGGCGCCAGCCCGACGACCAGCACGATGGCCGGGATCGAGATCGGCAGCAGCGCCACGAACTCGAAGGGGCGGCGCAGCTTCGGGAAGCGCAGGTTGACCAGGATCATCGTCGGCGCCAACACCAGCAGGACGATCGCCACCGTCACCACCATCAGCGTCAGCGAATTGGCCAAGCCGGTCCAAATAGGCTGGTAGGCCGACTGTTTGGCCGGGTCGACGATGTTGGCCCAGTGGACCAGCGAATGCCCGCCCTTGTCGCGGAAGGTGTATTCGACGGTGAACACCACCGGGATCAGGAAGAACGCCCCCACCAGCACCGCCACCGCCGCACGGGTGGCCTTGGACGCTGTCAACAGCCTCATAGCCGCCACCTGTCCGCCCGGCGCTGGATGCGCGAATAGACCGCCATGACCGCCGCCATGACGACGATCATGCCCAAGGCCAGCGCCCCGGCCAGGTTCTCCCGGCCGAGCACCGTCTCGGAGGTCAGCGCCGCCCGGATCGCCAGCGGCACGATCTGGCTGCCCTGGCTGGCCAGCGCGGCCGCCGTGGCGTAGGCGCTGAACGAGTTGGCGAACAGCAGCAGATAGCTGGCCGCGAACGACGGCGCCAGCACAGGGACGCCGATCTTGGCCCAGAAGGTGCGCCGCGTCCCGCCGAGGGTCAGGTTGGCCTCCGCCCATTGCGGTTTGAGGCCGCCCAGCGCCGGGCTGAACGTGATCACCATCAGCGGGATTTGGAAGAAGATGTACGCCAACACCAGGCCCGGCATGTCGTACAGCCACATGCCGCCGGCGTAGACGTCGAAGCCGAGGTCTTTCAGCCAGGCGACCAGGAACGAGCCCCGCCCGATGGTGGCCATGAACATGAACGCCAGCATGACGCCGCCGAACTGGGCCAGCACGCCCGACAGCGCGTCGATGAGCGTCCGCACCGGGTGGGTGGCGGGCACGCCGAGCAGCGCGTAGCAGACAGCCGCCCCGACCAGCGCTCCGACCGCCGCCGTCAGCGCCGACAGCCAAACCGATTTGCCGAACGTGGCGAGAATCACCGGATCGCCAAGTGCGGCCAGGTTGGCCAGCGTGAAGTTGCCCGAGCGGTCGAACAGGCCCGTGCCGACGGCCAGCACGGTCGGCAGCGCCAGGAACAGGAAGACGTAGACGCCGAACGGCGCCAGCCCCAAAGCCGCCAACGGCTTGGCGCGCCTCGGCTTGGCCGGCGCTGCGGCTGCTGTCGCTGTCGTCATGTGGTCTCTTCCTGGCCGGCCTGGGCCCGGCCCGCCGCCGCGCGCGCCGCCAAAGGCGGCTGGCGGCTGGCCGGGGTCAGACGGCTGTCCGCGGCCGGGTCAGGAGACCGCTTTGGCCCATTCCTCGCCCAGCAGTGTGCCGGCCGCCTCGTTCTGCGCCTCGGTCGGGATCAGCGGCTCGGACGGCGCGGCGGGCAAAGCGGCGGCCGCCGTGGCGTCGATCGTGCCGGCCGCCGTCATGGCTTCCATCCGAACGGGACGGGCGCCGCTCTTCAGCCACAGGTTCTGGGCCTCGTCGGAGTAGAGGTATTCCTCCCACAGCCGGGCCGCCGCCGGATGCGGCGCGTCGGCGTTGATGGCCTGCTGGTAGTAGCCGGCCACGCCCTTGCCGGAGAAAACGACGACCTTCCAGGTCGGGACGTCCTTGACGCTGCCGGCCGAGAGGTAGTCCCAGTCGAAGACGACAGGCGTCTCGCCCGAGGCGATGGTGGCCGTCGTCGGATCGACCGCCAGGAAGTTGCCGGCCGCCTTCAGCTTCTTGAAGAACTCGATGCCGGGGGTGAAGTCGTCCAGCGTGCCGCCGCTTTGGACGGTGGCCAAGCCGACCGCCGCGAAGGCCGAGCCGGCCTGGGTCGGGTCGCCGTTGATGGCCACCGCGCCGCTGTAGGCGCTGCCGAGCAGGTCGTCGAGCGACTTCGGCTCGGGGTATTTAGCCGAGTCGTAGCCGACGGCCATGTAGCCGCCGTAATCGCCCCAATACTTGCCGTCGGCGTTCTTGAAGTCGGCGGGGATGTCGTCCCAGGTGGCCACCTTGTAGGTGGCGAACATGTCGGTGTTCTGCAGGGCGACGGCCAAGCCGAGGTCGAAGACGTCGGGGGCGGTGTCGAGGCCCTTGTTGGTCTTGGCGGCCTGGATCTCGTCGGCGCTGGAGCCGTCGGGATTCTGCTCGTTGACGGTGATGCCCGGATACTTCGCCTTGAAAGCGTCCAGCACCTCGCCCCAATTGGCCCAGTCGTGCGGCAGGGCGATGACGTTCAACGCGCCCTCGGCCTTGGCGGCCGCGTAGAGGTCGTCGATGGTGCCGATGTCGGCCAGGCTGGTGGCCGAGGCGGCCTTGTCGTTGCCCTGGGCGCCGGCCATGTTGTCGGCCGTGCCGCCCCCGCAACCGGCCAAGGCCAGGCCCGCCGCCATTGCGAGCGCGACCGCGCCCGCCCAAGTCTTCCGCCGTGGAATGTGTCGCTTCATGTGTCGCCTTCCTCGTCTTGACGTGTGCTCCGCCGCGCCGCGCTGCGCGCCTGAATCGTCAGACCTCAAAGTACCACGAGCGCCTTGGAAATCGTCGCGGTTCGCCCCAAGGTGACACGGGAACGTGACAAGAGAACACTCCCCATGTCGCGTGATCAGCGCAGTTCGGCGTAGCGGTCCATCAGGGCGACCAACTCGGCGCGCAGGCCGTCGCGGTCGGCGCCGACGTTCTGGCTGGCAAGCGCCTTGGCGTCGGCCAGCTTGGCGTCTTCGGCGTAGTCGGACTGGCTCAGCAGCAGGCCGAACTCGGCCACAGCCGCGGCGAAGGCGAAATCGGCGTCCGGGGCGTCGGCGTAGGCGTCGGCGCCGGCCACCGACTCGACCAGCGTGCTGGTGGACTGGCCGGGACGCTTGTAGCGCAGCGAGACGGTGAAGAAGTCGTCCGAGCCGGTCGCGGTGGTGTCCGAGTACTTCAACTGGTCTGCGGCGGCGCCGTCGGCGGGCACCAGCTCGTACAGCGCCGTGACGGAATGCCCCGCGCCGACATCGCCGGCGTCTTTGGCGTCGTTGGCGAAATCCTCGTCCTCCAGGCGGCGGTTGTCGTAGCCGATCAGGCGATACTCCTTGACGAGGGCCGGGTTGAACTCGACTTGCAGTTTGAGGTCTTGGGCGACCACCAGCATGGTGGCGTCGAACTCGTCGACCAGCACCTTCTTGGCCTCGTCGAGGTCGTCGATGTAGGCGTAGTTGCCGTTGCCGTGGTCGGCGATCGACTCCATCATGGCGTCCTTCAGGTTGCCCATGCCGAAGCCCAGCACCGAGATGTAGACGCCGCTGTCGCGCTCGCGCTCGATCAGATCGGTGAGCTGCGCGGTGGTGGACAGGCCGACGTTGAAGTCGCCGTCGGTGGCCAGGATGACGCGGTTGTTGCCGCCTTCGATGAAGTTCTTGGCGGCCAACTCGTAGGCGGTCTGGATGCCCGCCGCGCCCGCCGTCGAGCCGCCCGCGTTGAGGGCGTCGAGGGCTTCCTTCAGGCGGCTGTGTTCCGAGCCGCGCACCGAGTCGGCGACGACCTCCTCGGCGCCGGCGTACGTCACGATCGACACCACGTCGTCCTCGCCCAGCTGGTCGATCAGCAGCGAGAACGAGCGGATCAGCAGCGGCAGCTTGTTGGAGTCGGCCATCGAACCGGACACGTCCAACAGGAAGACGATGTTGTTGCCCTTGCCGGACGCCTGCGCCTTGCCCGCCTGGACGCCGATCAGGGCCAGCTGGTGGCCCTCGGCCCACGGCGCGGGGGAGACCTTCGTCGTCACGGTGAAGGGCGTATCGGAGTTGGCGTCAGGAATCGGATAGCCGTAGTCGAAGTAGTTGACCAACTCCTCGATGCGGATCGAGTCGGCCTCCGGCACGATGCCGTCGTTCAACTGGCGGCGCATGTTGGAGTACGACGCGGTGTCGACGTCGGCGGAGAAGGTGGACAGCAGCGAGGTGGCCGTCGACGTGAACGGCTGCTCCGGGGAGTCGCCGTATTCCTCCTGCGACGTGTCGGGCGCCTGGTCGTAGTTCGGGTCGTACATCACGCCGCCGCTCGCCGCCGGGGCCGCCGCTCCCTCAAAGCTGACCGTGCCGCCGGTCCCGGCGCACCCGGCCAATGCCACCAGTCCCGCCACAGCTGCCGCCGCCAGCGTCTTCGCGTTCATGTCGTCCGTCCTTCCGATAGAAAGCCTTTGACATGAACACGGCCCCGCCCCCGCCCGGCGTGACGGACATTTGATAACGCTTTGATAACTATTCAGCGGTCGGCCCGTGGCCCGTCGATTGACTTGGCTATTTACCCCATCTAAACTTGAAGTGTGGTGAAGCCGATGAAGTACCGCGACATCGCCAAGGCGTTGCGGCGGGCAGGATTCACCGTCCAGCCCGGCAAGGGCGACCACGAGAAGTGGACGGGGCCCAAGGGCGGCCACGTCACCGTCAGGCGCAACGAGGAGGCCTCCCCGGGCGTCGTCCGGCAGGTGCTCGACGCGCTGGAGAGAGAGGAGTGAGCATGGACCTTGTCGTCACCGCCCGCCGCTGGGAGCGCGGCTGGGAGCTGTGGATCGACGAGCACCACGTCACACAGTCGCGCACTCTGGCGGACGCCGAACAACAAGTGCGCGACTATCTCGACACCGACGACCCGGTCGTCGACCACAACGGCTGGCAGATCGCGGTGGTGCCAGACATCGGACCGCTCAGCGACGAAGTGGCCCAAGCTCGCCGGGCCACCGAACTGGCCGCCCGGTCGGCCCAATCGGCCGCCAAACAGTCTCGCGAAACCGTGCGGCACCTGCGGTCTGCGGGCTATTCCGTCACCGACTCCGCGATCATCCTGGGCGTCTCGCGCGGACGGGTGTCACAACTCGCCAACGGCTGACCCGTCAGGGCACGCGCGCGCTTCGCGACGGTGCGCCGCGACAACGGGTGCGGACTCGCGAACCAGTTCTAAGTGGGAGGCCAACGTCCCTACTCGTGGTGGAGGGCGTCGACGACGTTCAGGCGGGAGGCGTTGCGGGCCGGGCCGAGAGAGGCCAGCATGCCGAAGACGACGCCGACGGCGATGGACGTCAGGACGCCGGAGGTGGGGAAGGCGTACGGCATCTCCCAGCCGACGGCGGCCATGGCGCGGACCAGGGCGTAACCAAGCAGGACGCCGACCACCGCGCCCTCGACGGTGCCGATCAGGGAGAGCAGCAGCGATTCGGCCAGCACCATCCGGCGGACCTGGCGGCGGGTCGATCCGACCGCCCGCAGCATGCCGATCTCGCGGGTGCGGGCCAGCACCGAGATCGACAGCGTGTTTATCAGCGCCAGCAGAGACGGCACCGCCAACACCGCTATCAGCACGTCGAACATGATCATCGAGGCGTCGAAAATGCCCGTCTGCTCGGCCTTCCAAGTTTGCGGCTCGTAAACGCGGAAAGCCGGATAGTTGGCCATGATGCGGTCCAGCCGGGCCGTCACGGCGGCCGGGTCGGCGCCGGCCGTGCGGTTGGCCATCAGCAGCAGGTCGTCGGCGACGTTGAAGTCGCGGGCCAGATTGTCCTGCGAGGTGTAGAGCGTGGCCAGTTTGGCGTTCAGATAGTCGTTGCCGATGCCGGCCAGATAGTAGACGCGCCGTCCGTTCGGGGTGTCGAGTGTGATCGCCTGCCCCGGCGTCAAGGCGTGCGAGGCGGCGAAGATGCCGTTGGCGATCACCCAGCGTCCCGACGCCAACTGGCGCACCGCCTGGTCGGACGAGCCGGCGTTCCACTCCAGCGAAGCGACCGACAGATACTTGTCCGGGTCGATGCCGATCACCTGGACGTCCTGCCCGGCGATCTTCCCCTGGCCGATGCGCAGCGTCGACACCGCCGCCACCCCCGGCACGTCGGCGATTTGCTGGGCCAACTGCGGCCCGGCCGCCACGTTGCCCTGCGACAACACGATCGACTGCGGTATGACGAGGTAGTCCGAGCTCATCGACTTGTCGAGATAGTTGATGAAACCGGTGAAAACCGAGTTGACGACGCTGATCAGCGCCACCACCGCCGCCAAGCCAAGCATGACGGCCGTCACCGTGATGCCGGAGCGGCCGGGGTTGCGCTGGATGTTCGAACGGGCGATCGGCCCCTCGCGTCCGAAGACGGCCTCCAGCGGTTTGATGGCGACGTTGGCCACCGGCACGACGACCGCCGGGATGGCCAGCGCCAACGCCACCAGCGCCAGCACCGCCCCCGCGCCGACTAGCTGCGCCGAGCCGGCCAGCAGCCCGAACACGGCCACCACGCCCAGTCCCAGCCCCACCCAGGCGCGGCGGCGGGTGTCCTTGGCGTACGCCTCGCCGACCTGCGGGCGCATCGCCTCCATCGGCGTCACGCGGCCGGCGGCGCGGGCCGGCCAGACGGCGGCGAACACCGTCACCACGATGCCGAGAATGATCGACATCGCCCAAGTCGACGGCTCGAAAATCGGCCCGCCCATGTCGATGTGCATCAACTCTTGAACCATCGGGTTCATCAGCGCGAAGACGCCCGCCGCTATGCCGTAGCCGCCGAGCAGGCCCAGAGCCGTGCCGACAACGCCTTGGAACAGCGCCTCGATCAGGAACATGCCGACGACCGAGCGCCGCCTCATGCCGATGGCCCGCAGCATGCCGACGTCGCGGCGGCGCTCGGCCACCAGCATGCGGAACGAGTTGAGGATGATGAACGCCCCCGTGGCCAGCGCGAACAGCCCGAACATCATGAAGGCCGTGTTGGCCACCCCGATCGAGGACAGCATCGACGAGTTGGTCGACAGGCCGCCGACGGTGTAGTCGTCGCTCAGGTGGGCCTTGACGGCCGCCTCGACCGCCGCCCGGTCGGCGCCTTGGGCCAGGTTGGCGTCGATGGCGTTGATCCGCGGGCCCAAGCCGAAAAGCTGCTGGGCGGCCGCCAGCGACACGATCACCTGCTCCTCGCCCGGCATGGTGGCCGTCGACAGCGTGCCGACCAGCCGGAACTTGGCCGTCCCGGCGGCGGCCGGCAGCGGCAGCGCGTCGCCCAGGCTGAGGCCGAGCTGTTTGGCCAAGTCGGCGTTGGCGACCATCGCCAAGGAGTCCGAGGCGTCGATCATCCGCCCCGAGGCCAACGGGTAGTCGCGAATCCGGGCGGCCTGGGTCGGATCGATGCCGACGACCGTCACCTGGGCCAGCCGGTTGGGCGAGTCGGCGTCGAAATCGGTCGGCAGCGGGGCGACCTTCGTCACGTAGCCGCTGACGGCGCCGACGCCCGGCACCGAGGCGACCTCCTGGGCGATCGACGACGGAAACGGCTGGCCCGACTGCTCGGCGACGCTCAAGTCGGTCTTGCCGGAGGCCGACATCATGTTCTTGGTGAAGGCCTGCTCCATGCCCGGCGTGATGCCGTTCAGCCCGAACACCAAGGCCACGCCGAACACCACCGCCAGGGCGGTCAACAGCGAGCGCAGGCCCCGCCCGCGCCAGTAGCGCCACGCCAGTTTGGCGGTCACAACAGGCCCGATTCGTCCAGGGCCAGGCGGGCCGCCTCGCGCGTGCCGTCCAACGGGCGGTCGCCGACGATCCGCCCGTCGCGCATCAGCACCAGCCGATGGGCGAATGAGGCGATGCGCGGGTCGTGCGTCACCATCAAGACCGTCCGCCCCCACCGCTGGGAGACCTCGGCCAGCAGCTGCGCGATCTCGGTGGCCGACTTGGAGTCGAGGTTGCCGGTCGGCTCGTCGGCCAGGATCAGAGCCGGATCGGTCGACAGCGCCCGGGCGACGGCGACGCGCTGCTGCTGGCCGCCGGAGAGCTGGTCGGGACGGTTGTCGAGGCGCTCGCCCAAGCCGACCTGCGTCAGCCATTGGCGGGCTTTGGCGTCGGCCTGGCGGTCGCCGTCCAGCCGCAGCGGCAGGGAGGCGTTCTCGGTGGCGGTCAATACCGGGATCAGGTTGAAGAACTGGAAGACGAAGCCGATCCGGCGGCGGCGCAACTCGGTGATCTGGTCGTCGCTCAGCCCGGACAGCTTCTCGCCGGCGATGGCCACCTCCCCGGCCGTTGGCGTGTCCAGGCCGCCGAGCAGGTTGAGCAGCGTCGACTTGCCGCAGCCCGAAGGCCCCATCACGGCCACGAACGTGCCCTCCTCGACGACCAGGTCCACCCCGTCCAGCGCCGTCACCTCGGCCTCGCCCTTGCCGTAGGTCTTGGTCAGGCCGGCGATCTCGACGATGGGACGGCCGACTGGGGTCGCCCCGCCTGCGGGAGCCTGGGCGGCGCCGTCCGACGCGGCATCGGCGGCCGGGGCAGCTCCCGTGCCGGGGTCGGCTGGCGAGGGCCGGCTGGCGGCTGCCCCATTGGCAGAGTCGACCGGGGAGGGCTCGCTGGCGGCGGTCTCGGCATCGGCGGCTGGCGCGGCGGTGCCCACACCCTGGGGCAGTCGGGCGCGGCTCATGCCGTCCTCACCTTCTGGCCGTCGGCCAGCGTGGTGGCGCCCGTCGTTACGACCTGCTGGCCTGCCGACAGGCCGGAGACGATCTGCACCGACGTGTCGTTCTCGGCCCCGACCTCGACCGGCGTCTGCTTGGCCGTCTCGCCGTCGAGGACGAAGACGTACTTGCCGTCGCTGCCGGCCACCACCGACTCGACCGGCACGCTGACCGCGTCGGCCACCTCGGCGGTGGCGATCTCGACCGAGCCGCTCATCCCCTCGAAGACCTTCGTCGAGCCGTAGTCGAAGCTGATCCGCGCCTGGTAGGCGACCGAGCCGGTCAGGGTGGTCGTGGGCGAGGCGGCCACCCGCTCGACCTCCCCGGAGAACGGCGTGTCCGAGGCCGAGTCGAGCGTCACCTCGACGCTCTGGTCGACGGCGACGGCGGCGATGTTCGTCTCGTCGACGGCCGCGTCGAAGACCATCTTCGCCTCGTTGACCAGCGTCACGACGGGCACGCCGGGTGCGACGGCCGCGCCCTTCTCGACGCCCGCGGCCAGCGTCACCACGCCGTCGAACGGCGCTGTCAGCTTGGCCTTGGAGAGGTTCTTCTGGGCCAGGCTGAGCGACGACTTGGCGGCCGCGATGGCCGATTTGGCGGCGGCCCGGGCGTCGCCCACCCCGGCGGCGACGTTCAACTTCGAGATCGCCGAACGGGCCTGCGCCACGGTGGCGGCGGCCTGCGACTTGGCCGTCCTCATGGTGCGCAGCGTCGGCAGCATCGACTTCTTCGTCTTCTTGTCCGCCTTCTTGTATTCCTTGTTGTAGGCGTTGTAGTTCTTGACGGCGGTGCTGTACGCCGATTGGGCGGCGCTCAGCGTGGCGCTGGCGGCGGAACGGTCGACGGCCCGCGGCACTCCCAACTCGACGGCCTCCTGCTGGGCGTAGGCGGCGTCGAGGGCGGCCTGGGCCTGTTTGACGGCCAGCTTCAGCGGCGTGGTGGCCAGGGAGGCGATGACGTCGCCCTTCTCCACCCGGTCGCCGTCGTCGACCTTCAGCGAGCCGAGCGTGCCCGCCGTCGGCGGATAGACGCCGACCGACTGCCCGGCCGCCACCGTCCCGGAGGCCGAGACGGAGGTGGCGATGGTGGCCAGCGCCGCTTTCGCCACGCCCACCAGCGGCGCCGAGTTGGACTGCGAGTAGGCGACGCCGCCGCCGGCCGCCGCGACGACTGCCACGGCGACGCCGCCGGCGATGACTGCTTTGCGATTCATTTCTCTCCTTGCAGGGATTCGTTGAGCGATTCGATCGCCTCGGCGACCGGCGGCTCGATGGCGATCGGGAAGGTGTCTTCGGGCAGCCCGAGCAGGCGGGCCTGGGCTTTCATCATCGCTTTGGAGCCGGTCAGCATGACGTCGGCCAACTCCTCGGGCGGGGCAAGACGTGCCCGCCGCCACAGGCGGTCGGCGTAGTCGAACCACAGCCCCAAGATGAAGTCGCAGGTGCATTCGACGTCGTCGACCAGGAACGTGCGGTCGCTCAGCGCCAGTTCGACGACCGGCCTCAGGAAGCGCCTGGTGGTCTGCTCCCAGGAGTGGAAGAACTGGTGGCGCAGCGGCTCGTTGCCGGGCTCGTACAGCAATGCCACCAGGTCGACGCCGGATTGGAGGTGCGCCGTCTTGTAGTCCATGGAGGCGTCGAGGATGGCCTTGAGACGCTCCAGCGCCGTGCCCGACGTCTGGCCGGCAGCCTGCTCCAGGTAGGTGAACAGGGCGTCCGAGAAGCGCTCGGCCATGGCCAGGCGCAGGTCGTCCTTGGAGTCGAAGTAGTTGTAGAACAGGCCCTTCGAGACGCCGGCCCGCTCGGTGACGGCCTCGACCGAGACTTGGCCCCAGCCCACCTCGCGGCAGACCGCCCCGGCGGCGTCCAGCAGCGCCGCGCGCCGCGCCTGCGGCTTCATCGTCACCCGCGCCATCGCCTGCCCCCTAGCGGCCCCAGGGCCGGGAAGCCCCTCGGAACCAAATTGACTGACCGTCAGTCAGTCTACTCCAAATGACGCCACAGGCAAGTGTTCGCGGGTCGCCGAACTGTTTGGACGAGGACGCCATCCGAGGCCGCGCCAAACGCCCGTCAGCCGGCCCAGCCGTCCTCGAAATAGTCGGCCAGCCAGGCGCGGCAAGCCCGCAGGTACTCGCCCGCACGGCGTCGATGGCAGGCGGCGCGCGGCCCTCTGGCACGCTTCAGACTGGGGTCGGAGCGCGCCCAGCCGAAGAATCCCCCGCCAAACGTCTCAAATCTTGGATGTCCTGCGCCCTCATGGTGGAATAGCCCCGGTTGGGCAACACTACCCATCGACACATGAGAGGATTGCCCTTATGAGTCAGCGAAAGATTGGTGTGACCGAGCTCGTCCTGCGCGATGGACACCAGAGCCTCCTTGCTACCCGAATGGCCCTCGAAGACATGGTTGACGCCTGTGAGGCCATCGACAAGGCGGGTTACTGGAGCGTCGAGTGCTGGGGCGGAGCGACGTACGATTCCTGTATCCGTTTCCTCAACGAAGACCCGTGGGCGCGCCTGCGGACCTTCCGCGAGCTGATGCCCAACTCCCGCCTGCAGATGCTGCTGCGCGGCCAGAACCTGCTGGGCTACCGCCACTACGAAGACGAAGTGGTGGACCGTTTCGTAATCAAATCGGCCGAGAACGGCATGGACGTGTTCCGCGTCTTCGACGCCCTGAACGACCCGCGCAACCTGGAGCGGGCCATGCGCTCGGTGACCGGCGAGGCCAAGAAGGTCAACCCGAACGTCCACGCCCAAGGCACGATCTGCTACACGATCTCGCCGGTCCACACCGTCGAGGGCTACGTCAAAGTGGCCGGCCAGCTGCTCGACATGGGCGCCGAGTCGATCTGCCTCAAAGACATGGCCGCCCTGCTGCAGCCGCAGCCCGCCTACGACATCATCCGGGGCATCAAAGAGACCTACGGCGAGAAGACGATGGTCCAGGTCCACTGCCACTCCACCTCCGGCGTGACGCTGGTGGCCCTGCAGAAAGCCATCGAGGCCGGCGCCGACGTCGTCGACACCTCGATCTCGTCGATGTCGCTGGGGCCGGGCCACAACCCGACCGAATCCCTGGTGGCGATGCTCGAAGGCACCGAATACACCACCGGCCTCGACTACGACACGCTGCTGAAGATCCGCGACCACTTCGCCAAGATCCGTCCCAAGTACGCCAAGTTCGAGTCGGCCGTGCTCGTCGACACCGACATCCTCAAGTCGCAGATCCCCGGCGGCATGCTGTCCAACCTGGAGAGCCAGCTCAAAGCCCAAGGCGCCGGCGGCAAACTGCGCGAGGTGATGGCCGAGATTCCGCGCGTCAAGGCCGACGCCGGGCATCCGCCGCTGGTCACCCCGTCGTCGCAGATCGTCGGCACGCAGGCGGTCTTCAACGTCCTGATGGGCCCCTACAAGCGGATGACCGGCGAGTTCGCCGACCTGATGCTGGGCTATTACGGCGCCTCGCTGGGCGAGCGCAACCCGGACGTCGTCAAGATCGCCGAGCAGTTCGCCGGCAAGCCCGTCATCACCGACCGGCCCGCCAACCACCTGGCCCCCGAGTGGGACAACCTGGTGGCCGAGGCGTCCCAGTTGGAGGGCTACGACGGCTCCGAGGAGGACGTGCTGACCTACGCCATGTTCCCCAACGTCGCCCCGACGTTCCTGGCCGAACGGGCCGCCGGGCCGAAGTCGGTGGCCATGACGCAGGCCCAAATGGACGCCCTCGCCGCCGGCGAGACGTCGGCTGCCCTGACCGGCCCGATCACCTACAAGGTGGCGCTGGGCGGCCGCGAGCACTCGGTCAAAGTCGAGCAGGGGTAGGGCATGGCTGACAAACCCAAATCCATGTCGTCGCGCGTCAAAGAGCTGAACGAGGCGCGCGCCCACAACGAGGCCGGCGGCGGCAAGAAGCGCATCGAGAAGCAGCACGCCCAAGGCAAGCTGACCGCCCGCGAGCGGATCGACAGCCTGCTCGACGAGGGCAGCTTCAACGAGATCGGCCTGTTCCGCCGCAACCGCACCACCACCTTCGGGATGGACGCCGTCGACGCGCCCGCCGACGGCGTGGTGACCGGCTCCGGCACCGTCCTGGGCCGCCCCGTCCACGTCGCCTCCCAAGACTTCACCGTCATGGGCGGCTCGGCCGGCGAGGCCCACAACAAGAAGGTCGTCGAGATGATGAACGCGGCGGTCACGGCCGGCACGCCGTTCATCATCTTCAACGACTCCGGCGGCGCCCGCATCCAAGAGGGCATCGACTCGCTGTCCGGCTACGGCCAGGTGTTCTACGCCAACGTGCAGGCCTCGGGCGTCATCCCACAGGTTTGCATCATCGCCGGCCCCTGCGCCGGCGGCGCGGTCTACTCGCCAGCCCTGGCCGACTACGTCATCCAGACCCGCAAGGCCCAGATGTTCATCACCGGGCCGGGCGTCATCAAGCAGGTGACGGGCGAGGAGATCAGCGCCGACGCGCTCGGCGGCGCCGACGCCCACCAGTCGGTCTCCGGCGTCAACCATTTCGTGGCCGACACCGACGAGCAGGCCATCCTGATCGCCAAGAAGCTGCTCAGCTTCTTCCCGCAAAACTGCCAAGAGCAGCCGCCGATCGTCGACATGGATCCCGACGTCTCCTACGACAAGGACCTCGCCAAGATCGTCCCCGTGGAGGACAAGCAGGGCTACGACGTGCGCGAGATCATCAAGCGCGTCGTTGACCTGGAGGACTTCCTCGAGGTGCAGGCCGAATACGCCAAGAACATCGTCGTCGGCTATGCGCGGATCAACGGCCGCTCGGTCGGGATCGTCGCCAACCAGCCCTCGGCGCTGGCCGGGGTGCTCGACATCAACGCCTCCGACAAGGGTTCGCGTTTCGTCAACACCTGCGACGCCTTCAACATCCCCGTCATCACCTTCGTCGACGTGCCCGGCTATCTGCCCGGCGTCGCCCAGGAGCACGGCGGCATCATCCGCCACGGCGCGAAGCTGCTATACGCCTATTCGCGGGCGACTGTGCCGCTGATCACAGTCGTGCTGCGCAAGTCGTACGGCGGCTCCTATCTGGCGATGGCGGCCCGCGACCTGGGCGCCGACCGGGTGTTCGCCTGGCCGACGGCCGAGATCGCCGTCATGGGCGCCGAGGGCGCGGCGGCGGTCGTCTTCCGCAAGGAGATCGAGGCGGCCGACGATCCCGAGGCCGCCCGACAGGAGAAGATCGCCGAATACCGCGACACCTTCTCCACGCCCTTCATGGCGGCCGCCCGCGGCTTGGTGGACGAAATCATCGACCCGGGCGAGACGCGCGCCAAGATCGCCAACGCCTTGGAGATGTTGGCCAGCAAGCGCAAGAAGGCCCCGCGCAAACGTCACGGCATCGAGCCGGTCTAGGAGGTATGAGATGGCTAAGACGATGAACGAGGCCGAACTGACCAAGATGGTCAAGAAGTTGGTCCGCCAAGTCTCCGACTTGCAATTCCAGGTGAAGGCGCTGCGCAGCCGCGCCGGGGCTTGCGTGCCGGAGGAGCACATGGTCGCCATCGCCGCCGCGGTGGCCGCCTATCTCGGCTACGAGGGCGACGCCCGGCAGCCGCACTTCAACGCCCACTCACCCGGCTGGGACGCTTAGAGACAAGGAACGAGAATGAAACTGAAAGTAACCGTCGACCAGGTGCCCTACGAGGTCGAGGTCGAGGTCCAGAAGGAAGCGCCCGTGCTGGGGACGCTGGTCATCGGCGGCAGCGCCGCGGCCACCACCCCAGCCCCCGCCGCCGTCTCCGGCAGCGGTCCCGTCACCGCGCCCCTGGCCGGCACCGTCCTGCGACACAGCGTCGAGGTCGGCGCCAGCGTCAAGGCCGGCGACGTGCTGCTGGTGTTGGAGGCGATGAAGATGGAGACCGACGTCACCAGCCCGCGCGACGGAAAGCTGACCGCCTTCCTGGTCGAGCCCGGCACCGCCGTGGCAGTCGGCCAGGCGCTGGCCGAGGTCGAATAGGCGCTGGTTGGCCGCACGCCGAGGCGCTCGTCGCATCAGGCGCGGCTGACCAATAGACACGCAGAAGCGGTCCGTCCCGGCGGGGCGGGCCGCTTTGCTGTCCCCTTTGGTCGGCACGTCTTTCTCGGCCATGACGCCGCAACCGCCGCTTCGTGCGGTCATGGGGGCCGTCGGCGAACGGCCTTGCCGAAAAAATTGTCAGTGGCAGGTGCCAGACTGTTTGGCATGGTGTTCGAGCGGTTCTCGCAGGCCACCAGGGAGTGGTTCCTGGGGCGCTTCGGCGCGCCCACCGCCGCCCAGTTGGGGGCCTGGGAGGCGATCAGCCGCCACCAGCACACGTTGGTCGTCGCGCCGACGGGCTCGGGCAAGACGCTGGCCGCCTTCTTGTGGGCCCTCGACGTGTTGACGCGGCCCCCGCCGCCGGACGTGGCTGGGGCGAGGGTCGTCTACATCTCACCGCTGAAGGCGCTGGCCTCGGATGTCGAGCGCAACCTGCGCGAGCCCTTGGCCGGCATCCGGGCGGCGTCGTCTCGGCTGGGCGCGGACTTCCAAGACGTTCGCGTCGGCCTGCGCACCGGCGACACTCCCGCCCAGGAGCGTCGCGCCTTCCCGAAGCGCCCGCCCGACATCTTGATCACGACGCCCGAATCGCTCTACCTGCTGCTGACGTCGCGGGCCCGCTCGGCCCTGCGGTCGGTCGAGACGGTGATCGTCGACGAGATCCACGCGCTGGCGGCCACCAAGCGCGGGGCGCACCTGTCGCTGTCGCTGGAGCGGCTCGACGAGCTGCTGAGCCGACCGGCCCAGCGGATCGGCCTGTCGGCGACAGTGCGTCCACCCGAGGTTGTGGCGCGCTTCCTGACCGGCGGGCGGCCGGCGGCCATCGTCAATCCGCCCGCCGACAAGCGCTGGCGACTGCGCGTCGCCTCCCCCGACACGGCCTCTGGGGAGGGCGTCTGGCCGGTCGTCGAGCAGCAATTGGCCGCTGAGATCGCCGAGCACAACTCGACGCTGGTGTTCGCCAACTCGCGACGCCTGGCCGAAAAGCTGACCGCCCGCGTCAACGAGCTGTCCGGCGGCCTCGTGGCGCGCGCCCACCACGGCTCGGTGTCTAAGCAGGAGCGGGCACAGATCGAGGGCGATCTCAAAGCCGGCCGCCTGAAGGCCGTCGTGGCGACGTCGTCGCTGGAGTTGGGCATCGACATGGGCGCGGTCGACTTGGTGGCGCAAGTCGAGGCGCCACCGTCGGTCGCGTCGGGTCTGCAACGGGTCGGGCGGGCGGGCCACCAGGTGGGCGCGGTGTCGGAGGGCGTCTTCTTCCCAACCAGCCAAGCCGACCTGGCCCAGACCGCCGTCGTGGCCCGCCGCATGTTGGAAGGGCGCATCGAAGAGTTGGCGCTGCTGGCCAACCCGCTCGACGTGCTGGCCCAGCAGGTTGTGGCCATGGTCGCCATGGACGACTGGTCCCTCGACGACTTGTTCGCCCTGGTGCGCCGTTCGGCCTGCTTCGCCTCGCTGACCCGCCCGTTGCTGGAGAGCGTCGTGACGATGCTCTCGGCCAGCTATCCGCAGGAGTTGCCAACACTGCGTCCCCGGCTCAACTGGGACCGCTCGACCGGACTGCTGCGAGCCCGCAAAGGCGCCCAGTCGGTGGCCGTGGTCAGCGGCGGCACCATCCCCGACAAGGGGCTTTACGGCGTCTTCCTAAGCGGCGCGGTGAGCGCTGACGACGCAGGCCGACTCGGCGACAGCGCGACGGGCGTCGGCCCCGGCCAGGCGGTCGACGCGCCGCGCGTCGGCGCGGGCGAGGCGCGCGGCGCGCCGACAGGCACCGGGCGGGGAGGAGCCGGGGACGGCAGGGGGACGCTGCCGCCACCAGCGCGCCGGGCCCAGCCGGGCCGGGTCGGCGAGCTGGACGAGGAGATGGTCTACGAATCGCGCGTCGGCGACGTCTTCGCGCTGGGCACGTCCACCTGGCGGATCGACAAGATCACCCACGACCGCGTCCTGGTCAGCCCCGCGCCGGGACAAGCGGCCAGGCTGCCGTTCTGGAAAGGCGAGACGCCGGGCCGTCTGGCCGAATTGGGCCGGGCCATCGGCGAGTTCATCGGCCAAGTCGGGCAGTTGTCGAGCGAACGTGCCGCCAGTCTGCGCTCGGGGCTTGGCACGGCTGGTGTTAGCCCGGCGAAGGCCGACCCGGTTGGGTCAGGGACGGCCGAGACCACCTGGGCCGAGACTGGATTCTCGGGGGGCCCTGACGCCAAGACGGCCCTCGACGGAGCAGGCCTGGACGAGGCGGCGGCGGAATGCCTGCTCGACTATGTGGCCGGCGAGCGGCGTCAAACCGGCCACCTCCCGACCGACCGCCAGATCGTAGTCGAGGTGGCCCCAGACGAGGTCGGCGACTGGACGGTCGTGGTGCTGTCGTGTTTCGGCGGGCGGGTCAACGCGCCGTGGTCGCTGCTGGCCGCCGGGCGTTTGCGGGAGCGTTTCGGCGTCGACGTCCAGGCGATGCCGGCCGACGACGGCATGGTTTTCCGCCTGCCCGCGCAAACACGCCCGCTCGACGCGGGCCTGGCCCGTCCCCCAGACCAGACCGCGCTGTTCGAGGCGATCTTCCCCGAGCCGGAGAACGTCTTCGACGAGGTGCGCGAACAGCTCACAGGCTCGGCGTTGTTCGCGGCCCATTTCCGGGAGTGCGCCGGGCGGGCGCTGCTGCTGCCCAGGCGTCGGCCGAACGAGCGCCGCGCCTTGTGGCAGCAGCGGTTGCAGGCGGCCCAATTATTGGAATCGGTGGCGGGCCAGCCAGACTTCCCGATCATCGCCGAGACGCTGCGCGAATGCCTCAACGACGTCTTCGACTTGCCCGCCTTGGGCGAAGTCCTCGCCCAAGTCCGGGCCCGCGAGATCCAAACGGTCTGCGTCGAATTGCCCAAGCCGTCGTCCTTCGCCTCCGGGCTGCTGTTCACCTACGTCGGCCAATTCCTCTACAACGCCGACGCGCCACTGGCCGAGCGGCGGGCGGCGGCGTTGCGCCTCGACCCGGAGTTGCTGTCGCAATTGTTCGGCGCGGACGCCACAGGAGGCGTCGGGCAGCTGCTCGACCCGGCGGCCGTCGAGGCCGTCGAAGCGGAGTTGCAACAGCTCACGCCCGGTCGCCGCGCCCGCGACGCCGACGAGCTGCACGATCTGCTGCGAGCCCTTGGGCCGCTGACCGAGGGGGACGTGGTCAGACGAGTGGCCAGTGCGGGCCGACCGCCCGACGCCGAGTCGAGCGGATTGGCCGAATCGGCTCGCTCCTGGCTGCGCGAGCTGGCGGCAACCGGCAGGGCCTTCCAATTCAGCCCGTCGCAGGCCGCAGTCGAGCGATCACCCGACGCTGGCTCCGTCCGATCCCAGCCCGCTGCCGAGAACGGCCCCTCGGCCGACGCTCGTTGGGCG
>JAISUF010000214.1 GCA_031272195.1 Propionibacteriaceae bacterium
GACCGCCGTCGTCGAGGGCCTGTCGCAGGCCATCGTGCGCGGCGACGTGCCCGAGACGCTGCGCGGCAAGAACATCTACACCCTCGACCTGGGCGCGCTGGTGGCCGGGTCGCGCTTCCGGGGCGATTTCGAGGAGCGGCTGAAGAAGGTCCTCAAGGAGATCAAGACCCGCGGCGACGTCATCTTGTTCATCGACGAGATCCACACGCTGGTCGGCGCCGGCGCGGCCGAGGGGGCCATCGACGCGGCGTCGATCCTCAAACCGATGCTGGCCCGCGGCGAGTTGCAGACCATCGGCGCCACCACCTTGGACGAATACCGCAAGCACATCGAGAAGGACGCCGCCCTCGAGCGCCGGTTCCAGCCCATCCAGGTGGCCGAGCCGTCGATCGCCATGACCGTCGACATCCTGCGCGGCCTGCGCGACCGCTACGAGGCGCACCACCGTATCACGATCACCGACGGCGCTTTGACCGCCGCCGCCCAGCTGGCCGACCGCTACATCTCCGACCGCTTCCTGCCCGACAAGGCCATCGACCTGATCGACGAGGCCGGCGCGCGCCTGCGCATCAAGCGGATGACGGCCCCGCCCGACCTGCGCGAGTTCGACGACAAGATCGCCGAGGTGAAGCTGCAGAAGGAGGCCGCCATCGACAACCAGGACTTCGAGCTGGCCGCCCGCCTGCGCGACGACGAGCGCAAGCTCAACCTGGCCCGGGCCGAGAAGGAGGAGGCCTGGAAGATCGGCGACCAAGACATCCCCGCCGAGGTCGACGAGGAGTCGATCGCCGAGGTGCTGTCGTCGGCCACCGGCATCCCGGTGTTCAAGCTGACCGAGGAGGAGTCGCAGCGCCTGCTGCGCATGGAGGACGAGATCGGCCGTCGCATCATCGGCCAGTCCGACGCCGTCAAGGCCCTGTCGCGGTCCATCCGTCGCACCCGGGCCGGCCTGAAAGACCCCAAGCGCCCCTCCGGCTCGTTCATCTTCGCCGGGCCGTCCGGCGTCGGCAAGACCGAGCTGACCAAGGCCTTGACGGAGTTCCTGTTCGGCGATGAGGACGCCCTGATCTCCCTCGACATGAGCGAGTACTCCGAGAAGTTCGCCGTCACCAGGCTGTTCGGCTCCCCGCCCGGCTACGTTGGCTACGAGGAGGGCGGCCAGCTGACCGAGAAGGTGCGGCGCAAGCCGTTCTCGGTGGTGTTGTTCGACGAGATCGAGAAGGCCCACCCCGACATCTTCAACTCGCTGTTGCAGATCCTCGACGAGGGGCGCCTGACCGACGCCCAGGGCCGCGTCGTCGACTTCAAGAACACCGTCATCGTGATGACGACGAACTTGGGCACGCGCGACATCTCGAAGGGCGTCAACCTGGGCTTCTCGCAGGCCGGCGACACCGAGACGAACTACGACAAGATGCGGGCCAAGGTGACCGAGGAGTTGAAGCAGAACTTCCGTCCCGAGTTCCTCAACCGCGTCGACGAGATCGTCGTCTTCCACCAGCTGTCGACCTCCGACATCGAGCGGATCGTCGACTTGATGGTCGGCCACATCGAGCAGCGCCTGCGCGACAAGGACATGGGCATCGAGTTGACGCCCGCCGCCAAGTCGCTGCTCGCCAAGCGCGGCTTCGACCCGATCCTGGGCGCTCGTCCGCTGCGCCGGGCCATCCAGCGCGACATCGAGGACGTGTTGGCCGAGAAGATCCTGTTCGGCGAGGTCAAGGCCGGGCAGATCGTCTTGGTCGACGTCGCGCCGGAGGGCTCCGAGGCGCCGTTCTCGTTCAACGGCGTGCCGAAGGCCGAGCTGCCCGAATTGGTCGGCGTGGCGGCGGCCGGCTAGGGGCCGCGTCATCCCAAACCGGGCGGCTGATCGGGCTTAGGCTTGGACCATGGGTTCGGTCTTGCGCCCCGTCGGCCAACAGCCCGCCGCAGTCTATTGGCGGCGGCGCCTGCTGGTGCTCGCGGTGTTGTTGGCGATCGTGGCCGGCGCCGTGTGGGGCTTCGTCTCCTGCGCGGCCGGGGCTGACGGCGGGGCGGTTGAGGCTTTGACGAGCCCGGTGGCGTCGCCGACCGCCTCGAGCGCCGGGCCGGCCGCCTGCAATCCGGCCAATATCGATTTGTCGGTGGTTGGGTTCCAGCGCGTCAAGACCACCGACAAGCAGGTCTTCCAAGTGACGGCGACCAACAGCGGGCCGCACATTTGCGTCCTTGAAATCAAGCCTGCCTGGCTGGTATTGACCGTCACGTCTGGCAACGACCGGATTTGGTCGACGCAGGACTGCGACAAGAATGTCGAGTCGGCCTCGGCCACGCTGCTGCCGGGGGCGTCTTGGGAGGGGTCCGTGGACTGGACGATGCGCCGTTCCTCAACCGGTTGCAAGCTGGCGAAATCACTGCTCAAAGCCGGCACTTACTCGGTGGCGGTGAAGTGGCAAACCAGCAGCGCCAAACAGGCTTTTCAGATAGTCGAGCCGTGAGCCCCGTGGCGTTTGCCGCCGACGGGCCGATAGAGTGTTTGCGGCAGGATGAGGCGAGGTGGAAGCAATGGGCATCGAGATCGTTGACAGGCAGGCATTCCAGATTTGCGGCTACGGCATTGAGTGCACGCTGCAGACGTGGGGCTACAACGCGGTGCGCAACCCGCTATTCGACAAGTATCGCCAAGCCGATCGCGCGCAGGCTGTCGAGGCGGTCGCGGCGCCGGGCAGCGGTTTGTACGCGGCGGCTTGGTTCATCAGCCGCAACGGCGACATCATGTACATGGCCGGTCGTGAGCTGGCGCCCGGCCAAGCGGCGCCGGAGGGGGCGCTGGTGCGCGATGTCGCGGCCGACAAGTGGGCCGTGGCGTCCTTCCCGGCCGACGCCGACATCGAGAAGGCTTGGAACGAGCACTACTACCACGCCGGAACGACGCTTGGCTACGCCCCCAACTACGGCCAGGACGTCTGGTTCGAGTACTACCCGGAGGGGATCGGCGGCCCCTACGAGCTGTGGATCGCGGTCGCCCCGGTCGAGGAGTAGGAAGCCGCGACTCCTTGGCGGCGGCGACTGCGCGGCGCCGCCCAGCGGCCACCACAGCAGGTGCGGACTTATGAATCGCCTCTTGATCAGGGCCGTATCGGAAAATGTCAGTGGGGGCCCTTAGGCTGCCTGGCATGGGAAAGAACAGTGCGTCATACAGATGTTGCGAGTGCGGTTGGACGAGCCTGCGCTGGGTCGGCCGTTGTCAGGAGTGCCAGGCCTGGGGAAGCGTCGCCGAGGCGGCCCAGCCGTCGGCCCGCGTGGCCTCGGTCGCGCCGTCGTCAGCGGCGCTCCGGTTGAGCGAGATAGCCGCCGACGCCGCCCGCGGCGCGCCGACGGGCATCGGCGAGTTGGATCAGGTCCTGGGCGAGGGCCTCGTGCCGGGCGGCGTGGTCCTGCTGGCGGGAGAGCCGGGCGTCGGCAAGTCGACGCTGCTGTTGGAGGTGGCCAGCCGCTGGGCCCAGGCCGGCCGCACGACGCTCTACGTGACGGCCGAGGAGTCGGCGGCGCAGGTGCGTCGGCGGGCCCGCCGGATCGGCGCGGAGGCGCCTGGGGTCTATCTGGCGGCTGAGACCGATTTGGCAGCGGTCCTGGGCCACATCGAGCAGTTGCGCCCCGGCCTGGTCATCGTTGACTCGGTCCAGACCATCGGCGTGCCGGGCGCCGACGGCGCGCCGGGCGGCGTCACACAGGTCAAAGAGGTGGCCCAGGCCCTCATCCGGGTGGCCAAGCAGCGCGACTTGCCCATGTTGCTGGTCGGCCACGTCACCAAGGACGGGTCGGTGGCCGGCCCCAGGGCCTTGGAGCACTTGGTGGACGTCGTGTTGGCCTTCGAGGGCGACAAGCACTCCGAGTTGCGCCTTCTGCGGGCGACGAAGAACCGTTTCGGCCCCGCCGACGAGATCGGCTGCTTCGAGTTGACCCAAGACGGCATCGTCGAGGTGCCCGACCCGTCCGGCTTGTTCGTGTCCTCCCACGCCGAGCCCGCCCCAGGGTCTTGCCTAACAGTGACGCTCGAAGGCCGCCGTCCGCTGCTGACTGAGGTCCAGGCCCTGGCGGCGCCCAGTTTCACGCCTGCCGTCAAGCGGGCCAGCCACGGCCTCGACCTGAGCCGGGTGCTGATGTTGCTGGCGGTCTTGGGGCGGCGGGCCGGGGTGCCGCTGGCCAACAAGGACGTCTACGTCTCGACTGTCGGCGGGGCCAAGATCAGCGATCCGGCGGCCGACCTGGCCTTGGCCGTCGGCGTCGCCTCGGCGGTGCGCGAACAAGCCCTGTCGGCGCCGCTGGTGGCCTTCGGCGAAGTCGGCTTGTCGGGCGAGATTCGCCGCGTCGGCGGGATCGAGCGCCGGTTGGCGGAGGCCGCCCGCCTCGGTTTCACGCTGGCCCTGGTGCCGCCCGGCCAAGCGGCCGACTTCGAATCGATGCGGGTCGTCGAGGTGGCGACGCTGTCCGACGCTCTGTCGGCGCTCGGTTTGCGCTCCGGTCGCGCCGCGAGCCGAGCCAACGCCGGGCGGTCGGGTGGAAGGCCGTCAGATGCGGACGAGGCCCTTGGCGGTCTCGAAAGTCGCGGCGGCCAGGCCAGGCTGTCCGTGTTGCGAGTCGAAACAGATCTTGACGCCGTCGAAGACGTCGCCGATCTCGACGCCGAGCCAATCTTCGACGCGCGCTTTGGTGCCGACGATCTCCAGCTCGACCAGTTTGATGTTGCCGTGCAGGGCGCTGGGTAGGACTTCCGGCTCGGACTCCCACTTGATGAAGAAGGGCAGCTGTGGATCGCTCATCAAACCCTTCACGCCGAGCTGTTTCCAGACCAGGCGCCGGCCGTCGGGGAAGTGGCGGGTGCCGGTCACGGCTTCGCGGGCCAGCCGCTTCTCGTAGGGGGCCATGTCGTCGACTTCGATCACCCAGCCCAGCCAGCCGCCGCCCAATTCGGAGCGGGCCCGGACCGCCTGTCCGAACGGCGCCTTGTCGGCCGCCGGATGCTCCAAGACCTCGACCAACTCGATGAAACGGTCGTCGGCCAGCTCCAAGATGTTGTTCCGAGTCCCGAAGCGCGGATGGAACCCGCCGTCGCGGAACCTGGCGCCCAGCAGGTCGCCGAGCTTGGCCGCCTGGTCCGCCAGGCCGTTCGGTCCGACGGCGAAGGTCAGATGATCCAAATGCATAGCCCCCATTTTGGTGAACTTTCGCTCGAATGGCGAATCGGTCTCAGTTGGCAGGTCGAGTGGTCGGATCGGGGGGCGGGGGCGTAACATTGTCAGCGTGCTGCCCCCAAGACCTCAGGTGACATTGTCGTCTTCGTCGGTCTATCCGGAGTCGACCGAGGTCGCCTTCGAGCTGGCCGGCAGCCTCGGCTACGACGGCGTCGAAATCATGGTGGGAGTGGATTCGGCCTCCTCCAACGTCTCCAGGCTGTCGGCCATCAGCCAGGCGTCGGGCGTGCCAGTGCGAAGCATCCACGCGCCGTGCCTGTTGGTGACCGCGACCGTTTGGAGCACCGACCCGGTGGCCAAGCTGGAGAAGTCTGTCGAGGCGGCGGGCCAGTTGGGCGCCGAGGTGGTGGTGGTCCATCCGCCGTTCCGCTGGCAGCGTCCCTATGCCGGCAAGTTCCTGGAGACCATCGCCGAGTTGCAGGCCTCCAGCGGCGTGACGATGGCGGTGGAGAACATGTACCCCTGGCGTGGGCCGTTCGGCATCGACCTGCGGGCCTACTCGCCCGGCTGGGATCCGGCGGCCTTCGACTGGGACCACCTGACCCTCGACTTCTCCCACGCCTCGACGTCGCGGCGCTACGCGGCCGACTTGGTGGAGGAGTGGGGCGACCGGCTGGCCCACGTCCACCTGTGCGACGGGCGCGGCTTCCCCTCCGACGACCACCTGCCGCCCGGCAAGGGCGACCAGCGGGCCGACGAGGCCCTCCAGCGGCTGGCCCGGCGCGGCTACAGCGGGCAAGTCGTCGTCGAGATCAATTCCCGCCGCGCCGCCAACCCGGCCGCCCGGCGGGAGCTGCTGGGCGAATGCCTGGCCTTCGCCCGCACACACCTGGGCCAAAGCGAATCCTCGGCCGAGTCCTCCTAGACTGGCCCGCGTGAGCTTGCCGATGAATCCGGATTCAGACGTCACCAGCCGCCCTCGCGCTCAGCGGCCCGGCCTGGAGATCCTGTTGGTGCTCGGCGTGTCGCTGGGGGAGTCGGCGGTGTATTCGGTGCTGCAGCTCGCCAACCGCCTGACCGTCGGCGTGCCGCTCAACCAGCAGACCACACAGATGAACTCGTCTGTGACGCCGGACCGGCCCTGGCTGGATCTGGCCTACCAGTTGGCCAACATCGCCTTTCCGCTGGTGCCCGCGCTGCTCGCCCTCTATCTGCTGTGGCTCAGCCGCGACAAGATCGGCTTCGACCTGCGGCGGCCCGGCTTCGACCTCGGTGCGGGCGCGCTCGTCGCCGCCTGCATCGGGATTCCCGGCCTCGGGCTGTACTTCGCCGCACGGGCGCTCGGTTTCAACACCAACGTGGCTGCCGCCAACCTGTCCGAGAACTGGTGGACGGTGCCCGTCCTCGTGCTGGCCGCCCTCATGAACGGCGTCTTGGAGGAAGTGGTCATGATCGGCTTCTTCTTCGCCAAAGCGCGGGCGTTGCGCTGGGGGCCGTGGCTGGCTGTGCTGGTCAGCGCGCTGGTCAGGGGCTCCTACCACATCTACCAAGGCTTCGGCGGGGCGCTCGGAAACTTCGTCATGGGAGTGGCGTTCGGCTGGTTCTACCTGCGGTTCAAGCGCGTCGGCCCGCTCGTCGTCGCCCACACCCTGCTCGACGTCGTGGCCTTCGTCGGCTACGCCCTGGTGGCCCCGCTAACCGACTGGTTCTGAGTGCCACGCTGGCCCCACGAGGCGGCCTGCCCGCCGGCGCGCGGCCTGCGCCAGGTCCGAAGGTGTGCGCGGCACGCTGTGTCCAGGGCAGGTCTGGTGTCTGGCCCCATGGCCATGCGATCACCCGCCGATGCCCCTTGTCCACGATACGATACGGCTTGAGGGGGTGCCATGGACCAGATCAGCGCGGAAGTGCTGGCCGTCGCGGTGGCCATGGTCGACGGCCTGCCCAACGTCCTGACCCTGGGCCAGCCCCCGGCCCTGCCGGCCGGGCCGTTGCTGCCCAGCCACCGCTCCCTGCAGGCGGCCACCCGCGCCTGGGTGGAGGAGCAGGCCGGACGCCGCCTCGGCTATCTGGAGCAGCTCTACACGTTCGCCGACCTGGGCCGCGGCCCCGAGACGTCGGGCCGGCGCATCTCCGTGTCCTACCTCGGCCTGACAACGCCTGGGCGTCCCGGAGACACCGCGACGGCGCCGCCGTTTGGGGCCCTGCCCGATCCGGCGGCCGTCCCCTCTGGCTCGGGGGGTCCAACCGCGCCCGGCGTCGGATCCGCCGACGACGGGGCAACTGCGGGCTCACTCGGCGAGCCGCCCGCGCCCGCCAGCCGGCCCGCGTCGGCGAGCGGCGGTGTTTGGACGCCGTGGTACGAGCTGTTCCCCTGGGAGGACACCCGCGAATTCGACCTGGACGCTTTCATCGCCCCCGCCCTGCGGGCCTGGGCGGGCGACGACAACGGACGCCGCCAGCGGGTGGAGATCGCCTTTGGCCGCACGGGCTCTGGCTGGCAGCCAGACCTCGTGCTGTCGCGCTACGAGCTGCTGTACGAGGCCGGGCTGATCCCGGAGTCGCCGCCCGGCTTGCGGCAAGCCCGGCTGGTCGGCGGCTGGCGCATGTTCGGCGACCACCGGCGCGTCCTGGCCACGGGCATGGCGCGGTTGCGGGCCAAGATCGAGTATCGCCCGGTGGTTTTCGAGCTATTGCCGACGACGTTCACCTTGCGCCAGCTTCAAGACTGCGTCGAGGCGCTGGCGGGACGCGGCGTCCACACCCAGAACTTCCGGCGGCTGGTCGACCAGCAGTCGCTGGTCGAGGAGACCGGCCAACTGGCCGACACCGGCGGCCGGCCGGCCCGGCTATACCGCTTCAGGCGCGAGATCCTGCAAGAGCGCCATGTGGCGGGCACGAAGCTGCCGACGACGCGGGCCAAGTAGCGCGCGGGCGCCAAGCTGCCGACCGGGCGTCGGCGGCGCGTCGAGCGACAGCGGCCGCGGGGTTGCGGTCCCGAATTCGCCGGCTTGTCTTGCCCCGCGCCGCCGGCCAGGCGGCAGCGAGCCATCGACCGACGCCGGGTCGGCCCTCCTCAGCCCTGCTCGATCGGCGCCCAGTCGGGGCCGGTCTGCCCCAAGCGCTCGTCCAGTTTGGCGAAGAGTGGCGTCGGCCGGGCCAGCGGCGTTCCCGGCGTGATCGGACGCGACGCCCAGACGGCCTGCTGGGCGTCGTAGTCGCCCATCAAGACGGGATAGTCCGGCCCGCCGTCCTCGCCGACCTCGCGGATCTCGGGCTGGGCCGCCCACACGCCCGTGCCGCCGAGGGCCTCGTGCACCTTCTGGGCGGAGTGGGGCAGGAACGGCGTCAACATGGTGTTGACGTCGCTGACCACCTGCAAAGCGGTGTGGAGGACGGTGTCGCGGCGGGCCGGGTCGTGGCCGAGCTTCCACGGCTCGGCCTCGGAGATGTACTTGTTGGCCAGCGACGCCACCCGCATCGCCTCGGTGACGGCCTGCTTGAACTTGCAATGGCGCAGGCTGTCGCCGACGTCGGCGAAGGCCCCTCGGGCGGCGGCCAGGAGGGCGGCGTCGGCATCGGTCGGCGTCCCCGGCGCCGGGATGGCACCGACGTTCTTGAAAGCCATCGAGATCGAGCGGTTGACCAGGTTGCCCCACTCGTTGGCCAACTCGGTGTTGGTGCGGCGGACGAACTCGTCCCAGGTGAAATCGGCGTCGTGGCTCTCCGGCCCGGCAACGGCGATGAAGTAGCGCAGCGCGTCGGGCCCGAAGTCGCGCAGGAAGTCGCCGACGTAAATGACGTTGGAGCGCGAGGTGGAGAATTTCGACCCGCTCATCGTCAGGTATTCGCTGGAGACCACCTCGGTCGGCAGGTTGAGTTTGCCGAAACGCCCCGGCTGGCCGCCGCGGTCGCCCTCGCCGTTGTGGCCCAGCAGCATAGATGGCCAGATGACCGAGTGGAAGACGATATTGTCCTTGCCCATGAAGTAGTACGCCAGCGCCGACGGATCGGTCCACCAGCGCTGCCAGGCGTCCGGCTGGCCAGACCGGCGGGCCCACTCGACGGAGGCCGACAGGTAGCCGATGACGGCGTCGAACCAGACGTAGATGCGCTTCATGCCCTGGTCGCGCCAGCCGTCCAACGGGATCGGCACGCCCCAGTCGAGGTCGCGGGTGATGGCGCGCGGCCGCAGGTCCTCCAACAGGTTGGCGGAGAACTTGATGACGTTGGGGCGCCAGTCCTTGCGGGTTTCGAGCCAATGGCCCAAGGCGCCGGCGATGGCGGGCAGATCGAGGAAGAACTGCTCGGATTCGACGAACTTGGGCGACTCGCCGTTGATCTTGGAGCGCGGGTCGATGAGGTCGACCGGGTCGAGCTGGTTGCCGCAGTTGTCGCACTGGTCGCCGCGGGCCGAGTCGTAGCCGCAGATCGGGCAGGTGCCCTCGATGTAGCGGTCGGGCAGCGTGCGCCCCGTGGACGGCGAGATGGCCGACAGCTGCGCTTGCGGGACGACGTAGCCGTTGTTGTACAGCGCTGTGAAGATGTCCTGCGTCACCTGGTAGTGGTTGAGCGTGGTGGTGCGCGTGAACAGGTCGTATGACAGCCCCAGCCCGGCCAAGTCCTCGACGATGACGCGGTTGTACTTGTCGGCCAGTTGGCGGGCCGTCACGCCCTCCTTGTCGGCCTGCACCGAGATCGGCGTGCCGTGCTCGTCGGTGCCCGACACCATCAAGACGTCGTTCCCGGCCATCCGCATGTAGCGGGCGAAGACGTCGGAGGGGACGCCGAAGCCGGATACGTGCCCGATATGGCGCGGCCCGTTGGCGTAAGGCCAGGCCACGGCCGTCAAGATGGTGTCGCTCATAGGGGGAAGTCTAGCCAGGGCGGCCAGGCGTCCGCCGCCAGGGCCACAGCGGCCATCGGCGATTTGCCGAATTCCGGGCGTCGCGTATCATCTAAGGCGTGACCCCAGAGATCATACTGATGGTCATCGTCGTCTTGACGGCGCTGGCCTTTGACTTCACTAACGGGTTTCACGACACAGCCAATGCGATGGCAACGTCCATCGCCACGAAAGCGCTGTCGCCCAAGGCGGCGGTGACGCTGTGCGCGGTTCTGAATCTTGTCGGGGCCTTCCTCTCGGTAGAGGTTGCCCTGACTGTGACCACCGCCGTGATCCGAATTCAGAACCCTGACGGTTCTCTGCGCCCAGAACTGCTGGCAGACGGCGGCTTCAACATCTTGTTGATCCTCCTGGCCGGGCTGGCGGGGGCGATCATTTGGAACATCCTCACGTGGCTGTGGGGCCTGCCGTCAAGCTCGTCCCACGCCCTGTTCGGCGGTTTGGTCGGCGCGACCATCGCGGGCTTGGGCTTCGACCAGGTCAAGTGGCTCGGCGAGGGCGCCCACCTCGACGGCGTCATCGGCAAGGTCGTCTTGCCGGCGCTGGCCTCGCCGTTCATCGCGCTGGTCGTCTCGGCGATCGGCACGAAGCTGGTTTTCTGGGTGACGCGGGAGGTCGCCACGCGCTATCGCGAGACGGGCTTCCGCTGGGGCCAGATCGGCACGGCGTCGCTGATGTCGCTGTCGCACGGCACCAACGACGCCCAGAAGACGATGGGCATGGTGACGCTGGCGCTGCTGGCCTGCGGGGAGTGGACCGACCTCCACTCGATCCCGCTCTGGGTCAAGGTGGCCTGCGCCCTGGCCATCGCGGCCGGCACCTACATCGGCGGCTGGCGCATCATCCGAACGATGGGCCACGGCCTGGTGTCCGTGTCGTCGCCCCAGGGGATGGTGGCCGAGGCGTCCTCGGCGGCCGTCATCCTGACGTCGTCCCAGCTCGGCTTCGCGCTGTCGACGACGCACGTCGCCACCGGCTCGATCTTGGGCACGGGCATCGGCATCGGCGCCAAGGTGCGCTGGGAGGTGGCCGTTCGCATGGTGGTGGCCTGGTTGACGACGCTGCCGCTGGCCGGCTTGGTCGGCGCCGCGCTGTACGGGATCGGGCGGCTGATCGGCGGTCCGCCCGGTGCCGCGGCCGTTTTCCTCGTCATGGCGGCCGCCGCCGGCTACATGTACTGGCACTCCCGCAAGGACAAGATCAGCCATGAGAACGTCGCCGACATCGATTGGGACGACGACGAGGACGACGAGCCGTGGCCCGTCGCCGCCGCCGCCGGGCCGGACGACGACTTGGCCGAGGACGAGGCCGCACTGGTGGCGGTCGGCGCCCTGGGCCGCGATCCGAGGGAGGCCGACTGATGGAACAACTGCTTGCCGCTTTGGACGCCTCCTGGCGCGTCTTGCTGGTCGGGACGCTGCTCGGCGCCGGCCTGCCGGTGTTGTTCTCGCTCGGCGTCAAGAGCGTGGCGTGGGGCGTCGGCGGGGAGGCCGAGCAGCACTTGCGCGGCGTCGTTCCGAAGCCCCATTTGGCCGGACGCCTGTTGGCCTATCTGATTTTCACGCTGGTGGTCTTGATCGTGTTGGCCGGCATCGGCTTCATCGCCGCCCACGGCCTGGGTTGGACGATCTCGTTCGACGCCGCCGGCCTGAAGTTCTCCCACAAGTAGGCGTCGGCTTGCGGCACGGGAAGCTCGCGATGGCAGACGGCCGCCGACGCCGGGTGGTCCTTCGCGAATGGGGGAGCCGGGCGTGGGGTGTGAGCTGTGGGCTTGGCGGATCGGCGTCGGCCGGCGGCGACGCCCTGGCGCGGCAAACATGTCAGCGGGGTGGCCGTGGCCGAGCGTGATTCCACCGAGCTTTATGACGACGTTTTGGGGCGGGTGGCCCGAGGCGACTACGGCGATTGGGAGGCGGCCGTGCCGTTCGCCGGGACGACGGTGGCGGCGTCCCTGTGCGAGGGCGACGACCCGTCGGCCGAGATCGAGCTGGTGCGCGGTTTGGTCGCCAGGCTGGTCGAGGTCGACCGGGCGGCCCGCGAGTTCGCGGCGCGCCGCCACGCCGAGTTCCAACGCGGGGCGGGGCGCAGCGCCGACCCCGTCAAACTGGCGGCCTGGATGCGCCTGGACGCCATCACCGTCATGGACGATCCCCGCTTCACGCTGACCTACCGAGACGGCGGGGCGATTGGTGCCGCCGCGATCTACGTGGACCTGGACGCCGACGGCGCCCCCGTCGACGCAGATTTCCGCCCCCGCCTCGGCAGTTGACCCCTCGTTCCAGGCGTTGCGCTGCGCGCCGGGCCGCTGGCGCGGCCCCCTCGCTGCGCTCGGAACGCCTGTCAACACTCGTCGCACGGGGAAAGAGAAAGCGGGCTTTCCCGGCTGGCGGTTGGGGTTGGGTGTGTCGGTGTTGTTGGTTGGTGGTGGCTGGTGGCGGTAAGGGGGTCCGGGGGCTTGGCCCCCGGGGATGTGATGACGACCGAGCGTGGCCCGGCCTCGCCGGGCATACTCCGGGGATAGGGAGTGGCCCCACTGGGACTCGAACCCAGAACCTGCGGATTAAAAGTCCGTAGCTCTGCCAATTGAGCTATAGGGCCAATGCCCGTCCAGCTTACCTGTTCACAGGGCGGGTTGGCACACTGGAGCGGTGGAAGCTTGGTTGGGGATGGCGGCGGTGTTCGTCGTCGGGGCGGCCGTCGTTGCCTACGGCTGGCTGTCCGATCGGGAGGCCAACCGCCGTCGGCGCGAGGACGTGCCGATCGGCGAGGGCTGCCCGGCCAGGGTGGATGCCAGCGTGTTGCTGGCCGCCGACGGGGCTTTGGCCGAGGCGGCCGTCTTCGCCGCCGGTTTGGCCGACAAGGCGTTCGCCAACGATCCCGAGCGCGGCCGCATGGTGTTGGCTGACGCGGCGGTGCTGGTGTGCGAGGACGAGGTGGCTGGTTTGCGGGAGTTGTCGGGGACGGTCGCCGCGGCGGCGGGACGGGCTTTGGTGGTGGCCGCGCCCGCCTTTGGCGGGGATTGCCTGCTCGACTTGGCGGTCAACGCGGCGGCCGGCCGGTTTCGGGGTGGCGCGGTTCGCGTCCAGGGCGCCGACGAGTTGGCCCGCCTGGCCGCCGCGACGGGGGCCGAGCCGGTGCGGGCTGCCGACTTAAAGGCCGGCCTGTCGCCGACACTGGGCGCCTGCCGGTTCTGGGTTGGCGGCGCCGAACAGTCTCAAGTTGTCCTGTAGGCCAAACCTGAAAAACTCTCAAGTAGTTCTTCTTGAGGGTTGGCCGGGCCCATAGTCTTCCAGCAGGTGATCGGCGAGTGTGGGGTATCCACGGGGAAGACTCGCCGGTCGCCTTGCCGGGGGACTTCCCCGTCCCGGACCTGAGGAGGCACCAGCCATGGCTTTGGCTTCGACGCTGAGAGTCGGATTGACGTTGAGCGCGGTGACGGCGATGGCCGTGACCGTCTGCGGTGTGGCGCTGGGCGCCCAAGCGGAGGCGGCGACCAGCCGTTACGCCGCCACCGGAGCCCTCAACGTGCGAAGCCAGCCGTCCACCACCGCCAAGATCCTGGCCGAATTGAAGCGCGGCGACGTCATAGCCGTCACCGGGCAGGCGTCGGAGGACTGGCTGAAGGTGAAATTCGACGGCTCGACGGCCTACGTCTATGCCCAGTTCGCCAAGAAGACCACCAGCAAGGGGCCCGTCGTGACCGGCCCGAAGGCCGCCAAGGTGACCAACGCGCGGGTCAACCTGCGCACCGCCGCCTCGTTGAAGTCGAAGGTCCTCAAAGTGTTGAAGAAGGGCACGGCGGTGACGGCGACCGGGCGCACCAAGGGCGATTTCACCGAAGTGAAGATCTCCGGCAAGCTGCGCTGGCTGGCGACGCAATTCCTGTCGGCCAAGACATCGTCCTCGGCCACGTCATCGGCCTCGGCGACGCCAACCGCCACGGCCACGGCGACCGCCACGCCCACAGCGACCGCAACCGCCACGCCCACCGCAACCGCCACGCCAACGGCCAGCGCGACGTCGACGCAGACTCCGGCCGCCGCCGCCGACGCCACCAGCACCGCCATCCTGACGCTGCGGCAGGAGGCCAGCGTCACCTCGACCTCGTTGGGCAACGTGCCAGCGGGCGCGGCCGTGTCTATGACGGGGACGCACACCGGCTCGTACTCGCAAGTCGTCTACAACCAGCAGACCGGTTGGGTGTTGACGGGCTACTTGAAGGTGGCCGCCACCAGCGCCAACGGCCTCGCCACGACGGCCCTGCCGGTGGCCACCGGCAAGCGCTACGTCAACGCCTCGTCGGTCAACATGAGGTCGCTGCCGGACGCCGAGTCGGCCAAAGTGGCGACGCTGGACAAGGGCACGCTGCTCACCATCACCGGCGCCGCGCAGAACAGCTACAGCGGCGTCATCTGGGACGGCAAGGTGGCGTGGGTGTACACCCAATACCTGTCGCAGACCAACGTCTCCGCCGACGACCCAGGCGACCTGGGCAGCACCACCCTGAACCGGCTCCAGCCCTACGGCAAGGCGGCCGTCGTCGAGGTCCGGGCGATGTTCCCGCAGATCAAGACGATCGGCGGCTGGCGGGCCTCGTCGGCGTACTCCTCCGACCACCCCAACGGCCGGGCCATCGACATCATGATCCCCAACTACAAGACCAACAAGGCCCTGGGCGACGCCATCGCCGCCTACATGATCGCCAACGCCGAGCGCCTGCACGTCAAGTACATCATCTGGCGGCAGCGCAACTACACGATCAGCCGGGGTCGCTGGCTGGCCATGGCCGACCGGGGCTCCGACACCCAGAACCACATGGACCACGTGCACGTCTCGTTCTTCGACAGCTCGAGTTAGACGTGGGCGGGGATGGCGCGCCTCGGCGCGCCACGGGGCCTCCCGCCCATCACCGGGCCCCCGCCGCGGAACACCACGCGGCGGGGGCCCGTTTGTGTTGGAGGCACGGGCGGACTGCGCGAGTCGGGTGGCCTGGCGCTGTCGGTCCCGCATGTGCCCGTGCGCGGACCTGCCACACAGGCTCACGGGGCCCTCGCGGGCGAGGAGGTGACCAAGACCTGACGGGCCAACCTGCGCGCCGGGAAACGGGGCCCTCGCGGGCGAGGAGGGTGGCGCCGAGCACCAGCCACGACTTGCACGACTTGGCGGCGGCCCTCGCGGCCGAGCGGGGCGGGTGTATGCTGGGTGGCCGCACGTCCCTGTCGTCCAGAGGCCTAGGACTCAGCCCTTTCAAGGCTGCAACGCCGGTTCGAATCCGGTCGGGGATGCCAGTTCTCAGCCCCCGTCGGCCAGGCGGACGAGCGCCTGGTAGGGGATGTCGGCCCAGTCGGGTCGGTTGCGCGTCTCGTACAGCAACTCGTAGACCGCCTTGTCGGTCTCGTAGGCGGCCAGCAGTTCGGGATGGTCGTCGGCGCTGGCGCCGTAGCCCTCCAGGAAGGCCGCCCTCGTCTGGTCGGCCCAGGCGCGGGCCTGGGCGCTGGACGGATCGGCGTGGAACGACCTGGCGTAATCGATCGAACGGGTCAGCCCCGCAACGTCGCGCCAAACCGAGTCGGGGGCGCGACGCTCCTCGGCGGTCTTGAGCGGCTCGCCCTCGAAGTCGATGATCTTCCAACGCGGACGCCCGGTCGCCGCAGTCGATTCGGTCGATTCGGTCGATTCGGTCGGTTCGGACGTCCGGCTGTTGGCCGTTTCGGCAGTCGGCGCGGGGCCGAGCGCCGCCCCGGAGACGAGCGCCTGGCCCAAGTGGAAGTCGCCGTGGACGCGCTGCACGGGCAGGTGCGGGGCGGCGAACCGCAAGGTGCGCGCCAAACCGTCCGCCAAGGGGCGCAGCTGGGGCAGCTCGTCGCAGGCGTCCGCCAGGCGGGCCAGCATGGCGTCGCGGACCTGTTCGGCCGGGATGGTCGCCGACGGGTAGACCCGCGCCAGGGCGGCGTGCAGGCTCTTCAGCGAGCGGCCCAGCTCGCGCGCCTCGGCGGCCATCGGGCGTCCCTGGCGGCAGGCCAGTTTGGCGTACTCCCAGCCGTCAGCGGCCCCGCGCACCAACTCGCAGCACAGCGCCAAGTCGTAGCTCCCGTCCGCGGTGGACAGCGTGCCCTGCAGGGCGGGGGCGACGCCGGAGCCGGCCAGATCGCGCAGCACCTCCGCCTCCAGGTTGCGTCCCGGAGCCACCTTGCGGAAGACCTTGAGCAGCGTGGAGTCGCCGATGGCGACGTTGGTGTTCGACTGCTCGCCGGTGAAGACCCGGCTCGGCGAGTCGGCGGCGGGCGGGCCCGCCAGCCATGCCGCCCCAGGAGCGTCGACCAGTCCGGCCAGGAAGAGACGCATGGCGGTCGGGGAGGACGGCGCGTCCACCACGTCGACGCTTTCGCCCAGGGCGGACGAGTCGAGGCCAGGAACGTCTCCGACGGCCACCCGGCCGACCAGCGCGTCGGGTTCGGCCGCGCCACGGGGCAGATAGCCGACCAGCAGATGGTAGGTCGCCGTGCCGTCGGGCAGCCCGACGTGTGCCAGCTCGGAGCGGACCCAGCCGGCGCTGTCGGCGGCGTACCAAGGCAGCGGCTCGATGTCGACGCCCTGGATGGGGAACCCCTTGGATTGGAACCAGCGAGCCTGGGGCAGGCGTTCCAGCCAGAGTTCCGCGATCGGCATGGCCCCCACATTAGCCGTTCCCCAAACGCTGTCCGCCCGCAGTTGGCCCTTCGGTGACAGCGATCTGCGCCACGGGCGAATCAAGGTGATCGGGGCGGTGCGCGCGAGCTGAGCGCCCGGCCGGCTTTGGTGGCGATCATGCGGCCGCCTCGTCGGCCAGCAGCTCGGCGCGGACGGCGTCCCAGGCCGTCGGCGGGACGACTTGCAGATTGAGCAGGCAGTTGACCCGCAGCAGCGCGGGAACGGCCTCGTCTCGGCGCAGACAGGCGGCGGTGAAGGCCTCGTCGCTCAGGCCCAAGTCGAGGCGGGCGCGCTCCAAGCAGACGGCTTGCAGGGCGCCGTCGCCGCAGGCCCAGGACGCCAGCGCGGCCAAGCCGAGCGCCTGCGGCCGCAGCCGGCCCGGCAGCTTGCGGGCCGCGGCGATCCAGAAATCGGCCATCGCCTCCGCGTTGCGCCGCGTCAGGGCCGTGACGGCGGCGCCGCGCGCGGCCGCCTCTTGGACCAGCAGGCCGGCCAAGATGTGTTCGCCCCGGGTGGGCGTCGGCAAACCCAGAATCGCCTCCAGGCGGGCCTGGCGAGCCGCTGGCGGCAGGCGCTCCAGCACAGCGGTTTGCTCGTCCAACAACGCGTCGCGGCCCGCCAGGGGAGGGTCCGGCTCCAGCCTGGCCGCCAGCTCGTCGCGCGACCCGACGTGGCCGGCGATGGCGGCGGCGGGCGGCGGCTCGGGGACGATCCCGGATCGTCCCTCCGGCGTCGTCCACACCTCGCCGGCCACATGGCAGCCGAAGGCGAAGGCCGTGCCGCGCAGCTGGGCGCACGATCGCAACAGCGTATTGGCCTCGACACCCGAGCGGCGGTAGACGATGAAGCAACCCAGGGCGTCGGGGAATCTGCCCCACAGCCTGTCCAGGATGGTCTTCAAGCCGCCCGGCAGCATGGCCTCTGGCAGGCCGGCGCGGGCCGTCACGGCGACCCGTCCGCCGCACACCAGCACGCAAACCAGCGACTCCTGCGGCTGGAAGCCCAGCAGGCCAGGGATCAGGGCCAGCAACTCGGGAACGCTGGTGGCTCGGATGGCATTCGTCTCGCTCACGACCCGGATTATGGGCGGCGAACGACGGCGAGTGGCAGTTGTCCACAGGCGAATTGAAATCGAAGGGGTTTTCCACAGGCGACGGCGCCGCCGGCCGATTGGTGGTCAGGACCGGGGTCGAACCGGTGACCTCCGCCTTTTCAGGGCGGCGCTACTACCATCTGAGCTACCTGACCGGGCATCTGTCTTGGCGACCCCGACGGGACTTGAACCCGCGACCTTCGGCGTGACAGGCCGACGCGCTAACCAACTGCGCTACGGGGCCTTGCGGCCTTGCCAGTCGTTCCCAACCGGCCCGACGACTATACCCCAAGACACGCTCGTCGGCCAAAACCGCCTGAATCCAGGCGCATCCACCCAGAACACGGCGGCGGTCGGCTCGGGCCATGTGCGTCGGGTTGTCGCAGCGCGCGCGGGGCGACTCGAGGTCGTCGAGGACTGCGAGGTCGGCGCCGGCCGGGTTGTCGCAGCGCGCGCGGGGCACCTGCCACCTGCGACAGCCGGTCCATGCACAGCAGACTCGTCCGCGACCAGCCGCGCTAGTGGCGCTTCACGTCCTGCGCCCAAGGCTTACGATTGATGGGTGCGAGACGTCATCATCCTCGGGTCCACGGGATCGATCGGCCGGCAGGCCGTCGAGGTGGTCTTGGCCCACCGCGACGATTTCCGGGTGGTCGGGCTGGCTGCTGGCGGGTCGCGCGCAGACGCGCTGGCCGAGCAGGTCGCGGCGCTGCGGCCGCGCGTCGTGGCGGTCGCTGACGAGGGCGCTGCCGAGAGGTTGCGAGCACCGAGGGGGACGGCGGTTTGGGCCGGGCCGGAGGCCGTCACCCGCCTGGCGGGGGAGGCGTGCGATGTCGTCCTCAACGGCATAACGGGGGCGGCGGGGCTGCGTCCAACGCTGGCCGCGCTGACGGCCGGCAGCACGCTGGCCCTGGCCAACAAGGAGTCGCTGGTGGTCGGCGGGCGGCTGGTCGCCGACGCCGCCAAGCCCGGCCAGATCGTGCCCGTCGACTCCGAGCACTCGGCCTTCGCCCAGGCGCTGCGCGCGGGCAGCCACGGCGAAGTCAAGCGCCTCATCCTGACCGCCTCGGGCGGGCCGTTTCGCGGCCGCAGCCGCGAGCAACTGCGCGGCGTGACGCCCGCCGAAGCCCTCCACCACCCCACCTGGGAGATGGGCCGCGTCGTCACGATCAACTCGTCCACCCTCGTCAACAAGGGGTTGGAGCTGCTCGAGGCCGGGTTGCTGTTCGACATCGACCTGGACCGCATCGAGGTCGTCGTGCACCCCCAATCGGTGGTGCATTCGATGGTCGAGTTCCAAGACGGCTCGACGATCGCCCAATGCTCGCCCCCCGACATGAAGCTGCCCATCGCGCTGGGCCTGAGCTGGCCCGACCGCCTGCCGGGCGTCGCCCAACCCGTCGACTGGTCCAAGGCCGCGCAGTGGACCTTCGAGCCGCTGGACGGCGAAGCCTTCCCGGCCGTCGAGCTGGCCAGGCGGATGGGCAAGCTGTCGGGCACCTTTCCGGCGGTCTTCAACGCCGCCAACGAGGTGGCGGTGGACGCCTTCTGCGCGGGCCGGTTGCCATACCTGGGTATCGTCGATGTCGTGGCGGCGACCTGCCGGGCCCACCAACCGGGCGCGTTCAACCTCGAGGCGGTCCTGGCGGCGGACGCCTGGGCCCGCCGCCAAGCCGCAGCCATGATTGGAGGCCAAGCGTGATCGTCGCGATCATCTCGGGAGTGCTGTTCTTCTTGTTCATTATCGTGTCGGTGGCGCTGCACGAGATCGGCCACATGGCGCCGGCCAAACGCTTCGGCGTGCGCGTGCCGCGCTACTTCGTCGGCTTCGGGCCGACCATCTGGTCCAAGACGGTCGGCGAGACCGAGTACGGCGTCAAAGCCTTCCCGCTGGGCGGCTTCGTGCAACTGATGGGCATGTACCCCCCGGAGTCGAAGCGGGCCGACAAGCCGTCCCGGCTGGCCGAGTTCGCCAACCTGGCCAGGGCCGAGGAGTGGGAGCAGATCACGCCCGAGGACGTGGCCGGCAACCGCCTGCTCTACCAGAAGAAGACCTGGCAGAAGGTGGTGACGATGTTCGGCGGGCCGTTCATGAACATTCTGATCGCCTTCGTCATCTTCTCGGCCGTCTACATGTTCTACGGCTCCTACCAGTCTTCGACCGAGCTGGCCTACGTCGCGCCCTGCGTCCCGGCCCAGGCCGACGCCACGACCTGCGCCGCAACCGATCCGCTCACCCCGGCGGCGGCGGCGGGCCTGAAAGCCGGCGACAAGATCGTCGCCTTCAACGGCGTCGAGATCACCAGCTACGCCCAGCTCACCGGCCTGATCCGCGCCAACCTCGACCACGAGGCCGCGATCACCGTCGAGCGGGACGGGCGGCGCGTCGAGTTGACCCCCGTCAACACGCGCGTGACGCAGGTCGCCGACCAATGGGACCCCTCCGCGACCGTGGCGGCCGGCTGGCTCGGCGTCACGCCGAAGACCGAACTGGTCAAGGGCACGCCGCTGGACGCCCTGTCGGCGATGGGCACGATGACCGGCCAGAGCCTCGTCGCCCTGGCGAAGTTCCCCGTCAGCGTGGTCAGCGTGGTGGCGGACATGGTCCAGGGCAAGGAGCGCTCGGCGTCGTCGCCGATGTCGATCGTCGGGGCGTCGGTGGTGGCCGGCGAGGTCGCCAGCGCCGACGGCATCGACGTGGGGGCCAAAGCGGCCATGTTCGCCCAACTGCTGGGCTCGATCAACTTGTTCTTGGCGATCTTCAACCTGGTGCCGCTGCCGCCGCTGGACGGCGGCCACATCGCCGGCGCGCTGTACGAGTGGCTGCGCCGCAAGGGGGCCAAACTGCTGCGGCGGCCCGATCCGGGGTTTTTCGACACCGCCAAGCTCCTGCCCGTGGCCTACGCCGTCGGCGGCTTCCTGATGCTGTGCGGCGTGGTGTTGATCCTGGCCGACATCGTCAATCCGCTCAGCATCATGTAGGCGTCCGGGCCCACAGCGCTGGCCTGTGAGGATGGCGCGGGCAGTCGATTGGCGTGGCGTGGCGGCGCTCGGCGCGGACGGCTCGGGCGACTCGGTGCGACGGACCTGCGGCGCTGCGGGGCGCGAGAATATGATGAACCCATGAGTGTCAGTCTTGGGATGCCGGCCTCGCCGACGGTGTTGGCCCCGCGCCGGCCGACCCGCCAGCTCAACGTCGGGAAGGTCAAAGTCGGCGGCGGCGCGCCGATCTCGGTCCAGTCGATGACGACCACCAAGACGGTCGACGTCAACGCCACGCTCCAGCAGATCGCCGAGCTGTCCGCCGCCGGCTGCGACATCGTGCGGGTGGCCGTGCCCAGCCAGGACGACGCCGACGCGCTGCCGGCCATCGCCAAGAAGAGCCAGTTGCCCGTCATAGCCGACATCCACTTCCAGCCGAAGTACGTCTTCGCCGCCATCGAGGCGGGCTGCGCGGGGGTGCGCGTCAACCCCGGCAACATCAGGGCTTTCGACGACCAGGTCAAGCAGATCGCCAAGGCCGCCACCGACGCCGGGGTGTCGATCCGCATCGGCGTCAACGCCGGCTCGCTCGACCGGCGGCTGCTGGAGAAACACGGCTCGCCGACGCCCGAGGCGCTGGTCGAGTCGGCGCTGTGGGAGGCCAGCCTGTTCGAGGAGGTCGGCTTCCGCGACTTCAAGATCTCTGTCAAACACCACGACCCGGTGGTCATGGTGCGGGCCTACCAACTGTTGTCCGACGCCTGCGACTATCCCCTCCACCTCGGCGTGACGGAGGCCGGGCCGGCCTTCCAGGGGACGGTCAAGTCGGCGGTCGCCTTCGGGGCATTGCTGGCCCAGGGCATCGGCGACACCATCCGGGTGTCGCTGTCGGCCCCGCCGGTCGAGGAGGTCAAGGTCGGCGTCAAGATCCTCGAATCGCTCAATCTGCGCCCCCGCCAGTTGGAGATCGTCTCCTGCCCGTCGTGCGGACGGGCCCAGGTCGACGTCTACACGCTGGCCGAGGAGGTGACGCGGGGGCTGGCCGGATTGGCCGTCCCGCTGCGGGTGGCCGTCATGGGCTGTGTCGTCAACGGTCCCGGCGAGGCGCGCGAGGCCGACTTGGGTGTGGCGTCCGGCAACGGCAAGGGCCAGATTTTCGTCAAGGGCGAAGTCGTCGCGACGGTGCCGGAGGAGGACATCGTCGCCACGCTGCTGGAGCAGGCCCATCGCCTGGCCGACGAGTCGCCGCAGCGGGGCCCAGGCCAAGTCGAAGTGGTCGTCGGGCGATGAGGCCCAGACTGCTCGGCCCCGAGGACGCGCCGGATGTGCGGCGCATCGTCTCGGCCGACCCGGTGCGCAACATCTACGTGGCCGCGCGGGTCGAATTGGGTGCGCTGGACAGCCACGCGCCGGGGCAACTGTGGGGTTGGCCGGGCGGCGACGTCGCCAGCCTGCTGTACGTCGGCCAGAACATGGTGCCGGTGGCGGTCGATGCGACGGCCATCTCGGCCTTCGCCGGTTTCATGGGGCGGCGGCGGACTTGCACGTCGATCCTGGGCCCGGCCGAACAGTCGCTGCCGCTGTGGGGCGCCCTGAGTCGGCGCTACGGGCGCAGCTATTCGGCGGTCCGCGAGATCCGCCCCCGCCAGCCGATGCTGGCCTTGAGCACGCCGCCGGAGTGGAAGGCCGACACGCGCGTGCGCCCGATCACGATGGCGGAGTTCAATTTGTATCTGGACGCCTCGGTGGCGATGTACGCCGAGGAGGTCGGGGCCGAGCCGGGCGCCGACCTGCACGCCCGTTTCCGCAGCCACTACTACCGGCTGGTGTCGTCGGGGCGGGCCTTCGGCATCGTCGAGGGCGGGCGGGTCGTCTTCAAGGCCGACGTCGGCACGGCCGTCGGCCCAGTGGCCCAAATCCAAGGCGTGTGGATGGCTCCGGAGTATCGCGGGCACGGGCTGTCCACCGCGGCCATGGCGGCCGTCGTGGAGTACGTCCTGGCCGAGCACCGCACCGCCTGCCTGTACGTCAACGAGTTCAACGCCCCGGCCCTGCGCTGCTACGAGAAGCTCGGCTTCACGCGGGTCGGCGAGCTGGCCACCATCCTGTATTGAGAGCTGACGGCCCGGTCAGGCAGGGCCTGGCCGGTCATGGTGTGGCGCGTCAGGCTGAGCTGTCAAGAGACCAGAGGCGCTGCGCGTCGGCTGCGGCCATGTCAAGGCAGGCAATGGCTCCCTCGGCGTCGCCGCCGTTGGCGGGCGGGGGCGAAAGACATCCGCTTCGGCGGCCGGCCGAAGCGCTGCCACCCGGCCGAGGCGCGTGGTGGCGGGGTGAGGCTCTAGACTCGCGTCTAGGCGGTCGAAGAAGGAAACGAGGCGGGCATGGCAATCCTGCGCACACAATTGGACGGGGTTGACGCGCTGATCGTGCCGGGCCCTGGCGACGACGGCGCGGTGCGCGCCGGCATCAGCTTCCGGGTCGGCTACGCCGACGAGACCCTGGCGCGGTCGGGCGCCAGTCATCTCATTGAGCATCTGGCGCTGTTCCAGTTCGGCTCAACGGACGCCCACGTCAACGGGACGACCGGCGAGACCGTGACATCGTTCTTCACGGCCGGCCCGGTCGACCAGGCGGCCGACTTCCTGCGCCGCGTCTGCACGGCGCTGGGCGAGCTGCCCTTCGACCGGCTGGCGACCGAAAAGGGCATTCTCGAGACCGAGGCGGCGGGGCGCCGGCCCGACCTGGCGGATCTGCTGCGCCGACGCCGTTACGGGGCGCGCAGCCGCGGGCTGGGCACGAGCGCCGAATGGGGTCTGAACGTCTTCACGCCGGACTATCTGCGGGCCTGGTCCGCCCGCTATTTCACCCGGGCCAACGCCGTCGTCTGGCTGACCGGCGTGGCCGATCCCGACCACCTGCCCGCCATCGAGTTGCCGCTGCCGGCGGGCCAGCCCTGCCCGCTGCCGGACCTGGCGCCGTTGCCCCTGACTACGCCTGCCTGGATGGCCGGGCCGGCCCAGGGGCTGGCGTGGCAGACCTTCGTGCCGCGGGTTGACGCGGCGACCGCCTACGCCCAAGTGCTGGGCCGCCGCCTCCACCAGGTCATGCGGCAGGACACCGGGCTGTCCTACTCGACGCAGGTGGCGTACCGCCCGATCGACGCCCGTTACGCCGAGTTGACGGCGGCCTGCGACTGCCAACCCGGCAAGGCTGAACCGGCCGCGGGGGCGTTCCTCGGTGTGCTGGCCGGGCTGCGGGCCGGCCAGTTCGACCAGGCCGAGGTAGCCTCGGCTTGGCGTCAGCCCGACCCGCTCGGGCCGGAGGCCGAGCAGGACGCCGCCGACATCGGCCAACACGTCTTCGACGCGCTGATTGGCCGCCAAGTGGTCGGCTTGGCCGAACGCCAGGGCCGCCCCGAACCAGCGGTGGCGGAGCTGTGGGAGGTGGCGGCGCGCTCCTGGGACGTGGCGCTGCTGGCGGCTCCGCCTCAGGTTCAGGCGTCCATCGCCCTGCCGCGCCTTCCGGGCTGGTCGACTAGCGTCGTCGCCGGGCCGGGCTACACGGGCGACTCGGGCGCCGTCCTGTATCTGGGCGCGGATGGCTTCTCGCTTGTCGCGCCGGGGGTCCGCGAGACGGTCAGGCTGGACGACAGCGCGGCCCTGCTGGCCTGGCCCGACGGGGCGCGCGTCCTGGTCGGCGTCGATTGGGCCCGCGTCGACATCGAGCCGAACCGGTATCCGTCGCCGGTGCGCGAGGCGTTGTCCCGGCTCGACGCGGCCGTCGGCCCGGATCTCATTGTGGCGATGCCGCCCCGCGACCCGAAGGACATCCCAGCGGCGCGCTGGCGCTGGCCGAGACAGCCGAAAATCAGCCCCGGCCTGGCGAACCTGCCCGCGCCTGCGGCGGTCGGACGGCGTGGCCCGTCGGTCTGGCACATCGTCGGCCTGATCGTGCTCGTCCTGGTCTTCTTGGCCTTCGCGCCGGCCACGGTTTTCATGGCGACACAGGTGGGCACGCCCGCCGACACCGACGACATGATCGTCGGCGTCGTCATCTTCGGCCTGGTCGCCATCGCCTCCGCCGTCGGCGTAGCGGCCATCGGCCGGGTGTTGCTGCGCCGCTGAACCGGCCGGGCGTCAGACCGGTGAGACGATGATCTCGGCGTTGTCCAGCCCGCGGCTGACGTCGGCGAACAGCGTGACCCTCTGGTTGGGGGCGAGCGTCAACTGGAAGTCGTTGACGTTCTTCAGGTAGACGGGGCGCTGGCCGGGCTTGACGATGGTCAGGAGGCAGGTGTGGGCGACGTTGGGCACGAGCAGCTTCCACGACCCCGACTCGTCCTTGACGATCGGCGGCGGGGTGCCGTCGACCCTGTCCAGCTGGATCGACAGCACGTTCGGCACCCCGGAGTCGACTTCGTCGCGCACCCGGGCGG
>JAISUF010000227.1 GCA_031272195.1 Propionibacteriaceae bacterium
CGATCTGGGCGTTGCCCTCCAGCACCTTCGTGGAGTCAGCGGCGAAGTTCATCGCCTCGTAGCCGGTGACTCCCAGGTCGAGCGGGGCCTTGATCTCCTCGCCGTCGAGGATCTTGCGGCACAGTGACGCCATGGCGTAGCCGGCGTCGGCGGGATCCCATAGCGTCAGCGTCTGGACGGTGCCGTTCTCCAAGATCTCCTTGTTGGCCTGCGGCATGCCCGTTCCGGCGGTGAAGACCTTGCCTTTGAGGCCCAGCTCGTCGATGGCGCGGGCGACGCCGGGCGCGTCGAACGAGGAGGTGCCCATGATGCCTTTGAGCTGCGGATACTTCTTCAACAGCTCCTTGGCGGTCTGGTAGGCGACCTCGCCGTCGTCCTGCGACTCGACGCGCGGCTCCTCGGCCAGCAGCGTCATCTTCGGGTAGGCCTCCTTCTGGCGGGCGACGCCGCCGTCGGCCCATTCGTTGTGGGAGGCGTTGGTGACGTGTCCGACCATCGTGGTGTAGACGCCCTCCTCGCCCATCGCCTTGGCCAGGTTGTCCATGATGAAGGCGCCGTAGGCGGTGTTGTTGAAGGCTTCGATGTCGTATTGCGTGTTCTGCTGCGAGGCGCCCTCGTGGGTGACGACGACGATGCCGGCGTCCATCGCCTGCTTGAGGACCGTCTCCAGCGCGCCCGGATCGACCGGCACGACGGCGATGGCGTCGACGCCCTGGGCGATCAGGTCTTGGATGACCTGCGCCTGCATGGTGGCGTCGGTCTCGGAGGGGCCCTTCTGGTAGACGTTCAAGCCGGTGTCGGCGGCGAACTTCTTCACCCCGACCTCCATGCGGACGAACCACGGGTTGGTGGCGTCCTTGGGGACGATGGCGATGTTGTAGTCCTTGGCGCCGCCGGAGCTGGTCGTCGCGCCGGTTTGGTCGCCGGCCGAGCAGGCCGACATGCTGGCCGCCAGGGCCAGGGCGATGGCGGCGGACAGGATGCGTGATGTTTTCATGTGTTCTCCTCGGGTGGTCTGGTGTCTCAGTTGTGGGACGGCAGCAGCGCCGTCATGAGCGTGTAGGCGGGTTGGGTGGTGTCCAGCCTGCTGTACTGGACTTTCAGGTCGGCCTCGGATTCGACGACGATTCCGTAGGGGACGTCGGGTTGCAGCCGCAGCCCCCCGACTTGTTCGGGGATGGCCGTGCGCAGGTGCAAGTCGCGCCGGGCGGGGACGAGGACCGGCGCGGACCGCTCCGGTTCGCGGTCGGCGAAGTAGGCGGTGAGCGTCAGGTGGGCGTCTTGGCTGGAGTCGTTGAGCACGCAGATCGACTCGTGCGAGGGCTGTCCGCCGGAACTTCGCGGCGGGATGTAGCAGTCGGGCACATGCCAGCGGTTCATACTGTCCTCCTTGACTTTGAACCGGTTCAATTTTGCTGTCAATGCGAATATACTCTTTTCGACGAGGCGGGCGCAATGGCGCGGCCCAGGTCGTGACCAAATCGTTAGCAACGTCGCTCGCCTGGCGAAAGGGGCACGGGTGGCAGTCGGAATCCGGGATGTGGCGCGCCTGGCCGGGGTGTCGGTCGGGACGGTCTCCAACACCATCAACCGGCCCCAGCAGGTCCGCCCCAAGACCCGGCGGGCCGTCCAGGAGGCCATCGACGAACTGGGGTTCGTGCCCAACCAGTCGGCCCGCGTGCTCAGCGGCGTCTCGGCCCAGGTCATCGGGCTGGTGGTGCCGGACGTCGCCAGCCCCTTCTTCATGGGCGTGGCCAAGGCGGTCGAGCGGGCGGCCGGGGAGGTCGGCCACATGGTGATGCTGTGCAATTCCGGCAACGAGCAGGCCTCGGAGAGGCGGCTGCTGCGCATGCTGGCCGCCCAGCGCGTCCGGGGGGCGCTGGTGACGCCGGCCGGCGCGGCCCAGCCCGAGAGCGCCGAGGACATGCCGCTGGTCTTCCTCGACCACGAGACGGGGGCGTCGGACTGCTCGGTCAGCGTCGACCACTTCACAGGCGAGCGGCTGGCGGCCCGCCACCTGTTGGCGCTGGGGCATCGGCGGCTGGCCTTCGTCGGCGGCCCGGCCCGGATGTGGCAGATGGCGCTGCGGGCGCGGGGGGCGCGCCGGGAGCTGGCCGCCAACGGCATCGATCCCGCCGAGGCTTTGGCCGAATACACGATGCCCGGATTCGGCATCCAAGACGGCATCGCGGCCGCCGAGCGCATGCTGGCCGGCGAACTGCCCGACGGCATCCTGTGCGGCAACGACATGCTGGCCTTCGGCGTCTACCGGGGGCTGGCCCGCGCGGGGGCGCGGGTGCCGGAGGACGTGGCCCTGGTCGGCTACGACGACGTCGACTTCGCCGCCGACTGGATCGTGCCCCTGACCACCGTCCGCCAGCCGATCGACGAGCTGGGCTACCGTGCCGCCACGCTGCTGCTGGAGCACACCGGGCAACTGCCCGGCGGCCACGAGCACCGCCAGGAGCGCCTTCTGCCCGAGCTGATCGTGCGCGAGTCGTCGGCGGTCGGCTAGCCCCGGCCGTCCAGGGTTGGCGTCGTCGACCGCCGCGAACGTCGCCGCTCGTCATGGCGGCGGCTGGTCGGCCTCGGCGGTCGTCGGTTAGTCTGGGTCCAAACACAGGCCGCCAACGCCGGCGCGCCAGCGGGCAGTCGGCGATGGGGCCAGAAGGCGAGGAGCCCCCGATGAGCGGCGTTGTGGTGGTTGGATCGGTCAACCTTGACGACATTCTGCGCATGGACAAACTGCCCGGTCCCGGCGAGACGGTCCTGGCCGTCGGCGCGGGGCGCGCGCTGGGCGGCAAAGGGGCCAACCAGGCGGTGGCGTCGGCACTGGCTGGCGCGCCCACCCGGTTCGCCGGCTGCGTCGGCGACGACGCGGCGGGCCGATTCCTGCGCGACCAGTTGTCTGGCTACGGCGTCGGCGTGGACGACTTGCGCGTGGTGGCCGAGGCGGGCAGCGGCCGCGCGCTGATACTGATCGAGGACGGCGGCGAGAACTCCATCGTCGTCGAATCGGGCGCCAACCACCTCGTCGACGCCGGGGCGGGGGTCCGCCTGGTCGAGGCGCTGCCGGCCGACAGCGTCGTCCTGACGCAGGGGGAGCTGCTGCCGGTGGTGATCGACGCGGTCGCCGCGGCATGCGCCGCGCGAGGTCTGCGCTTCGTCCTCAACCTCGCCCCGCCGGCCGGCGTCTCGGCGCAGACGCTGGCCGTCGCCGACCCGTTGGTCGTCAACGAGATCGAGGCCGCGCAGGTGGGCATCGACGCGGCCGCCTTCGCGGCGGGGGAGTCCGTCGCCTATCCCAGCCGCTCGCTGGTGGTGACGCTGGGCCGCGCCGGGTCGGCGCTGTCCGAGGCGGGCGGGGCGGTCGAGACGGTGGCGTCCCACGCCGTGCCGGTGGTCGACACCACCGGGGCGGGCGACGCCTTCGTCGGGACGCTGGTGGCCGGGCTGGCGAGGGGCGACTCGATGGGCGGCGCCGCCCGGCTGGCGTCGGCCGCGGCCGCATTCTGCGTCACCCGGTTGGGGGCCGCGCCGTCGTACGGGACGCCGCAGGAGATCGCGGCCGGGCTTGATCGCTGATCGGATTGGCGCGTCGATCGGCAGCGCTTCGCGGCATTGGGTGGTGGCCTGCCCGATGGCGCTCGTCAAGGGTTGGGTGTGGATCTGGGCGTGAACCGGTGGCGGCCGGCGCCCAGGCTCAGCTATGGCGGTGGCCTCGCCGGGACATGGCCGCGCCTCGTCAGACGGTGTCGAGGCCGATGTCCAGCACCTTGGCGGAGTGCGTAAGCCAGCCGACCGAGATCAAGTCGACGCCGGACTCCGCCACCGCCACGGCCGTCTCTGGGGTGATCCGGCCGCTGGCCTCGGTGACGAGTCGCCCGTCCACCAGCGCCACGGCCCGCCTCAGCGTCACCGGGTCCATGTTGTCCAGGAGGACGGCGTCGGCCCCGACGTCGAGAAGCTCGCGCAGTTGGTCGAGGGTGTCCACCTCGACCTCGATCTTGACCAGGTGCCCGGCGTTGGCGCGCGCCAGCTCGACCGCTCGTGTGATGGAGCCCGCGACGGCGATGTGGTTGTCTTTGATCAGTACGGCGTCGTCCAAACCGAAGCGGTGGTTCGTCCCCCCGCCGGCCAGCACGGCGTGCTTCTGCAGGGCGCGCAGGCCGGGAATAGTCTTGCGGGTGTCGGCGACTTTGGCGCGGGTGTGGGCGATGGCCCGGGCGATCGACGCTGTGCCGGTGGCCACACCGGACAGGTGGCCGAGGAAGTTCAACGCCACCCGCTCGCCCGTCAACAGGCCGCGGGCCGGACCTGCGGCCGTGCCGATCACCGCGCCGGGCTCGACGTCCGACCCGTCCGGCCGCTCGATGGCGACCTCGATGCGCGGATCGACCAGCTCCCAGGCCAGCGCCGCGACGTCCGCGCCGGCCACCACGCCCGCCTCGCGCGAGACGAGGGCGACGGCGGCGGTCTGGTCGGCGGCGACGATCGAGTCGGTGGTGACGTCGCCGCGACGCCCCAAGTCTTCGGCCAGGGCGGCTCGGACGACCGGCTCGACCAGCAGGCGGGGCAGTGGATTCATGATTCCTCCTCAGCGGGCCAACGCCGCTTCGGCGTCGGAGCGGACGACGATGGTGTGCCCGGGCCGGTCGGCCGTCGCCGGGTGGTCGCTGCGCGCGTGTCCACCCCGCGACTCGCGGCGCGCCAGAGCCGAGGAGACCAACAGCCAGGCGACCAGTCCCGCGTCGCTCGACGTCTGACTGGCGAGCGCCGCCTGGGCCTGCCGCAGAGTCGCCTCGTCGCGCGTCACTCCGGCAGCGCGGCCGACGAGTTGGCGAATCGCTTGGATCGACAGCGGCGACTCGCCGGGCTGGTCGTGTTGGGCGGGCAGCAGCAGCGTCGCATCGACCTCGGCCGCGCCCAGGCCGGCGAACGAGCGCCAGGTCGGCGCCGCATCTGGACCAGCGGGTGCGCCGCCTGGCTGGCGCTCGGCGTGGCGCGCCGGACGTCCGGACGCGGTCTGGGCGGCCTCCAAGGGGGTCGAAGCGGGCTCGTCGCAGGCTTGCTCGACAGCCAGCTCGTCGGCTCGCAGCTGTTTGACGGGCAGCGTGGCGCGCTTCAAGTGCTGGGCCGCCCAGCGTCCGCAGACGACCGCCTCCAGCAGCGAGTTGGAGGCCAGCCGGTTGGCGCCGTGCAGGCCGGTCGAGGCCACCTCGCCGACCGCGTAGAGCCCCGGCACGGTGCTTTGGCCGTGGCGGTCCACCAGCACCCCGCCCATGTGGTAGTGGGCCGCCGGGCTGACGGGGATCAGATCGCGGCGCGGGTCGAGTCCGGCGGCGGCCGCCTTCTCGGCGATGGACGGGAACAGCCTCGGGAAAGCCGCGCCGGGTCGCTGGCGGGCGTCGATGAAAACCTCGTGCCCCGCCTGCAACTGGGCCCATTCGGCCCGCGAGACGACATCGCGGGCGGCCAAGGGGTCTTCCAAGACGGGCTCGCCGGCCTCGTTGACGAGGATCGCGCCCTCGCCCCGCACCGCCTCGCTGACCAGCGGCATCGGGTCGAGTCCGACGGCCATGGCGGTGGGGTGGAACTGGACCATCTCGATGTCGCGCAGCGCCGCCCCGGCCCGAGCGGCCAGCGCCAATCCCTGGCCGCGCGACGACAGCGGGTTGGTGGTGTGGGCGAACAGCCCGCCGATGCCGCCGGTGGCCAACACAACCGCCTCGGCCAGGATCGTCAGGGCGCCTTCGCGGCGGTCTTCGGCCAGCACGCCGACGGCCCGCCCGTCTTCGACGACGATTCCCGTCACGCGGCAATACTCGCGCAGCGTGATCGACCCCAGCGCCTTGGCGCGGGCCAGCAGCGCGCGCTCGATCTCGGCACCGGTCTGGTCGCCATTGGCGTGGACGATCCGTCGCCGGCTGTGCGCCCCCTCCAGGCCGCGCTTGAGCGAGCCGTCGTCGCGGCGGTCGAACCGGACTCCCTGCTCCACCAGCCAGCCGATCGCCTCGGGCGCGGCGGCGGTGACGCGGGCCACCGTCGCCGGGTCGCACAGGCCGGCCCCGGCCTGGATCGTGTCGGCGGCGTGCAGGGCGGGGGAGTCGTCATCGCCGACGGCCGCCGCCACGCCGCCTTGGGCCAGGTCGGTGGAGGTGCCCTCGCGCAGCGGTCCAGCGCTGAGGGCCAAGCTCGGCTTGGGCGACAGTTCCACGGCCGCGGCCAGTCCGGCCAGGCCGGCTCCGACGATGACGGGGCCCTCGACGCGGATCGTCTTCATCGTCACACCTCCAGCATTCTCTGAACGGCGGCCAGGGCGCGGGCGGCCGTCTCGGGACGGAGTGCGACCTCGTGCGTCATGGTCTCCAGGGAGCGCCTGATGGACCCCAGGGTGTTGCGCTTCATGTGGGGGCACAGGTTGCACGGCCGCACGAACGCGACGCCGGGGTAGAGCTGGGCGACGTTGTCGCTCATCGAGCACTCGGTGATGAGCGCCACGGTGGCCGGCTGGGCGCCCGGCTCGATGCCGGCCACGTACTCGACCATGTCGGCGGTCGAGCCGGCGTAGTCGGCGGCTTGGACCACTGGCGGGGGGCACTCCGGGTGTGCCAGCACTGTGACGCCGGGGTGGTCGAGGCGGATTTGCTCGATGTCGCGCGGCGTGAATCGCTCGTGCACCTCGCAGGCGCCGGGGTGGGTGATGACCTCGACGCCCGTTTTGGCGGCGATGTTGGCGGCCAGGTATTGGTCGGGGATCATGATGAGCCGCTCGACGCCCAAGGACCGTACCACCTCTTCGGCGTTGCCCGAAGTGCAGCAGATGTCCGATTCGGCCTTGACCGCGGCCGAAGTGTTGACGTAGGCGACGACGGGCACGCCAGGGTGGGCCTGCTTGAGGGCTTGGACGTCCTCGGCGGTGATCGACTCGGCCAGCGAGCAGCCCGAGCGCAAGTCGGGGATGAGCACGGTCTTGTCCGGGTTGAGCAGTTTGGCGGTCTCGGCCATGAAGTGCACCCCGGCCAGGACGATAACGTCGGCGTCCACCGACGCGGCCTGCCGGGCCAGGGCCAGCGAGTCGCCGGTGATGTCGGCGACGCCGTGGAAGATCTCCGGCGTCATGTAGTTGTGGGCCAGAATGACGGCGTTGCGCTGACGCTTGAGCCGCCAGATCGCCTCGACGTCGTCGGCCATGGTTGCCCACTCGACGGCCGGGACGACATGGCAGACCCGTTGGAAAGCGGCGTCGGCCAGCGGCAGGCGGGCTCGCGGCCGGGTGGGTGTCAGGACGGGCATCGTACCTCCCAAGAACTTTTGCTCACACCGAGCATAAGAAATGCTACCACTGAGCATAAGCCCTGGCAACACGCCGCCGGTGGTGAAGTTGCGCAAGGTTGGGCGCCCGTCTCCGCTGGGCCTCGAAGGTTGGCAGGCGGACGCGCGAGGCGAGCCGCCGGGAGTGCCAGTCAGTGTAACTGTGCTACACGGAACACGTGTTAAGATTTGGTTGTGACGAACTTGACGCTGGCCATCGACGAGGAGGTCTTGCTGAGGGCGCGGATGCGCGCCTTGCGGGAGAGGACATCGGTGAACGCGGTGGTCCGCTCGTTCGTAAGCGCCTATGCCGATCAGGGCGGCGACGGGGCGGCGATGGGCTGGCTGCTCGAACTGGCGGACAAGTCGACCGCTTCGAGCGGTGTCGACGGCCGGACGTGGACGAGGGACGACGCCCATGAGCGGTGACGGCCCGCTGCCGGCGGCGTTCCTCGACACGAACGTCTTGGTGTACCTGTTCGACACGCGCGACCCGGCCAAACAGTCCTCGGCACGAGAGGCGGTGGCCAGCCATCGGTGTTTCGTCAGCCCGCAGGTTCTCGGGGAGTTCTACGTCGTCGCGACGCGGAAGCTGGCCAGGCCGCTGGACCCCGCCGACGCGGCGGCCGCTGTTGCGGGATGGCCTCCAGACCAGGTCGTTCCCCTGACGCTGCCCATGGTGGCAGCGGCGATGGCGACGTCCCAACGCCACCAGCTCCACTACTGGGACTCGCTGATTGTCGAAGCCGCGGCGGCGGTCGGCTGTCCCGTCGTCCTGACCGAGGACTTGGCCGACGGCTCCACCATTCGAGGCGTCAAGATCGTCAACCCCTTCTGAGGTTTGTCCCCGACCCGGCTCCGATCGGCGCAAGGGTGGGGTCGGCCAGTCATACGGCCGACTAGCCGCCTCACAGCAGGTGGACGTCCACTGACTTGAATCGTGTGAAGTCGCGGTCGAATGTCACCAGTGTCGCCGCTGACGACGAGGCGAGCGCTGCCAGAT
>JAISUF010000049.1 GCA_031272195.1 Propionibacteriaceae bacterium
TTCCGTGCGAGAAGCCGATGTCGAAGTGCCCAAGGTGCGTGTCGGCTCGGTCGCCGTCACCGGCACAGCCACAGTCGGCAGCACACTGAGGGCGCAAGTCAATGACGTGCTTCCAACAGGCACCAGCACTCGCATCACATGGATGCGAGGAGCACCAACAGCAATGGATGATTCTATTGGTTCTGGGGTTGAGTACAAAGTGCAGAGCAAGGACGCTGGAGAGTACCTGCAGGTCCGTGTTGTGGCTACGGTCGACGGAGTCGAGCACGCTGCCCGATCACAGGTCATGTGGGTGTCGCCCCACAAGAAGACCCCCGCAATTGCATCGGTTGCGATAGCCGGTTCGGCAACAGTTGGCTCGACATTGACAGCCAAATTGGGCACTATCACCCCAACGGGCGCCAAAGTGCGCTATACGTGGCTCAAGGATTCGGAGACGATGTGGGACGTGGTTGATTCCAAGTATGTGGTGACCCCCGACGACATCGGCTACCAAATTTGGGTAGTCGCCCAAGTGTCCGCAGATGGCTACGACACAACTGGATTCGCGTCGGCAATGACTCAACGGGTGTCCGCGCCAACCGTCCAACCGACAGTGACCCAACCCACTGCGCTCCCGCAGGTCAAGTACACATCGGTGAGTGTTTCGGGCACAGCAGCGCCCGGGGCGAAGCTGACTGGAAGCGTTAGTGGGCTAACCCCGTCCGACGCCACCCAAACCTACAAGTGGAGCTATGACGGCGGGAAGACGACGGTTTTCACCGGTCAGACGTTCACGCTGCCGAGCGACTACAAGGGACAGGCCATCGACGTCACCTTCTGCGCCACCAAGACCGGATATCAGCCAAGCCCGTGCACGATCAAGTCGGTGCCTGTGCCGACGGCCAAATTCACCAGCATGACACTGTCCAGCCCCACCGAGGCCGGCAGCAAAGTGACGGTGACGCTGAACGGGCTCACGCCGTCGTGGGCGGCGAAGACATTCACCTGGAAGGTCGCCGGCCAGACCATGCAGACAGGCTCGTCAGATTCGTACACCCTGCCGTCGGACTCGGCGGGCAAACAATTGCAAGTCACTGCGACCGTCAGCACAGCGAGCTCCTCGCCCTATGGCCTGACAACGGTGGTCTACCCGATCACGGCTCCGCTGAAGATCGGCTCGGTCACGATCAGCGGGACGGTTGCCACGGGCCGCACCTTGACAGCTACCGCGACCGGCGTGGTTCCGACCAACGCCACGCTGACGTACCAGTGGTATGTCGGCGGCTCTCGGATTTCCGGTGCCACCGGCAAGACGTTTGTGGTGCGAGGCACCGACGCCGGGCAGACCGTGAAGGTTCAGGTCTCGGCGACCAGCGGCGGCAAGAGCGTGTCGCTGACCTCTGCGAGCACCGTTGCCGTTCCCACGCCCGGCGTCATCGGATACTTGAGTCCCAGTTCCAGCAACTCGGTGGTCGGCTACCGAGTCCACTACGACAACTACGTTTGCGGCGGCTTGGACCTGCGGACCCCGGCCGACGACTACGGCGATTTCACCTCTGTGGACAACAACTTCGCAGTCGGCCGGTTCTCCAGCGGCGACTGCTACCGGATTTGGATCTACAGCCCATCGGGCACCCTCATGAAACTGTCCTGGAATGGCAAGACCGGCCAATACCTGGACATCCCCGCCGGAAGCAAGAATGTGACACTCACCCTTTCCTAAGAACTCCGGCCAACCATCGACTGGCCGAGCCAGTCCGCCTGCGGCGTCTCCTGCGGGCGGGCTGGCTCGGCCCCAGCCAAACAAGACCCGCCGGGGTTCGCCCACCGGCCCAAGCAGAAGGAAGAACGATGCACAACCAGACCACCCGTCCGCAATCGACCAGCCGAACATGGCGCTGGCGCAAGGGCTTGGCCCTGACCTTGCTGAGCGCCGCGCTTAGCGTCGGCTCGCTGGGGGCCGTCACCTGGCCGGCGCAGGCCGACTCCGTCACCATCGACACCAGCAGCGAATCCGCAGTGCGCTCGGCCTTTCTGAACAACTTCGTGCCGCAGATGGACGTGGCCGCCAACTGGACCGGCTCGGTCAGCGGCTGCAATCCGGGAACGACGTCCTCGTCCCACCGCAACGCGTCCATCACCACCATCAACTACTTCCGCGCCCTGGCGGGGCTCCCGTCGGTCACCGAGTACGCCACCGGCACCAACCACGCCCAACAGGCCGCCGTGTCGATGTACGCCAAGCAAGACATCGAACACGTCCTGCCAACCGACTGGCCCTGCTACACCGCCGCCGCCGCGTCATCGGCGGACAACGCCAACCTAAGCCTGGGTTACACAACAGCCCCGGCAGGCATCGAGGGAATGATCTCCGACGCAACGACTGGCAACGACAAAGTGGGCCATCGCAACTGGCTGTTCTACCCGAAGTTGTCCGGCGTCGGCATTGGAGTCGCCTTCACCGGGACGCCCAGCGACAAGAACCTCGGCGTCCAGGTTGTGAGCATCTACACGCCCGAAGCCCAGTTGGACAATCCCGCCAGCAGCAAAGGCATCGGCTGGCCGTCGGCCGGCTATTTCCCCTACGAAAACCTGCCCGGCAACGACCTCACCCAAAATGACATCGTACGCCGCTGGTCGTACGCCCAATCCGGCGTCGACTTCACCGGCAAGACGGTCACCGTCACCCGCAACGGGCAAGCCATCAGCGGGATCAGCGTCCTCTATCGCGACAAGGCGAACGTCATCAACCCGCGCATCAGCTGGTCGATGCCGAACTACACCGCGCCCTCGGCCGGGGGCACGGGCAGCGTGGACGAATACGTCGTGACTATTTCCGGGCTGCCGTCGTACACCGTCAAGGTGATCCGCGCCGCCAGGCTGACCGTCGACAAGGCGACCATCTCGCCAACCACTGCCACAGTCGGCACGACGCTCACAGCCACCGCCACCACCACACCCGCCAAGGGCGCCGACCAGGTGACCTACCAGTGGAAGCGGGCGGGCGTGGCCATTTCGGGGGCCACAGCCAAGACCTACAAGCTGGTCGACGCCGACGCCGGCAAAGCCATCACCGTCACAGTCACGCCGAAAGCGTCCGCCACCCTGACCTACACGGCCAGGAAATTCACCTTCGTCGGCTACGGCTCGGCCACGTCCACCACCGTGACGCCGCCAGTGCCCGCCGTCGTCGCCACAGGAGTGACGATGAGCCCGACCTCGGGCACCGTCGAGATCGGCAAGACCGCCACCGTCACCGCGACGATCAGCCCGTCCAACGTCGCCGACAAGACTCTGACGTGGACCTCCTCCAACATGTCCGTGGCCACCGTCAGCACCGCCACCACAACCGCCAACCCGGCCACGGCCACCATCACCGGCAAGGCGGCAGGCTCGGCGACAATCACCGCCAAGACCGCCAACGGCAAGACCGCCAGCTACTCCGTCACGGTCAAAGCGGCCACCGTGGCCGTCTGGTCGATAAGCCTGTCCCCGAACATTTTGAACCTCGACAAGGGCAAGACGGCCACCTTGACAGCAACCGTTTATCCGTTGACCGCCACCGATAAGACCGTCAACTGGACATCGTCCAACCAGGCGGTCGCCACCGTCGGCCCGTCCAAGACAACCACGTCTCCTGGCGCGGTCACCGTGACGGCCGTCGGCGGCGGCTCGGCCAGGATCACAGCCACCACACCGAACGGCACGAGCACCTGGATCACAGTGACAGTCGCCGTGCCGGCCACAGCCGTGACCTTCACCTGCACGCCGGCCTCCTGGGCCGACGCCAACTGCACCTATGGCACCGTCGCGGCCAACGGCAACGGCGCCGGACTTGGCTTGGTTGCGACCATAACACCATCCGACGTCACCAACACGGTCCTAACCTGGACGTCGTCCAACCCCAACGTCGCCGTGCCGAGTTCGACCTGGTCGCCGAACAATTCCGCGGGCGTCGTCATCTACGGCGTCGGGCCGGGCACGGCCACCATCACCGCCACGACCAGCAACGGCAAGAAGGACACCTTCACCGTCACTGTGCCGGCCGTCGACGCGACGTTCTACTGGGACACCAACACCAGTTCTGACAGGATCGCCTACGTCGGAAACCAGACCACCAACATGTCGTCCAAGTGGGACAACCAGGCGTCCATGCTGACCGTCTCCGGCGCCAAGAAACAGGTTCGCGTCTACCAGGGCGCCAACGCCAGCGGGATCTACCAGGCCTTCCCCTACGGGACATATTCGCTGTGGCCGTGGTTCAACGACCAAACGACCTCGTTCAGGATCCTCGACGACCCGACCGTCAACGGCGCCGTCTTCTACGACGACATCAACGGCGACCTGTCGGCCAACCCGCAAACGATCACCAAGACGGCCGCCACCAACGAGCCGGCCGTCCCGTCGACTTGGAACGACCGCGTCAGCTACCTTTACGTGCCCTACTGCTCGACGGTGACGATCTACCAGGACACCAACTACTTGGGGGCCAACCGGACGTTCACCACCGGCGTCTACAACCTGCCCGACTATGTCATGGCGGGAAGCCGATCCTGGAACGACGCCATCTCGTCATACAAGATCGCCAAGGACACCTCCAAGACCGGCTGCTGACCCCGGCGGCAGGCCCCCAGAGCCGGGCGGCGGGAAGCCTCCTCTTCCAGCCGCCCGGCGCGCAGGTCGTGATAAGGTTTACTTATGAGCCTGGTGGATGTGTACGCCTCGGCGCGACGCGCCGAAGCCGTGGCGAGCGCCCAAGCCCATGCCGCCCTTCGGGCCATGGTTGCCACCGGCATGGGCCAACGCGAGATCGCCGACGCCCTCGGAGTCAGCCAGCCCGCCGTCAGCCAACAACTCAGGACCGCCTCCAAGCTGGCACACCTGCCACCCGCCGAGGCCCTGGAAGCCAGCGCCATCGTCCTCAAGGAAGTCGCCGCCGAAGCCGGGTTCAAGAATCTGGCGGTGTTCGGCTCGGTGGCCAGGGGCGAGTCGTCACAGGCGTCCGACATCGACTTGCTTGTGCAGCAACCCGACGGGGCGTCGCTGCAAGACCTCTCCCGCCTGAAGCGAGCCCTCGAGCAAGTTCTCGGCCACGAGGTCGACTTGCTCGCCTACGGAGCCCTGAAGCCGGTGATAGACGACAACATCAGGCGAGAGGCGGTGCTGCTGTGATGGACACCCGAGCCGCCAAAGACCTCCTTCACATCCAGGCATGGCTGGAGGCCGCCAGCCGGATCGTTGCCGGCGGCGAACAGGCGTACCTGGCCGATCCTTTCCGCTAGGAAGCCGGAGACTCCCTAATGATGAAGCTGGGCGAGGCCGCAAACCGCCTCGACAGGCGCGGGCTGCCCGCACCCAGAGGAATGAGCTGGGCGGACGCGGTGGCCAACCGCAACTTCATCATCCACCAATACGATGAGATCGACAGGGACATCACCTGGAACACGCTCGCCAGGGACATCCCCGAACTGGCCGCCGCACTCGACGAACACTTCAAACAGGCATGGGCGGCCATCGCCGCCGCCGAGTAGAAAAAGAACGAATGAGCGACGCTGGCGTCCGAGCCGAATTTCGACGAGCCATTTTCTTCCAGCCGCCCGGCCCAGCTTTCACGCGAGGGGCCATCGCCTGAATCGAGTGCGACGCCCCTGACTCCTGGCCACTGGGGAGCCCTCAGCACTGTCGACAGTTTTGCCGCTAGGTATGCAAAACTGTCGACAGCGAGCAACTTTTGCTGATATTGTTGCAGTTGTGAGACTGGCTGACCGTCCTCGATACCTGGACTGGCTGCGCCGGTGGACGGGCCATCCGCTGGTGAAAGTCGTCACAGGGGTGCGGCGGTCCGGCAAGTCGACGCTGCTGGCGATGTTCCAGGCCGAACTGGTGGCCAACGGCGTCGAACCGTCGCGGATAATGGCGTTCAATCTCGAAGACCCGGACACCGAAGCCGAGCTGCGCGACGGACTGGCGTTGTATCACAAAGTCCAGACCGGACTGGCGCACCAGAAGACGACCTACGTGTTCGTCGACGAGGCGCAGCACCTGGAGCAGTTGGAGCGGACGGTGGCCGGCTTGGCGCTGTTGGACGGTGTGGAGCTGTTCGTCACCGGCTCCAACTCCGGATTCTTGAGCCGCGACCTGGCCACTCGATTGACCGGCCGATATGTGGAGTTGAACGTGCTGCCGCTGTCGTTCGCCGAGCTGGCGGGCCAGGCCCAGGCGGCGTCGCCAGCCGAGGCGTTCGAGCGGTATCTCATGTTCGGCGGCTTCCCCTATGTGGAACGGCTCGGCACCGACGAGGCCATGATCCGCGAATATCTCAACAGCGTCATCGATGCAGTGTTGCTCAAGGACGTCGCGCCACGCCAAAGGTCGGTCAACACCGCCGTGCTGGACAGCGTCGCGGACTTCATGTTCGACAACATCGGCAATCCGGCCTCGATCAAGCGGATTTCCGACACGCTGACCTCGGCGGGACGGAAGATCGGCCGCGCGACGGTCGAGACCTACGTCGACAGCCTTGTCGGCGCGTATCTGTTGTATCCCGCCCACCGCTACGACATCCGCGGCAAAGCGCGCCTTTCCACCAACCCGAAGTACTACCTGGTCGACCCCGGTCTCCGGCGCGCCCGCCTCGGCTCGCGCAACGCGGACTCGGGGCACTTGTTGGAAAACGTGGTGTTCCTGGAATTGCTGCGCCGCTTCGACCGAGTGGCGGTCGGCAAGCTCGACGCGGCAGAAGTCGACTTCATAGCCGAGAATTCCGACGGCCCCCACTACTTCCAGGTGGCTGCGAACGTCGACAACCCCGACACCTTGGCGCGAGAGCTGCGCCCCTTGGCCACCATACCCGGCTTCTCGCCCCGCACCCTGCTTGTCGGCGACCACGCCGGGCGCGCGACCTACGACGGAATCCCCCGGATCAACGTCGTCGACTGGCTCCTGGCGGACCAAGGGACATAGACCGCCGCCCGGACGACTGCGGGGACGTGCCAACGACAATTGTTCTATCGCGGTAGTACCCTTGTCCCATGACGGCAGTGGCGGTGAAAGAGCTGAACCAGCACACCTCAGAGGTGTTGGACCGCGTTACGGCGGCGGGCAGGCCAGTGGCCATCACGCGTCACGGGCGCATCGGATGGTTCATCGTCCCCGCGTCCGGCTCGGCCTCACCGGTGAAACTGCTCATCGAGGCGGGGCTGGCGTCCGAGCCGAATTTCGACGAGCCTTTGCCGCCCCCCATTGGGAAGAGCCGCGAGGAAGTCGACCGACTGCTGGCCGAAATGGACGAAGACCACTGATGTCCCTCTACTTGGACACGTCGGTCGTCGTCCACGCTATCGCCGGGTCGAGCAACTGGTTTGCCGAACTGGACGCAGACGACGAGCCATTCTCGTCTCGCCTGCTGGAATTGGAGATCACAAGAACACTCCGCCGCGACGGCCTCGACCCCGACATCGCCAGGCCGTACTTGCGCCGAATCGCCTTAGTGTCCCTGGACGACGCGACCCTTGCCGCCGCGGGCCAGATTCCCGAACACCTCAAGACCTTGGACGCAATCCACCTGGCGACCGCCCTCCGCACAGACCCCACGGCGACGATGCTGACCCACGACAGAACGCTCGCCGCCGTGGCGGCAGCCCACGGCTTCACCGTGCGCGACCCAATCAACCTGCCCAGCGCCGAAGGGTAGCCCGCCGCCAGCGATAGCGGTCGGAAGCCCTCCGAAGCCCCCGTTTCGAGCCGGACGACGGCCCGTCAAGCCTCGTTCTGAGAAATTTCAACCATCCGGGAACAATCTGGGAAGCGGCGTTGTTATTCCTTCGTTGGGTGCGTCATGCGCTCAGCGAACACGAATCGACAAGGAGTGCCCGTGCAGACAACCCCGTCCCATGCACCGACCAATCGCGGCGCCTCGGCCCAGCCGATCAGCCCCCGCTCCGTCCGCAAAGCGACCGCCTTGGCCTGCGCCATGGCGATCATCGCCAGCGTCCTGGCAACGGTGCTGCCAGGCGCCCTCAACCGCGCCAGCGCCGCCACCGTCGAGGTGACGCCCGCCGAGAAGGTCGCCGACCCGGCCACCTACCACGAGTTCCCAGGCGCCGACTCCGAGCACTACTACGAGTCGTCCCGCAACGCCGGGCGCGTCTGGTCGGACAAGTCCGTCTTCGCCGAAGACGTCAAAGTGCCCCAGAACGAGGATGGCATCAGCGACCTGACGCTGGACGCCAACGAGCTGGCCGTCGCCGTGTCGCTGCTCGGCTCGACCCGCCACATCACCTCCGAGACGCAGGTGCCCGTCGACCTGGCGCTGGTGCTCGACAACTCCCGCTCGATGGTGCAGTGCGTCGACCCGTCCGACCCGGCCTACCCGCAGACCGACGGCTACTGCGACGACACCAACAACTGGGAAGGCTCGCGCGCCCAGGCCATGGCGATGGCCGTCAACGAAGCGATCAAGATCATCGTCGCCGACAACGACGAGAACCGCGTCTCGATCTCCCAGTTCGGCACCGGCACGTCGGTGCTGGAAAGCCTGTCGACGCCCCGCAAGTGCGCCGACAACGCCGCCAACGCCACCTACTGCGGCGCCGACGACTACGTCGTGCTGACCCGCGCCAACAACGGCCAGCTGACCTTCCGCACCTACTCCTCCACGCTGGTCGTCGGCGGAGCCACGAACTCCTACCAGTCGACCAACATCCAGCTCGGCATCTACACCGGCATGAACACGTTGGCCAGCGAATCCTCCGCCAACGTGTCCGGCGAGTCGCAGCGCATCCCCAACGTGCTGATCTTCACCGACGGCGAGCCGACCTACTCCGCGCCGACCACCGCCTGGTGGGCGCCGACCACCGCCGGCACCCCGCAAGGCCCCGGCATGCCGACCGCCACGCAGTACTACGGCAACGGCTTCAAGGCCGCCATGACGGCCGCCTACCAGAAGCACCGCGTCGACGACGTCTACAACGACGACGACGACGCCACCGCCGAAGTCGCCACGAAGGTCTACACCGTCGGCCTGGGCATCTCGTCGCTGTCCACCCAGGGCCGCCAACTGGCCATGGCCACCCTCGACCCGTCGTTCACCCGCGCCGACCTGCACGAGGAAGGCTCGGCGATGGACGCCAGCTTCTCCCAGGCCTACACCACCTACCAGTCCGGGTCGAGCGTCACCGTCCAGGTGAACGCCAACGCCACCTTCAACGTGGCCCACCCGACGGCCGCCGCGGCCGCCTACGACCCGTCGTCCTACAAGGACGGCATCGCCTACAACGACGCCTTCTACGCGCCGATCACCACCCAGGACATGGTGGAGACGTTCCAGTCGATCGCCCAGCAGATCGTCGACGCCGCGCCCAACTTCCCCGTCACCTCGATCGAGGGCGACTCGCTGTCCGGCGCGTACATCACCTTCACCGACCCGACCGGCGACTTCGTCGAGGTGACCGACGTCAACCGCCTGACCTTCTGCTCGGTGCCCGAGGGCGCCGACAACCCCAACGACTGCGTCCAGAAGACGTTCACCAACCCGACCATCGAGCCGGACACCCCGTCGAAGGGCACCACGAAATACACCTTCGACGGCAACTACACCGCCAACGCGGTGGTGCCCAACGCCGACGTTTCGACGATCAACGTCTACGTCAAGAAGTCGGCCGCGCTGGCCACCGGCGACGTCGTCATCGTGCAGATCCCGACGACGCTGCTGCCGCTGCGCGACTCGCGCATCGTCACCGACGAGGACGGCAACCCCGTCTCCATGAAGCAATACATCTCCCACCCGGTGCACGTCTACTACAAGGTGGCGCCGAAGGCGGGCGTGCTGGAGAACCTCGGCAACCCGACGGCGTTGAACACCGAAACCTCCCAGGACGGCACCGCCCTGGCGGATTACATCGCCTCGCACACCGTCGACGGACTGGTCCGCTTCTACGCCAACGACTACACCCCGGCATCCGACGGCCAGGCGGCGGCCGCCGAGGCCACCGCGTCGTTCGTGCCCAGCGACGACAACCCGTTCTACCGGGTGCCGTCCGACAAGGTGCTCTACACCGACGACAACCTGGACCAGACATTCACCGCCGCGCAATGGGCCGCACTCGCCCAGGACGCGCCGGTCTACTACTACCTGACCGAATACCGCTACGGCGACACGCACGACCAGGTGGAGAAGTACCGCGTGCCGGTCGAGGCGACCAAGGCCGCCCTGGAGGCCGCCCAAACCGACGAGCTGCGCATCAAGGAGGTCGACGGCCAGATGGTCGCCCCGGCCGGGATGCGCTCGGTGTCGGTGCCGAACAGCCTCGACCACGAGAAGTGCGCCGACCTGGACTGGGTGAACAACTACCCGGTCTGCCACGACGGCGACGAGTCCAACCCGACCGACACCGCCGCCTACGCCCGCGTGTCGGCCTTCACCAGCGAATCGGTCGAGGTGCTGCTGGGCAACAACGGCTACCTGGCCTACAACGTGCCCGGCACGCTGACCATCCGCAAAGCCGTTCAGGCCGCCAACGGCCTGAACCCCGACCTCGACGGCTCCGTCTTCACTTTCAAGGCGGCGCTGCGGCTGACCACCGCCGAGGGCGAGTCACTGGAGGGCGAATACCCCTACTCGATCTATTCGACCGCCGACCCGACGTCGCCGCTTTCGGCTGGCACGGTCGCCGACGGCGGCGAGATCCAGTTGACGGCCAACCAGTTCGCCACCATCTACGGCCTGCCCGACGGCGCCGCCTACTCGATCACCGAGGAGTCCGACGACATGCCGCCTGGCTACTCCCAGACCGGCCCGGTCGACAGCGAGGGCCAGCCGGCCGCCGTCAGCGGCGTCATCGACGTCGACACCGCCACGACCGTCGAGGCGGCGTTCACCAACACCTACGCGCCGCAGTCGGCCACCCTGGCCGCCCCGGTCGCCGAGAAGACGCTGACCGGCCGCACCTGGAACGACGACGACCACTTCTACGCCAAGCTGTGCCCCGTCGGCGCCGCTGCCCAGAGCTGCCAGACCGCCGAGTTCCAGCGGACCGACGGCGACGGCCACGGCCAGGCCGTCTTCCCCGAATTGGAGTTCACCGCTCCCGGCGTCTACTCGTACACCATCACCGAGGTTGACGACGAGCGCGCCCCGGGCGTCTCCTACTCCGGCGCGTCCTACACCTGGACGGTGACGGTCAGCGACAACGGGACCGGCAAGCTGGCCGCCAACGCCGCACTGACCCAGACGGCCAACGACGGCGGACAGCCCGTCACACCGGCCCAGCCGGCCGACGCGGCGGCGTTCACCAACACCTTCGACGCCGACGTCGCCTACGGCGCCTTCACCGCCACCAAGATGGTGCGTGACAGCGCCACCGGGACGCTCAGCATCCCCAGCCACCAATACGAGTTCACCTTCGACTTCCTCGGCCAAGACCTCGACGAGGTGGAGGGGGGCACCGAGACGATCGGCGACCCGCCGTTCGACACCGTCGGCGACTTGCAGGGCGACTCCAACCAGGTGACAGTCAAGAACAACGGCTCCAACGTCTCCACGCCGACCGTCGTAGCCACGCCCGAGAACGTCGGACACGCCTACTACTACCGCGCCATGGAGGTCGAGGGCGACCAGTCCAACGTCGAATACTCCGACGCGGTGTGGTTCTGGCGCTCCGAAATCGGCGCGGCCGAAATCGACGGCCGCTCGGTGCTGACCTTCGACGTCACCCACTGCCACACCACCAAGGCCGCCATCACCGAGGAGGCGCCCTACGGCGACTGCGACCCGATGGACCCCGAGGCCTTCGCCAACAACGTGGCCGACGCCGACCGGCTGTTCGTCAACACCTATGACGCCAGTCCGGCCCAAGTCGTGCTGCCGGCCTCGAAGACGCTCAACGGCCGCGACTGGCTGGAAGGCGACGAGTTCACCTTCCGCCTGCAGGCCAACGACACCGCCACCCAGGCCGCCGTCGAGTCCGGCGACGTCGAGCTGCCGGTCGACACCGACGGCGACCTGGCCGACGAGGTGACCATCGACTGGGCCTGGCAGAGCCACAACCGCGCCAACTTCGTTTTCGACGGCGGCGAGGACGGCTCCGGCATCGTCTTCCACAAGGCCGGCAACTACCAGTTCGCCATCACCGAAGTCGTGCCGTCCGACAAGGCGCCGAACATCACCTACGACACCCGCAAGGTGGTCTACGAGGTGACCGTCGCCAACGGCGACGAGGAGGGCGAGCTGACCGCCACCTACCGCGTCCAGGGCGGCGGCACGGCGTCGTTCACCAACTACTACCGGGCCACCCGGACCTTCGGCGGCGCCAACGTCACCAAGACGCTGAGCGGGCGGACGCTGCGGCCCGGCGAGTTCACGTTCGTCGTCACCGCGCAGGACGAGGCCTCCGGCGCCAAGGCGCAGTTCCCCGAGAACCCGGACGACCCGGCCCACCGCCAGATGACCGTCGCCAATGGCTTCGGCGGATCCAACCCGGCGTTGACGCTGCTGCCCGGCGACTTCGACTTCGACCAGTCCGACCTCGGCAAGGTCTACACCTACGAGATCAGCGAGCAGGCCGGCTCGGCGGCAGGCGTCGTCTATGACGACACCGTCTACCGGCTGCTGGTCTATCCGCGTTACGACGCCGCCACCGGCGCGATCTACGTGCGCTCGGAGATCTACGACGGCGAAGAGCTGATCTCCGAGCACGACTCGCGCGACGGCGGCCTGCCGACCTTCGCGTTCCACAACGAATACCTGCCCGCCGCCGTCCAGGCGCAGGCGACCTTCTCCAAGAAGCTGGTGGGACGCGACTGGCGCGACGGCGACGAGTTCACCTTCAAGGTGACGCCGCTGCAGGACGGGCCGATGCCCGCCGTCACCGAGGTGACGCTGAGCGACGACTCGCCGACCAATCCGGAGACCGGCCTGCGGGAGTTCACCTTCGGAACGGTCGAGTTCACCCGGCCCGGCGTCTACCGCTACCAGGTGGCCGAGGTGGAGCCCGAGGACGCCGTCCCCGGCGTCGACTACGACACCGCCTCGCGAACGATCACGTTCACCGTCACCGACTCCGGCGACGGCCGCCTCAACGTGGCCACCAGCCACGAGGGCGACCTGACCTTCGTCAACTACTATCTGACCAGCCTCGACTGGCAGTTGGAGGTGACCAAGACGCTGAACGGCCGCGACATGGAGCCGGGCGAGTTCTGGTTCAAGCTGACCGCCGACGACGAGCTGTCCGCCGAGCGCCTGGGCATCGACTGGGCCGACGGCGCCTCCGAGCCGGTGGTGTGGAGCAACGCCGCCGAGCGCGGCGACGGCCAAACCGAGGTGATGAGCCTGTTTGACGACGAGTGGGAGTTCAACCAGGACGACGACGGCGCGACCTACTGCTACACCGTCTCCGAGATCGAGCCGGACGGCGTGCTGCCCGAGGAGGGCGCCGAGCCGCTGGCGGACGTGACGTACGACGCCACCGAATATCGCCTCTGCCTGAGCGTGGAGGACGACCAGGTGGGCACGCTAACCGTCAACACGACCGTTACCGGCCTGTTGGACGGCAAGGAGATCTCCCACACGGAGTACTCGCACTCGTCGTCCGACGCCGAGGCCAAGCCGTGGCCGTCGCTGGCGTTCGTCAACACCTACACGCCGACGCCCGAGCCGACCCCGACGCCCGAGCCCACGCCCGAGCCAAGCGAAGAACCGACGCCCACGCCCGAGCCAAGCGAAGAGCCCACGCCGACACCCGAGCCCACGCCGGAACCGAGCGAAGAGCCCACGCCCACGCCGGAACCCAGCGAGGACCCGACGCCGACGCCTGCTCCAAGCACGACGACGCCCGATCCGACGCCGACCGGCGAGCCGACGGTGACGACGACGCCGACGCTCGACCCCGAACCGGAGCCGACGCCGCTGGCGACAGGGCGCCTCGACGACCCGGACCCCGAGCCGTCCGCCACGACGACGAAGCTGCCGACCACCGAGTTGACGCCTTCGCCCTCGACGACCAGCCCGACGCCCAGCCCGACGAAGGCCACGCCGACGGCTCTGGCCACCGAGAACGAGGGGCCCGACGTCGTGGCCACCGACGAGGGTCCGGGCGCGCTGACCGGCGGCACAGTCGCCGAGACCCGCCAGGCCTGGGCCGGTTGGACGCTCGGCCTGTCCGGCGTCCTGCTGCTGGTGGTCTGGATGATCGCCGCCCACCGCCATCGCGGCCAGGGCGGACGGGCCTCGACCAGGCGTGAGTGACGCCGCCGGCGGCGTCACTCGGCGGACAACGGGTGCCTGCCAGGAGGCGGTGAAGCCCGGGCGGCGCGTCCCTCGACGGACTCCGAGGGCGCGCCGGGTCGGGTGAGCCGCCGGTGGCACCTCCGCGAAGACGGGGCGCGCCGGGTCGGCCGGGCCCGCGCGGCGCGTCCCGGAATGCGCGCGGGACGCGCCGCGACCACAACGTAACTGCACACACACAAAAAAGGGGCCGGGTGTTTGACACCCGGCCCCTTGGCTCGCATCCAACCGTCAGCACCCAGCCGGCCGACCGTCCCGCGCACAACGCACAGACACAGACTCGACGACCCGCGTGGTCGTATCGCTGGTATCCCGGATCACACGCCGCGCGCCGCGCACAGACACAGTTGGGGCCGGGAGGCAACCACCCGGCCCCAACGCTGGCTGGACAACTCAGCGGTCGAACAGCACGATCTTGGCGAACTCGTCGGCCTTCAAGCTGGCGCCGCCGACCAGCGCGCCGTCGACGTCCGGCTCGGCCATGATCTCGGCCACATTGGACGCCTTGACGGAGCCGCCGTACTGTATGCGCACTTGCTGCGCCGCCTCGGCCCCGAAAGCCTCGGCCACGTAGCCGCGGATCGCCCCGCAAACCTCCTGCGCGTCGGCCGGGGTGGCCACCTCGCCGGTGCCGATCGCCCAGACCGGCTCGTAGGCGATGACCAGCCCGCCGACCTGCTGCGGCGTCAAACCGTCCAAAACGCCCTTGGTCTGCCCGAGGACGTGCGAGACGTGGTTGCCCGCCTTGCGGATCTCCAGCACCTCGCCGACGCAGATGATCGGCGTCATGCCGTTCTCCAAAACCTTCTTGGCTTTGGCGTTGATCAGCTCGTCGGTCTCGCCGTGGTATTCGCGGCGCTCCGAGTGGCCGACGACCACATACGAGCAGTTCAGCTTGGCCAGGAAGGGCGCGGCGATCTCGCCGGTGTAGGCCCCCTGGTCGTGGACGGAGACGTCCTGCGCGCCGAACTTGAGCGGCAGCTTGTCGCCCTCGATGATCGTCTGCACCGAGCGGATGTCGGTGAACGGCACGATGACGGCCGCCTCCGATTTCTCCGGCTCGTAGTGGAAGTCCTTCAGCGTCCAAGCCAGCTCCTGCACCAGGCCGGTGGCCTCGATGTGGTTGAGGTTCATCTTCCAGTTGCCAGCCATCAATGGGATACGGGCCATCGCTCAGCCCTCCAAAACGGCCAGGCCGGGCAGTTCCTTGCCCTCCAGGTATTCCAGGGAGGCCCCGCCGCCGGTCGAGATGTGGCCGAACTGGGCGTCGTCGAAGCCCAACTGGCGCACGGCTGCGGCCGAATCGCCGCCGCCGACAACGGTGAACGCCTTGGATTCGGCCAGCGCCTTGGCGATGGCCAGCGTGCCGCCGGCCAGCGACTCGACCTCAAAAACGCCCATCGGGCCGTTCCAGAAGACCGTCGCCGCCGACTTGACCGCCTCGGCGAACAGCGCCTCGGTCTGGGGGCCGATGTCGGCGCCCTGCAAATCGGCGGGGATGGCGTCGGCCGCGACGACCGACACCTCGGAGGCGGTCCGCCCGGCGAAGTCGATCGTCTCCACCACGCGCGTGTCCACCGGCAGCAAGATCTTCTTGCCGGCCGCCTCGGCCTGGGCCAGATAGCCCGCGCATGCCTCGATCTTCTCGGCGTCGAGCAGCGACTGGCCGACCTCGTAGCCCTTGGCCTTCAAGAAGGTGTAGGCCATGCCGCCGCCGACGATCAGCGTGTCGGCGACCTTCAGCAGGTTGTCGATGACGGCCAGCTTGTCGGCCACCTTCGCCCCGCCCAACACGACGACGTAGGGACGCTCCGGCGTCTCGGTCAGGCGCTTGAGCACGTCGACCTCCTTGGCCACCAGGTAGCCGGCCGCGCACGGCAGCAGCTTGGCGACGTCGTAGACCGAAGCCTGCTTGCGGTGGACGACGCCGAAGCCGTCGGAGACGAACACGTCGCCCAAGGCGGCGTACTTGGCGGCCAGCTCGGCGCGGACGGCGTCGTCCTTCGACTCCTCGCCCGGCTCGAAGCGGACGTTCTCCAGCAGCGCCACGCCGCCGTCCGGCAGCCCGGCGACGGTGCTCTGGGCGGACTCGCCGACCACGTCGGCGGCCAGGCGCACCTCGGCGCCGAGCAGCTCGCCGAGGCGCTTGGCCACGGGGGCCAGCGAATACTTCGGGTTTACCTCGCCTTTGGGGCGGCCCAGGTGGGCCATGATGACGGTCTTGGCGCCGTGGGCGCGCAACTGCTCCAACGTCGGCAACGCCGCCTTGATACGCCCATCGTCGGTGATGACGTCGCCGTCCAGCGGCACGTTGAAGTCGCAGCGGATCAGCACGCGCTTGCCCGCCAGCGGACCCAAATCCTTGATCGATTTCATTTGTTTCCTTTCATGCTTGCGGCCCGGCGCCCGCGCCAAAGCGGGCACCGGGCCGCGTCAATTCTTCACAGCCTAAGCGGTCACAGCTTGGAGGCGACCAGCTCGGTCAGGTCGACCAAGCGGTTGGAGTAGCCCCACTCGTTGTCGTACCAGCCGACGACCTTCACCTGGTTGCCGATGACCTTCGTCAGCTTGGCGTCGAAGGTGCAGGATGCGGCGTCGGTGACGATGTCGGTGGAGACGATCTCGTCCTCGGTGTAGAACAGGTAGCCCTTCAGCGGACCCGACTCGGCGGCCTTCTTGACGATCGCGTTGATCTCCTCGACGGAGGTCTCGCGGCTGGCCTCGAAGGACAGGTCGGTGGCCGAGCCCGTCGGCACCGGCACGCGCAGGGCGTAGCCGTCCAGCTTGCCCTTCAACTCCGGCAGCACCAGCGCCACGGCCTTGGCGGCGCCCGTCGAGGTCGGGACGATGTTCAAGGCGGCGGCGCGGGCGCGGCGCAGATCCTTGTGCGGGGCGTCCTGCAGCCGCTGGTCGGCGGTGTAGGCGTGGATCGTCGTCATCAAGCCCTTGACGATGCCGATACCGTCCTGCAAAGCCTTGGCCATCGGGGCCAGGCAGTTGGTCGTGCAAGAGGCGTTCGAGATGATGTTGTGGGCGGTCGGGTCGTACAGGCCGTCGTTGACGCCCATGACGATCGTGATGTCCTCGTTCTTGGCGGGGGCGGAGATGAGCACCTTCTTGGCGCCGGCGGCGATGTGCGCCTTGGCCTTCTCGGCGTCGGTGAAGAAGCCGGTCGACTCGATGACGATGTCGACGCCCAACTCGCCCCAGGGCAGGTTGGCCGGATCCCTCTCCTCGAAGGCCTTGATTTCTTTGCCGTTGACGATCAGCGCCTCGTCGTTGTAGTCGACGCTGCCGGGGAAGCGGCCGACGATCGAGTCGTACTTCAACAGATGGGCGAGGGTCTTGTTGTCGGTGAGGTCGTTGACGGCGACCACATCGAGGTCGGCGCCCTGCGCGACCAGCGCGCGGAAGTAGTTGCGGCCGATGCGGCCAAAGCCATTGATACCAACCTTGACGGTCATGTGTTTGAGTCTCCTTATGCTTGACTGAACCTGCGGAACCAAGCCGCAGAACGAAGCCATTCTATCGACTGCCCGACAGGCGCGTGCCAATAACTCAGGTTTGGGATCGACGCCGCGATCAGGCGTCAGTCCGGCAACTGCGAGCCGACGGCGGACTCGGTGCCGGGGACGCCCAACTCGGCGGCCCGCTTGTCGGCGGTGGCCAGCAGTCGGCGGATCCGCCCGGCGATGGCGTCCTTCGTCAGCGGCGGGTCGTGCAGCGCCCCCAACTCCTCCAGCGAGGCTTGGCGGTTGTCAAGGCGCAGTTTGCCGGCCACCAGCAGGTGTTCGGGAACGTCGTCGCCCAAGATCTCCAAAGCCCGTTTGACGCGCAAGCCGGCCGTCACAGCGGCCCGGGCCGAGCGGCGCAGGTTGGCGTCGTCGAAGTTGGCCAGGCGGTTGGCCGAGGCCCGCACCTCGCGGCGCACCCGCCGGTCCTCCCAGTCGAGCACCGACTGGTGGGCGCCCATCCTGGTCAACATGGCGGCGATGGCGTCGCCGTCGCGGATGACGACGCGGTCGAAACCGCGGACCTCGCGCGACTTGGCGGAGATGCCCATCCGCCGGGCCGCGCCGACCAGCGCCAGGGCGGCCTCCGATCCGGGGCACGTCACCTCCAGCGACATCGAGCGTCCCGGCTCGGTCAGCGAGCCGTGGGCCAGGAACGAGCCGCGCCAGGCTGCCGCCGAGATCTCCAGCGACCCGCCCACCACCGGCACCGGCAGGCCGCGCACCGGGCGTCCCTTGTGGTCGATCAGGCCGGTCAGCCGGGCCAGCGCCTCGCCGTCTTTAATCAGGCGGACCAGATAGCGGGTGCCACGCCGCAGCCCCGACGACGAGATGACGACGAACTCGGAGTCCAACCCGAACAAGTCGACGATCGCCGTCCGCAGCCGACGCGCCGCCTGCCCCAAGTCCAACTCGGCCTCCACAACGATCCGCCCACCGGCGACGTGAAGCCCATTGGCGAACCGCAGCAAAGCGGCGATCTCCGCCCGGCGCACCTCCGGCTTGGTCACCCGAAGGGTGGCCAACTCCGCCTTGACCTGCCCCGTCATCGCCATGGCGCACCTCCCTGACGTAGCTTATCGGACCCGGCAAGGCCGCCCGGCGTCAGAGCGCTTGCCGCCCGGCCGTATCCAGCACCATCGTCAGCGCGACGACGCCGACTATTGCCTCAC
>JAISUF010000051.1 GCA_031272195.1 Propionibacteriaceae bacterium
GCAGAGCATGCTCCACGCCCGTCCCGGCGGTTTGGAGGACGAGTTCGCCCACCTGCTGCCGGAGGTCGACCTGACGGGCCTGGCCGACCGCCTGGCCTTCCTGGCCGGGAAGGCGTTGACGGCCAAGCCGGCCCCCAGCCTGCCGCTCGACCACCTCCACATTCCCAAGGTGTCGGTGGCCGAGCAGGCCGAGATCGTCTCGGCCCGGCTGCGCGAGCACGGCGCGCTGACATTCCGGTCGCTGGCCGGGGACGCCGACCGGCTGGTGGTGGTGGCGCGCTTCCTGGCGCTTCTGGAGCTGTACCGGCGCCAGGCGGTGGCCTTCGAGCAGTTGAGCCCGTTGGGCGAGTTGAGCGTCCGCTGGCTGGGCGGGCAGGCCGAGCCGATCGAAAGCGAGTTCGACGAGGCGGCCGGGTCCGCCGACGAGAGTGGGGAGGACGGATGAGCGAGCCATTGGTCGACTTGGAGCACGTGCCGGGCGCTTTGGAGGCCATTTTGCTGATGGCCACCGAACCGGTGGCGGCCGCCGAGCTGGCGTCGGCGGTGGGTGCGCCGGTCGAGGAGACGCAGCGCCAGTTGGAGGCGCTGGCGGAGTTCTACGACCGCACCGGGCGCGGCTTCGAGCTGCGCCGCGTCGGCGAGGGCTGGCGCTACTACACGCGCCGCGAGCACGCCGACTTGATCGCCAACTGGCTGTTGGAGGGGCAGCCCGGCAAGCTGTCCCAGGCCGCCTTGGAGACGCTCGCCGTGGTGGCCTACCTGCAGCCGATTTCGCGCGGGCGGGTGTCGTCGGTGCGCGGGGTCAACGTCGACGGCGTCATGCGCACGCTGGCCACCCGCGACCTGATCGAGGAGGTCGGCCGCGACGCCGAGACCGGCGCGCACCTGTTCGGCACCACCGCGACATTCCTGGAGAAGATGGGCTTGACCAGCTTGGACCAGTTGCCGCCGATCGCCCCTTACCTGCCGGACGCGTCGCTGCTGGAGGCCGAGTTGTCGCAGTTGGCGTCGCCGGGGGAGCCCCTCGACGCGGCTGGGGAGCCAGCGCCGCTCGCCGGCGCCGAGCCGTTCGGGGAGGCCGCGGTCCCAGACTCGCAGTTGGCCGTGGACGCAGCTGCGCCAGACGCCCAGGCGGTGGACGGCGGGTCCGACGGCGACTGGGCGACGACCATCGGATTGGGCTGACATGGCCGAGCCGGTGCGCCTGCAGAAGGCGCTGGCCGACGCCGGTGTGGCCTCCCGCCGGGCGGCGGAGCAGCTGATCGCCGAGGGCCGGGTCGAGGTGAACGGCGCGGTTGTCGCCCAGCAGGGCACCCGCGTCGACACCGACGCCGACGCCATCCGGGTGGACGGTCGGCGCCTGCCGCCGACCAGGCCGCACGTCTACTTCGCCTTGAACAAGCCGGTCGGGGTGCTGTCGAGCATGGAGCCGTCGGACGGGCGTCCCACCCTGGCCGACTACGCGAAACGCCTGCCGCGCGTCTTCCACGTCGGACGCCTGGACGCCGACACCTCCGGGCTGCTGCTGTTGACCAACGACGGCGATCTGGCCCAGCGGCTGTCCCACCCGTCCTACGAGGTTCCGAAGACCTATCTGGCGCAAGTCGCGGGCCTGGTCGAGCCGAAGACAGTCGCCCGGCTGCGGCGCGGCGTCGAGCTGGACGACGGGCCGCTGCGGCCAGACGACGTCAAAGTGCTCCAAACCACCGCCAAGCGCTCGCTGGTCCGCGTCAAGCTCCACTCGGGGCGCAACCGCGTCGTCAGGCGGCTGTTCGAAGCCGTCGGCCACCCGGTCGTGGAGTTGAGCAGGACGGCCATCGGCCCCGTCTCGCTGGCCGGGTTGAAGTCCGGCCAACTGCGCCAGTTGACCCGCGACGAGTTGGGAGCGCTGTTCGACCTCGTCGGCCTGTGAGCGGGCGACGTCCCGGCTGGCGCGATGCCGCCGCAGAGCACCGCTTCCAGTCGCGGCATCCACACGGCCCGCGGTGGCGGAGAAGGGGGCCGCCCGGCGAAATCGGCGAACCGGCTAGGATGGGCGGGTGCTGCTGTTCATCCCGTCGCCTCCGATCAACGGCTTCTCCATTGGGCCGGTGACCATACGCTTCTACGCGCTGTGCCTGATCGCCGGCATCTTCGTGGCCTACATCGTCGGCCTGCGGCGCTGGCGGGCCAGGGGGGGCCAGGGCGACAGCTTCGAGACGGCCGTCTTCTGGGCGGTGCCGCTGGGCATCGTCGGGGCCAGGGTCTACCACGTCTTGACGCATCTGGGCGACTACTTCGGGCCCGGCATCAACCCGTGGAGCGTCTTCTTCATCTGGCAGGGCGGCATCGCCATTTTCGGCGCGGTCAGCGCGGGGGCGCTGGGCTTGTGGATCGGCTGCCGCCAAACCGGGGTGCGCTTCAGCTCGCTGGCCGACGCGCTGGTGCCCGGCGTCGCCTTCGGGCAGGCGATCGGCCGGTTCGGCAACTGGTTCAACCAGGAGTTGTACGGCCGGCCCACCAACCTGCCGTGGGGCTTGGAGATCGACTCCGCCCACCGCGTGCCGGGCTATGAGAACTACTCGACGTTCCATCCGACGTTTCTGTACGAGTCGGTCTGGAACGTCCTGGTCGGGTTGACGCTGCTGTGGGCCGACAAGAAGTTCACCTTGGGCCGGGGCAAGGTGTTCGCCTTGTACGTCGCGCTGTACGGGTTCGGCCGCAGTTTCACCGAGGGCATCAGGCTGGACTACTCCTACGACACCTTCGGGCCGCTCCGCTTCAACCAGGCCGTCGCCATCCTGATCTGCCTGTGCGGCGTGGCGTTGTTCGCGTTCTTGGCCAAGGCCAAACCGGGACGCGAGGATTCCGTTCTCCAACTGGCCGCCGCCGGCCAGGCCGAGGGCTCGCTGTGGTCGGATGGGTCGACGGGCGCGCCGGATCAAGACGGGAGCGCGGCAGCGGGATCACCGCCCGGCGGCGACGAGCCGCCCGGCGCCGACGACGGGCCGGCGGTTGGCGACCCACTCGGCGCGCCGAGAGGCGACCCGCGCCGGGCCGCCGACACGCCGTCTGGCGGCGACACCGCGCAGCCAACGCCGCGCGGCGAATCGGGGGCGTCCCCCGAGCGGGCGGCCAGCCCCCACCGCTACTTCGAGACGGATCTCGAAACCCTGTCGAGAACTGGAGAGGCTATAGTTAGCCCCGGCATTGAGTCGCAACCCGACTCGGAGGATGGCTATCCTCCGCCGCCGCGCCGGGCCAGGCAGGATCCCTAGCCGGGCAAGGCTGGCCCGCTGGGCTGGCCACTCCATAAGGCAACGTCGCGTCTGCGCACCCTCCGAGCAGGCAGGCGACCACAGACGGGAGGAACCACATGGCGGTATTCCCCAGCAGGAAACCAGAAGGCCTTTATGACCCGGCCTACGAACACGACGCTTGCGGCGTGGCGTTTGTCGCCCAGCTCAGCGGCGAGGCCAGCCACGACATCATCGCCAAGGGCTTGCGGGCCCTGCTCAACTTGGACCACCGCGGTGCGACCGGCGCCGACCCGGCCGCGGGCGACGGCGCGGGCATGCTGCTGCAAGTCCCCGACGCCTTTCTGCGCCAAGTGGTCGACTTCGACCTGCCCGAGCCGGGCCATTACGCCATGGGCATGGCCTTCCTGCCGCAAGACCCGGCCCGGCGCGGCGCCATCAAGCGGACCATCGAGTTCATCGCCGCCGAGGAGGGCCTGACGATCCACGGCTGGCGGCAGGTGCCGGTCAACTCCTCGACGCTGAGCCCGGTCTCGCTGGGCGTCATGCCGCATTTCGAGCAGCTGTTCGCCTCATCGCTCGACGGCGAGGCCGGCCTCGACTTGGACCGGCTGGTCTACCCGCTGCGGCAGCGCGCTCGCAACGAGGCGGGGGTGTATTTCGCGTCGCTGAGCTCGCGGACCACGGTCTACAAGGGGATGCTCACCACTCAGCAGTTGGCCGAAGTTTTCCCGGATCTGCTGGACGAGCGGATGCAGTCGGCGATGTGCTTGGTGCATTCGCGCTTCTCCACCAATACTTTCCCCAGTTGGGAGCTTTCCCATCCGTACCGCTACATCGCCCACAATGGCGAGATCAACACGGTGAAGGGCAACCGCAACTGGATGCGGGCCCGCGAGGCGCTGCTGAAAACGGCGCTGATCCCCGGCGACCTGGAGCGGCTTTTCCCGATCTGCACCCCCGGCGGTTCGGATTCGGCGTCCTTCGACGAGGTGTTGGAACTGCTGCATCTGGGCGGCCGGTCGCTGCCGCACGCGGTGTTGATGATGATCCCCGAGGCCTGGGAGAACCACAAGGAGATGGACCAGGCCCGCCGCGATTTTTACTCCTTCCACGCTTCGATGATGGAACCGTGGGACGGCCCGGCGTCGGTGACTTTCACCGACGGCACTCTGATCGGCGCGGTGTTGGACCGCAACGGCTTGCGCCCCGGACGCTGGTGGGTCACCGACGATGGCTTGGTGGTTTTCGCCTCCGAAGCCGGCGTGCTGGACATTCCGCCGGAGAAGGTCATCCAAAAGGGCCGGCTGCGCCCGGGCCGGATGCTGCTGGTCGACCTGAAAACCCACCGCCTCATCGACGACGACGAGATCAAGTCCCGGCTGGCCGCCCAGCATCCGTACGGCGAATGGTTGAAAGCCGGCCGGGTGGAGTTGGACGATCTGCCCGAACGCCAGCACGTGGTCTATTCGCACGCTTCGGTGGTGCGCCGCCAGCAGATTTACGGTTACACCCAC
>JAISUF010000053.1 GCA_031272195.1 Propionibacteriaceae bacterium
TAAGAAGTCGTACAAGATTGCGCATACCCCCCAGGGTATCGCTGCGGGGTGGGCCGAGGCAAGGCGCGTCGCTCTTCGCCCGCCCCTTAGCTCCTCGGGTGTTCGGCGCTGCGCGCCTCTCGCAAGCTTCAATCGGCTCGGGTATGAAGGCGAGCCTTCATACCACTCGCCTCAATCGCTTGTGGGTACAGACGGACTTGAACCGTCGGCCTCTTCCTTGTAAGGGAAGCGCTCTGACCAACTGAGCTATGCACCCGACTCCTCATCATAGAACAAGCCTGGGACCAGGCGGCGCTCAGGCGTAGGTGAACACGACCGTGGCGACGACGGGGGAGTGGTTGGAGGCCACGGCGCCCTCCCAGACTGTGACGGAGCGCCCGCCCGCCACGCCCTCGGCGATATGGGGGCCGGAAACCACCGCCCAACTGGCAACAGTCGCCTCGACGGGGACGAAGACGTAGTCGACGTGGCGTCCGGTCTGGGGGACCACCTTGGCGTAGGCGTGGCCGGCGATGGTGGCGCGCATGTCGTGGAGGGAGGCCGCCTCGGCGACGTCCGATGAGTCTTTCTGGGCCAATTGGGCGGCGTCGGCCAACCCCAGCTGCGCGAGCTTGTCCAACGGGTCGGCGAACACCGCGCGGTCCTCGTCGTCCAGCGTGGCGAAATCGCCCAACACGACCAACGGCGTCGCCAGCGAGGCGTCGGCCTGGTGGACGACGGCGATCAGGCCGTCCACGGCACTCGAGCGGCGCTGCGCCGAAGCGGCGTCGTCACCGGCCGGCAAATGGGCGTTGAATACGAAAAACTCCCGTCCGCCGGCCTCGTCGCGCAACTTCACCCAGGCGACGCTCGGGGAGAACCCGTCGACGGCCCCGCCGATGACGGCCCGGCCGTGGTCGAGCGCCTTGTAGCGGGCCCGCTTGAAGGCGATCGGGACATCGGAGTCGGCGGCCGCCCAGGCGTAGTCGGGCAAGCCGGCCGCCAGCTTCTTGACGGGCAGCGGATCGGACCCGCTGTTGCCCTGCAGTCCGACGACGCCGGGGTTGGCGTTCGCGATGTTGTCGACCAACACCGGCGCGCGGGCGGAGAACTTCAACTCGGCGGCCGGCAGCCACGGATAATCCTTGGCCGATGCGTCGGCCGGGAGGATGTCGTAGGTCATCGCCTTGACGGCCAACGACCCCACCTCGGCGCTGGCGTTGCCGGACCCGGCCGCCTTGGTCGGTTTGGACGGCGTCGCCTCAGGTTGTTCGTCGACGGCGGCCCCGGCGGACTCGGCCGCCGACGACTCCGCGGCGGCCTGCGGCGGCGGGCGCTGGGAGCAGCCCCAGGCGGCCAATGCCACCGCCAAGGTCAGCGCCGCCAGCCCCGCCCGCATGGCACAACCCTACCCGGTGTAGAATCGCCCTTTGTGACTAGTGCAGACTTGCTGGCCGAGTTGGGCGAACGCGACAAGACGCTGTCGTCGATCGAGGAAGTCCTCGACCCCGCCGCCAAACGCGCCAGGATCGCCGAGCTGGAGAAGGAGGCGGCCGCCCCCGACCTGTGGGACGACCAGGAGCACGCCCAGTCGGTGACGTCCAAACTGTCGCGCCTCCAATCCGAGGTCGACCGGCTGGCCGCCCTGCGCTCCAGGGTGGACGACGTCGCCACCCTCATCGAGCTGGGCCAAGAGGAGGACGACGCCGCCACCCTGGCCGAAGCCGAGAAGGAGTTGAAAGGCGTGGGGGCCGACATCGACGCCCTGGAGATCCGCACGCTGCTGTCGGGCGAGTACGACGAGCGCGACGCGCTGGTCACCGTCCGCTCCGAGGCCGGCGGGGTGGACGCCGCCGACTGGGCCTCGATGGTGCTGCGGATGTATCTGCGCTGGGCCGAGCGCCACGGCTACGCCACCGAGGTCTACGACATCTCCTACGCCGAGGAGGCCGGCATCAAGTCGGCCACTTTCACCGTCAAAGAGCCCTTCGCCTACGGCATGCTGTCGGTCGAGCAGGGCACCCACCGGCTGATCCGCATCTCCCCGTTCGACAACCAGGGCCGCCGCCAGACATCCTTCGCCGGGGTGGACGTGCTGCCCGTCACCGAGGAGACCGACCACATCGACATCCCCGAGGCCGATGTCCGCGTCGACGTCTTCCGGTCTTCCGGGCCGGGCGGCCAAAGCGTCAACACGACCGACTCGGCGGTCCGCATCACCCACCTGCCGACCGGGCTGGTCGTCTCCTGCCAGAACGAGAAGTCGCAACTCCAGAACAAGATCGCCGCCATGGCCGTCCTGCAGTCGCGACTGCTGGAGAAGGCCCGGGCCGAGAAGGAGGCCGAGCTGCGCGGCCTGCTGTCCGACGGCAACTCGTGGGGCTCCCAGATCCGCAACTACGTGCTCCACCCCTTCCAGATGGTCAAAGACACCCGCACCGGCTACGAGGTCGGCAACGCCGACGCCGTCCTCAACGGCGAGCTGGACGCCTTCATCGACGCCGGCATCCGCTGGCGCCGCCAACAAGGCGAGCGCTAGAACTCCCTCCGAGCGCGGCAGCCCTGCCGACTGGCTTCGGTCGGCTCGGCGCCGTCGCCGCCAGACCGCGCGGCGAGGCGGCGGGAGCGGCTCGGCGGCGGCGCCGTTGGGCCTCTGACAACGGATGGGACCGCAGTCCCAGCGCCCGAAGCGAGGCCGCGACCGCAGTCGGATGAAGGGGTGGTTGACAGTTTGGCGTGGCGCACTGGGCTTTTGGTCGGGCCTGACTTAGACTTCCCGTAGGTCGGCCTGAGAACTTCTCAGGAAAGCTTCCCCATTCCCTACCCGGCCGGATGTGGTCATGATTAGATTTGACGATGTCTCGAAGACCTACCCAGGTCAGAAGCGCCCAGCGCTCAGCCACGTCAACGTGGAGATCGAGCGTGGCGAGTTCGCCTTCCTGGTGGGCCAGTCGGGTTCGGGCAAGTCGACGTTCATCCGTTTGATCCTGCGCGAATACCTGCCCACCTCGGGCCACCTGTACGTCGCCGGCAAAGACCTCATGAAGATGCACTCCTGGAAGGTGCCGGCCCTGCGGCGGCGCATCGGCACCGTCTTCCAAGACTTCCGCCTGCTGCCCGGCAAGACCGTCTACGAGAACGTCGCCTTCGCGCTGCAGGTCATCGGCAAGCCGAACTCGCTGATCAAGCGCGAGGTGCCCGCCACGCTCGAGCTGGTCGATTTGGCCGGCAAGGGCGACCGCCTGCCCGAGGAGCTGTCGGGCGGCGAGCAGCAGCGCGTGGCGATCGCCCGGGCGTTCGTCAACCGTCCCCAAATCCTCATCGCCGACGAGCCGACCGGCAACCTCGACCCGGCCACCAGCGTCGGCATCATGAAGCTGTTGGACCGCATCAACCGCGCCGACACGACCGTCATCATGGCCACCCACGACGCCCAGATCGTCGACCAGATGCGCAAGCGCGTCATCGAGCTGGTCTCCGGCGAGGTGGTACGCGACCAGACAAAGGGTGTTTATGGCTATCAGTGACGGGAGGGTTGGCTGATGCGGCACACCTTGTGGGAGACGTGGTCCGGCCTGCGGCGGAACCTGTCGATGACCATCGCGGTGGTCATGACGATGTGGGTTTCGCTGACGCTGTTCGGCATCGGCCTGCTGTCGGCCGAGCAGGTCGACCTGATCAAAGGCCGCTGGTACGACAAGATCGAGATCACGGTGTTCTTGTGCGTCAAGACCTCGCACGCCGCCACCTGCGACGCCGGCGCCGACGCCACCGCCGCCCAGCGCACCGAGATCGAGCAGGTGCTGAAGGACAACCCGGAGGTCAAGCAGGTCTACTACGAGAGCAAGGCCGAGGCCTACGCCCAGTTCCGCGAGGTGTACAAAGACTCGCCGATCCTGTCCACGGTGGGCGAGGACGACATGCAGGACTCCTTCCGCGTCAAACTGCAGAACCCCGAGGAATACGAGGGCGTGGTGTCGGCGACGCAAGGCATGAAAGGCGTCGAGAACATCCAAGACCTGCACAAGTACCTCGACCCGTTGTTCACCTGGCTGAACATGGCCCGCTGGGCGACCATCGCGGCGTCCGTGCTGCTGCTGGCGGCGGCCGCCTTGCAGATCGGCAACACCATCCGCATGGCGGCGTTCAACCGGCGCCGCGAGTTGGGCATCATGCGGCTGGTCGGCGCGTCCAACTGGTACATCCTGCTGCCGTTCCTGCTGGAGGCGATCGTCTCGGCCCTGGTCGGGGCGCTGTTCGCCTTCGGCACGCTGGCCGCTTTGGAAGAGTTCGTCATCAAAGGCAAGGCGGCACTCGAGATCAAGAGCATCCACTGGGTCGATTGGCCGCAAATCCAATGGGCGTCGGGCGTCATCGCCTTGGTGGCCGTGGTGCTGGCGATCGTCCCGACACTGGTCGCAACGAGGCGATTCCTGAAAGTGTAGGAGGGCAAATGAGAGGGAAGGTGTTGGCGACGGGCCTGCTGGTGCTGGGCCTGTTGGCGTCGGGCGCTCCGAGCGCGGGCGCGGACAATTTGGAGGACACCCGCGACAAGGTGCGCCAGAGCCTGGTGACGGCCAAGAAGGACGCCGCCTCCGCCGCCAAGCAGGTCGAGAGCGCCACCGCCGACTTGGAGAGCGCCCAGGACAGCCTGGCCAAAGCGGAGGCCAAACTCGACAAGCTGAAGCGCGAACTGGAAGACGCCAAGAAGGAGCAGGCCGAAGCCGAAGCCGCCCTGGAGCGGGCCAAGCAGGCGCTGGCCGACGCCGAACAGGACGAGAAGGACGCCCAGGCCGACGTCGACCAGCAGCGGGCGCTGATCGGGACGGTCGCCCGCAGCGAGTTCCAGAAGCACACCGACCTGGTCGGGTTGGGCATCGTCTTCGAGGCCGACGACTACGCCTCCCTGTCCAACCAGTTGCAGTGGTCTAACACCATCTTCGACTCTTCGGCCGTCCAATTGCAGAAGCTGGCCGAGAAGGAGGCCGTCCTGACGGCCACCCGCAAGGCGAAGGCCGACGCCAAAGCCGACGTCGAGGCCCAAACCAAGGCCGCCAAACAGAAGGTCGAGAAGGCCGAGGCGCTGGCCGACGCGGCCGCCGCCCAGGCCAAGGCCGTCAAGGCGCTGGTGGCCGCCAACGAGGACGCCCAAGCCGCCGCCGAGGCCGACCTGGACTCCAGCCAGAAGCGCGTCAAGGCGCTGGAAAAGCAGGAGAAGCAGGTCTTGGCCAAGATCGCCGCCGCCAAGAAGGCCGCGGAGGAGGCCCGGCGCAAAGCCGCGGCCGAGGCCAAGCGCAAGAAGGAGGAGGCCGCCAAGAAGGCCGCCGAGGCCAAGGCCAAAGCCGAGGCCGCCGCCGCGTCGTCATCCGACTCCGAAGACGGCGACAAGGCGACCACTAGCGCGCCCCTGATGCTGGACGGCTCACCCAGCCCGACGACCGCCCCGTCGTCGGCCGGCTTCATCTATCCGGTCAACGCCAAGCCCGGCTCGCCGTTCGGCATGCGCTACCACCCGATCCTGCACTACTACCGGATGCACTGGGGGCAGGACTTCGGCGCCAAGTGCGGCGCGCCGCTGTACGCCATGGCCGACGGCGTCGTCGCCGACATCCGCCCCACCGCCACCTCCAACGGCTTGGGCAACTACACCGTCATCAGCTACGGCACCTACAAGGGCAAGTCGATCTCGTCGGGCTATGCCCACCAGTCGAAGATCATCGTCCACGAGGGCCAGAGCGTGAAACAGGGCCAGCTGGTCGGATATGTTGGCACGACGGGCTTGTCCACCGGCTGCCACCTGCACCTGCAGATCTACTACGGCTCCGACCGGGTCAACCCGATGCAGTTCCTGTAGAGAGGGGGAGCCATGCCCAGGCCGACCGGCCGCCAGCTAGTCGCGCAGAACAAGAAGGCCTTCCACGACTACAACATCGGCGACCGCTACGAGGCCGGCATCGTGCTGATGGGCACCGAGGTGAAAGCCCTGCGGGCCGGGCGGGCCAGCCTGGTGGACGCCTTCGCGACCGTCGACGACGGCGAGGTCTGGCTGCGCAACGCCCACATCCCGGAATACTCTTACGGCACTTGGCGCAAGAACCACGAGACGCGGCGCAACCGCAAACTGCTGCTGCACCGCCGCGAGATCGACAAGTTGGAGCGCGAGACGGTGGCGTCCGGCAAGACGATCGTGCCGCTGTCGATCTACTTCTCCGAGGGCAACGCCAAAGTCGAGATCGCCGTCGCCACCGGCAAACGCGACTGGGACAAGCGCCAAGCCATCGCCAAACGGGACGCCGACCGCGAGGCCCAGCGGGCCCTGGCCTCGCGCAACCGGTTGCGCCGATGAGATGAGGATATGCTCGAATGGTGCTGCTGGACGCCATCCATGACCCGACCGACCTGCGAGGGCTGAACGCCACCCAACTGCGCGACTTGGCCGCCGAGATCCGCGACTTCCTGATCACCAACGTCGCCCGCACCGGCGGCCACCTGGGACCCAACCTGGGCGTCGTGGAGCTGACGCTGGCCATCCACCGGACGTTCGACTCGCCACGCGACGCCATCGTCTTCGACACCGGCCACCAAAGCTACGTCCACAAGATCTTGACCGGCCGGGCGGGGATGTTCCCGACGCTGCGGCAGCGCGGCGGTTTGTCCGGCTACCCGTCGCGGGCCGAGTCGCCGCACGACTGGGTGGAGAACTCCCACGCCTCGGCGGCACTGTCGTGGGCCGAGGGGATGGCCAAGGGCTTCCGGCTGCGGGGCGAGGACCGCCACGTCGTCGCCGTCGTCGGCGACGGCGCCCTGATCGGCGGGATGGCCTGGGAGGCGCTCAACAACATCGCCGCGTCGCCGGACTTGCGGCTCGTCATCGTCGTCAACGACAACGGCCGCTCCTACACCCCGACAGTCGGCGGCTTGGCGACGCAGTTGCAAGGTCTGGGCCAGCAGTTGGCCGCCATCCGCACCGACAAGCGCTACGAGCGGCTGCTGAACTGGGTGAAGCGGCGGCTGCGCTCGCTGCCGCTGGTCGGCGAGCCCGCCTACGGGCTGATGCACGGCCTCAAGGCGGGCGTCAAGGACGTGTTAGCGCCGCAAGGGATGTTCTCAGACCTGCGCCTGAAATACGTCGGGCCGATCAACGGCCACGACGAGGGCGCCGTCGAGTTGGCCCTCCAGCAGGCCAAGGCCTTCGACGGGCCGGTGATCGTCCACTGCATCACGGAGAAAGGGCGCGGCTACTCCCTGGCCGAGGCCGACGAGGAGGACCACTTCCACGCCATCGGGCGCATCGACTCCAGCACCGGCGAGCCACTGCAGGCCGACAAGGGGCGCGGTTGGACGCGGGCCTTCGCCGACGAGCTGGCCCGCATCGGCGCCTCCGACGAGCGCGTCGTCGCCATCACCGCCGCCATGCTCAACCCGGTCGGCTTGGGGACGTTCGCCAAGCATTTCCCCCGGCGCGTCTTCGACGTCGGCATCGCCGAGCAGCACGCCGTCGCCTCGGCGGCCGGTTTGGCGGCCACCGGTTTGCGGCCCGTGGTGGCGGTTTACGCGTCATTCCTGAATCGGGCCTTCGACCAGGTGCTGATGGACGTCGCGCTGCACCGCGCGCCGGTGACGTTCGTGCTCGACCGGGCCGGGGTGACGGGCCCTGACGGGGCCAGCCACAACGGCATGTGGGACGCCTCCGTCTTCGGCGCGGTGCCCGGCCTGCGCCTGGCCGCGCCGCGCGACGAGGAGCGCCTGCGGTCGGCGCTGCGGGATGCCGTCGGCGGGGAGGGTCCAGCGCTGATCCGGTTCCCCAAGGGCGACATGCCAGACCCGATCCCGGCGGTCGGCGCCGGCCGGGAAGCGGACGGCGGCGAGCCGGTCGGCTACGAGTTCGTCCGCCATGCGGACAGCCGCGAGGTGCTAATTGTTGCTTACGGCCTGGCCCCGCTGGCCCTCGACGTGGCGGCGCGCCTGGCGGCCAGCGGCTTGGCGGCCAGCGTCGTCGACCCGATCTGGGCGCTGCCGGTGGGCGGGGACCTGGTGCGGCTGGCGGGGGCGCACGAGCTGGTCGTCACCATCGAGGACAACCTGGTGGTCGGCGGGCTGGGCGCCCAATTGGCCTCCGCCCTGGCGTCGGCCGAGTCGACGGCGGCGGTGCGGCAGTTCGGCATCCCCAAGGAATTCCTGGCCCAGGGCACTCGCCTAGAGGTGCTGGCCGCTATAGGCTTGTCCGCCGAGGCCGTGGCCGACAAGGTGTTGGCCAGTTACGCGAACTTGTTGAAGGTGTCCAAATGATCGGTGTGGTGTTGGCCAACCTCGGCACGCCGGATTCCCCGTCCCTGCCGGACGTCCGGCGCTACCTGCGCGAATTCCTGCTCGACAAGCGGATCGTGCCGATGCCGCACGCCGTGTGGCGGCCCATCTTGGAGTTGAACGTCCTCCAATTCCACGCCCGCGGCTCGGCGGCGAAGTACGCCTCGGTCTGGCTGGAGGAGGGGTCGCCCCTGTTGGTCCACGCCCGCGCCCAAGAGGCGGCCCTGCAGGCCGCTCTGGGCGACGGCTACCGCGTCAAGACGGGCATGCGCTACGGTCAGCCGAGCCTGGCGGCCGCCTTGGACGAGTTGCGCGGCGACGGCGTCGGGCGGGTCCTGGTGGTGCCGATGTACCCGCAGTTCTCGACCACCACCGTGGCGACGGTGCTGGACGCCCTGGGCGGCTACATCCAGGGGTCCGTCGACCAGTTCGAGTATCGCGCGACGCGGGCCTTCCACGACCATCCCGGCTACATCGAGGCCGCCGCCTGGCGGATCGAGCAGACCTGGGAGGACGAGGGTCGCCCCGATTTCGCGGCCGGCGACAAACTGCTGCTCAGCTATCACGGCATCCCGGCCAGCATGGCCGCCGACGGCGACCCGTATCCCAAAGAGTGCGAGCAGACCACCGACCTGTTGCGCCGCCGACTCGGCTTGACGCCGGACCAGTGCGAGCAGACCTACCAGTCGAAGTTCGGCAAGGGCGCCTGGCTGACGCCCGCCACCATCGACCGGGTCGCGGAGCTGGGGCGGGCGGGACTGGGGCGTTTGGACGTCTTCTGCCCGGGCTTCGTCGCCGACTGCCTGGAGACCTGCGAGGAAATTGGCATCCTGAACCGCGAGACGTTCGCCGAGGCCGGCGGCGGCAGGTTCGTGCGGGTGCCCTGCCTGAACGAGGCGCCTTTGTTCATCGACGCGCTGGCCGATTTGGTGGCGCGCCACACCAGCGGCTGGGAGTGACGGCGGTCGGCGTCGGTCCGACTGGCGGCCCGAGCCAGCTCTTGGTCCGGGACTTAGTCGCCGCCGGTGCGGCGCAAGACTTCGGACAGGCGGTCGGCGGCGGCCAGGACCGCCGGGGCGTGCAGGCGGCCCGGCTGGCGCGACAGGCGCTCGATCGGGCCGGAGACCGACACCGCCGCGATGACTTTGCCCGACGGCGAGCGGACCGGCGCCGACACCGAGGCCACGCCCTGCTCGCGCTCGCCGACCGACTGGGCCCAGCCGCGGCGGCGGACGGTGGCCAAGGCGACCGCCGAGAAGGTGGAGTTCTGCAGGCCGCGCTGGATCTTCTCCGGGTCGTCCCAGGCCAGCAGCACCTGGGCGGCCGAGCCGGCCGACATCGTCAACTGGGTGCCCACCGGGATGGTGTCGCGCAAGCCCGAGGGGCGCTCGGCGCAGGCCGCGCAGATGCGGAAGTCGCCTTGGCGGCGGAAGAGCTGGGCGGACTCGCCTGTGATGTCGCGCAGGCGGTTCAGGACCGGCCCGGCGGTGGCCAGCAGCCTGTCCTCGCCGGCGGCGGCGGCCAACTCGGTCAGGCGGGGGCCGAGCACGAAGCGGCCCTGCAGGTCGCGGCTGACCAGGCGGTGGTGTTCGAGGGCGACGGCGAGGCGGTGGGCGGTCGGGCGGGCCAAACCGGTGGCGGTCACCAGTGTGGCCAGCGTCGTCGGGCCCTGCTCGAGGGCTGTCAGCACGAGGGCCGCCTTGTCGAGCACGCCGACGCCACTTGAATTGTCCATAGTCTGATACTGCCGTCTTGCATGATGAAATGCAAGGTGCCAAGCTGGAAACGTCAAGATTGCCGAATCGGACAAGGAGTCGAGATGGGCAAGACGCTCAGCGACAAAGTCTGGGACGCCCATGTGGTGCGAGCCGCGGCCGACGAGCCAGACTTGCTCTACATCGACCTGCAGCTGGTCCACGAGGTGACCAGCCCGCAAGCCTTCGACGGACTGCGCCTGGCCGGGCGCAAAGTCCGCCGTCGCGACCAAACCATCGCCACCGAAGACCACAACACCCCCACGCTCGACATCGACCGGCCGATCGCCGACCCCGTCTCGCGCCTGCAGGTCGATACGCTGCGCCGCAACGCCGAGGAGTTCGGCATCCGCATCCACTCGCTGGGCGACAAGGACCAAGGCGTCGTCCACATCATCGGACCGCAGCTGGGGCTGACCCAACCCGGCCTGACGATCGTCTGCGGCGACTCCCACACCTCCACCCACGGCGCCTTCGGGGCGCTGGCCTTCGGTATCGGCACCTCCGAGGTGGAGCACGTCCTGGCCACCCAGACGCTGCCGCAGGCCCGCCCCAAGCGGATGGCGGTCAACATCGAGGGCGAGCTCCAGCCCGGCGTGACGGCCAAGGACGTCGTGCTGGCCCTGATCGCCAAAGTCGGCACCGGCGGCGGGCAGGGGCACATCGTCGAATACCGCGGCTCGACCATCCGCGGCCTGTCGATGGAGGGCCGCATGACGATCTGCAACATGAGCATCGAATGGGGCGCCAAAGCCGGCATGATCGCCCCCGATGAGACGACGTTCGCCTATCTGGAGGGGCGCCCGCACGCGCCGCAAGGCGCCGATTGGGACGACGCGGTCGCCTACTGGCGGACGCTCTACAGCGATCCCGACGCCGTCTTCGACGCCGAGGTCGACCTCGACGCGGCCGCCTTGACGCCGTTCGTCACCTGGGGCACCAACCCCGGCCAGGGCGTGCCGCTGGGCTCGGCCGTGCCCGACCCGGACGCCTTCGACGACCCCGTCCAGCAGGCGGCCGCCATGCGAGCCTTGGAGTACATGGGCTTGAAGGCGGGCACGCCGATGCGCGACATCAAGGTGGACACCGTCTTCCTCGGCTCGTGCACCAACGGCCGGATCGAAGACCTGCGCCTGGCGGCGTCGGTCCTGAAAGGCAAGAAGATCGCCGACGGCCTGCGCATGCTCGTCGTGCCCGGCTCGGCCCGCGTGCGCGCCCAGGCCGAGTCGGAGGGGCTGGACCAGGTCTTCCTCGGCGCCGGCGCCGAATGGCGGGCGGCGGGCTGTTCGATGTGCCTGGGGATGAACCCCGACCAGCTCCAGCCCGGCGAGCGCAGCGCGTCCACCTCGAACCGCAACTTCGAGGGGCGCCAGGGCAAGGGCGGGCGCACCCATCTCGTCTCGCCTGCCGTCGCCGCCGCCACCGCCGTCCGCGGGACGCTCAGCTCCCCGGCCGACCTATAGGCCCGGCGTCAGCGCCCACCCGCCGCTTGGCGAGCGATACCGCCGAGCGCCAACCCGAACTGGAGAAGCACATGGACAAGTTCTCAACCCACACCGGCGTGGCCGTTCCGCTGCGCCGAAGCAACGTCGACACCGACCAGATCATTCCGGCGGTCTACCTCAAGCGCGTCACCCGCAGCGGTTTCGAGGACGGCCTGTTCGCCGCCTGGCGCGGCGATCCCGAATTCGTCCTCAACGACCCGGCCTACGCCAAGGGCACCATCCTGGTGGCCGGGCCGGACTTCGGCACCGGCTCCTCGCGCGAGCACGCCGTCTGGGCGCTGCAGAACTACGGCTTCCGCGTCGTGGTCGGCTCGCGTTTCGGCGACATCTTCCGCTCCAACGCCGGCAAGGCGGGCCTGCTGATCGCGACCGTCACCCAAGACGTCGTCGAGGAGCTGTGGGCGCTGGCCGAGGAGGCGCCGGGCGCGGAGTTCACCGTCGACCTGATCGACCGGACGATCCAGGCCGGCCCGGAGACGTTCGCCTTCGACATCGACGACTACACCCGCCACCGCCTATTGGAGGGCCTCGACGACATCGGGCTGACGCTGCGCCACGAGGCCGACATCGCCGCCTACGAGTCGACCCGTCCGCACTGGCTGCCCAAGACGCTGCCCGCCAAGACGGCGGCCTGAGCCTGGCGCGGCCGCGCCGTTTGGCCGAGTCGGCTGGCGCGTCGTCGCCGTCTCGGGTGGCGGGCGCGTCGTCTGGCAGGCGGGGCCAAGCAGTCGTCGGCTGTCCGCCGCCAAAGGCGGCATGTTCGACTCTCGGGCCGATCACCCCCTAGTGTTGGAGGGTCGAGACGGGAGGAGAGGCGGATGCGGGTCGCGCTGATATTCGGGGGCGTCAGCTCCGAACACGAGATTTCCTGCCTGACCGCGGGCGGCGTGGCGCGGGAGATCGACCGCGACCGCTTCGAGGTGGTCGGCGTCGGCATCGCCAAGACGGGACGCTGGGTGCGCGTGCCGCTGGCCGACATGGCCGCCATGGACGTGGTTGGCCACAGCCTGCCCGTCGTCGATCCCGGCTTGCCCGAGGCCGTCTTGTTGCGGGGCGACGCCCGTCCGCAGGTTGCCACGCGGGTCGGCGACGAGCTGGTCGACGTCGAGGAGTTCGACGTCGCCTTCTCCCTGCTGCACGGCCCGTTCGGCGAGGACGGCACGATCCAGGGCATGTTCGAGCTGTTGGGCGCGCGCTACGTCGGCGCGGGGGTGGCCGCCAGCGCCATCGGCATGGACAAAGACCTGATGAAGCGGTCGATGAGCGCGGCCGGTCTGCCGGTGGGGCCGTGGGTCGCCTTCGGCAAGGCCGATT
>JAISUF010000089.1 GCA_031272195.1 Propionibacteriaceae bacterium
CGCTACGGGTCGGTGTCGGCCAGGGCCGGCTATGCCGACGGCTGGTGGGTGGTGGATTCCAATTTGTTGTCGGCGGCGGTGGTGCCTGACTGGTGGGTGTCGCTGTCGACGTGGCAGCCGGCGCCGGCGTCGTACCGGTGGTGGTTCGATGTGGGCGGCGATTCGATCCAGCACTTGGCGTGGACCGGGCTGTGCGGGGCGGGCGTGGCGTGGTTCGCGAGGCGGCGGGGCCGGTGGCGCTGGTTGGGTGCCGCGCCGTTGGCGTGGGCGTGTGTCGACCACGCGAATTACAACGGCGACCTGTCGGGCGGGCCGCTGGCAGGATCGTGGGCGTCGCAGGCGCTGTTGTGGGTCGGGGAGCAGTTGCCGTCGGTGCTGATTGTGGTGTTGTTGGCGTCGGTGGTGGCCGACCGGGTGGTGTTGACCCGGGCCCGCCAGGCACATCCGGGGGTGTTGCTGCCCGGTGAACGGCCGGACGGCTTGTCGCCTGGGCCGGTGTGGCGGGCGTTGCGATTGGGCGGGCCTTGGTCGTTGTTGCCGGTGTGGGGCGTGGTGCTGGGCCGACGCGCGGCGTTGTACGGCGGCGAGTCGGAACTGGTTGGGCGCGCGGAGCGATCCGTGGCGCTGGTGGCGGCGGCCGACGACCGGGAGGCTTGGCGGTCGGCCGTCAGGCGGGTGTTGGCCGGTTTGAGCCCGCTGGCCGCGTTGCGGTCGTGGCGGTCGGTGTTGTGGCTGGCCGGGGTGCTGCCCGCGTTGGCGTACACCCTGGCGGGCGGCTTCCCGGCCACGCGGGACTTGCAGGAGGCGATGGGCGGCCCGGCCGGGTTCGCGGCGGTCGCCGGCGGCTGGGCGCTGGCGTCGGCCGTGGCCGTGTCGCTGATCCCCGGCCTGTGGCGGGCTTTGCGCAGGCTCGGACCGCAAGCGTCCGCCGACTCGTGGCTTCGCCTGGCGGCCGGTCTGGGGCTTCGCGTCGCGGGGTTGGCGTGCGGGTGCGGGCTGGTCGCGGCGGCCGTGGCGGGCGTGGACCTGTCCGGGCCGCTGCTCGCCAACGACCACTTGTTGGACGCCGTGTCGTCGGCATCGCTGCTGCTGGGCCTGGCGCTGATCGCGGCCGCGTTCGTGTTGTTCCCGCCCGGCGGCATGATGCTGGTCACCAGCGCCGGCACCATCGTGCTGTCCGAGACCGCCATCGCCTGGCTCGTCACCGTCCTCGCCGGCACCGCCCTCGTCGAATACGGCATACTGGAAATGGCCGCCAACGGCGCCGACGGCTCAGGCGGATCAAGCGGATCGGGGTCCGGCAGCGGAGCAGACCCAGGCCAGCCCCCGACCAAAGTCACCGGCTACCGAGAACACTCAATCGACAGGCTGGAGCAGCGCGGGATCACAAGGGCCGACGTCGAGGACATCGTCGACAACCCCGACCGCCCACCCGAGTGGCAACCGCTTGAGGGAACATGGCTATTCGCCCGAGGGAAAGTGCGAGTTGCTGTACGGCCTGACGGGATTGTTGTTACATCTTTTATCAAGGGGAAGTAATGAGTGTGTTGGGTTTGTTTCCGGAGGACATGCGCTGCGATGTGGAGTTCATCGTGCGGAAATACGCGCCGCCCGGGGTCGTGCACAACATGCTGTTCACCGACACCTTCGACCTTCGCGCCAAGGACTTACTGCTGGTTCCCATTCTGTTTATGATGTCAGTGGGCTCTTTGGACGACAACTGGGACCCGACGCCGGAAACATTCTGGATCGAGAACATCATGGATTTCCTGGCTGACAGGATACGCCTGCCCGAGGAGGGGCCCACCGACCTCGACACCTACAGGCCAGACTTGCCCCGCCCAAGAGGCATGCGAGACTTCTTGGACCTACGAGCAGCAGGCCCCAACCAAGAGTTTGACGCCTTGTTCTGGGACGGCGATTCTCACCGTCCGCCCAGGCGGCTGGAAGCCGCTGCGCCCAAGCACGCGGGTGGTTGGATCGACGAGGTGGACGGCCCCGTCGAGGACGGCACGACAGTGCCGGCCGAGCGGATCGTCGGACGCTGGAAGGTCGACGACGACGGCCGCCTGACCGCCATGTTCCGCCCCAACCCCGCCTACCGCCCTGACCCGTCAGCACCACTCGGCGAACCAATCCGCGAAGGATGACGACTTGTCGACGCCTGACAAATATGTGAGCGGCGGCGTCAAGTTTTTCGCCGAGACGGCCTTTGACTTTGACGAGTTCACGGCTGTTGTCGGCGTTAAGCCCACTGGGATCCGTCCATCAAACGACACCAGCAACAGCAAGTGGGCCCGCTGGGATTACGAGTTGGAGTCTAAGGGCGAGCCGTCCGTCGACGCCTTGCTGAGCCAGTTGGAGAGAGCGGTCGGGAGCAGGGCAGGGGCTATCGGGGAGTATTGCGCGTCTCACGGCATCCATGCCTGGGTGTGGTCATACGTCGAGGCCCCGATGTCGGATGTGCCCAAATTGCGACTCAGCAACCGCGTGTTGGAATTGTGCGGCGCGGTTGGGGCTGGCGTCGACATCGACTTGCTGGTCGACGACGGTGAGGAACCAGAGCCGCTTGAAGAATGGCTGGCATCGCCGCCTGCCGAGGATGAGACCGTTTACCGGATTCGCGTGCGCGCGAGGATTCGATTCTCTTCGGTCGTGGACATGGACGCGCTGGCCGCGGCCACTGGGTTGGCGCTGTCCACCGACGCCCCCAAAGAAGCGAGTTGGTGTGGCGAATGGGCCTGGGAAACAGGCACCTACACCGTGTTGGAGCGGGCGCTGGCCGTGTTCGTCGGCCGCGCGGCAGAAGTCGGCAAGTATTGCGCCGAGCGGGGAATATCGGTGTCGGTTGCGGTGGACGCCAAGTCTGGAGATGACAAGAGTCCCGCGCTAGACGTCTATCGCCCGGAAGCCCGCATGGTCGCCGAACTGGGCGCCGACTTGTTGTTCAACGTCTCTTGGTGCGACGCCGAGACCGAAGCCCTATACCAAGAGGCCAAGGCGGTCGGAGCGGTCAACTGGAACGCTGGCCCAGGGGTACCCGAGGCCAGACGAACCCCAGACGGCAGCAGACAGGCCACCTCCATATAGGTTGAGTGCTCGGCCAACTACTCGATCGGGTAGCCACGATAACGCAGGATGCCCGCCTCGGCGTCAACAAACACGCCCGCAGATGCAGGCACATCGGGGCACGGCTGTGCGGGCGGCGGCCGGCGGCTCCCCTGCCCCTGAACAGAGCCGTGGCCAAGACCAACGAGTGGATCTACGAAATCGACCAGGTCAAGAAGACATAAACTAGCTGATCTGAATAAGCAGTAACCCCGGAGACGTGCTCTCGCAGAGGCCTTCCGGGGTCTTCGCGACTAACTTTACCACAGCAGGAGGTGGCCATGGCGGATAAATGGAGCGAGGCGCGCGTCGCCGACGCCCTGTCCCCGGAACGACTCGCACCCTACCTGTGCGCTGCCGGCGGTGACCGAACCACAGCGTTGCGCCTGTACGAGTGGAACCTTGCCGCTGACGGCCGCTACATCTACCGGCTGCTCGGCTGGATCAACACCGACGTGCGCACATGGGCGGAAACACCCTCCCGACTCCAGGCTGTCATCGCCGTTCGCCCGCGCCAACACCATTCCACCTGCCCAGTCGCTATTCGCCCGAGGGAAAATGCGAGCGGCCGTGCGGCCTGACGGGATTGTTGTGACCGCCTGGATCAAGGGGAAGTAATGAGTGTGCTGGGTTTGTTTCCGGAGGATATGCGCTACGATGTGGAGTTCATTGTGCGGAAATACGCGCCGCCTGGGGTGGTGCACAATATGCTGTTCACCAACACCTTCGACCTGCGCGCCAAGTGGCTGCTGACCGACATCTTGGGAATGTTGACGGTCAGTTCCTTGGACGACGAGTGGGACCCGACGCCGGAGACATTCTGGGTGGACAACGTCTTGGACTACCTGACCTTCAGTATCACACTCAGCGACGAGGATGCCAGCAACGTCAATCCGTATCGCCCAGACTTGGCTCGTCCACCGGGAATGATGGCCTTCTTGGACAGAGCGAAGTACGGCCCCGACCGCGAGGCAGACGCCTTGTTCTGGGACGGCGATTCGCACCGTCCGCCCAGACGACTGGAAGCCGCTGCGCCCCAGCACGCGGGTGGTTGGATCAACGAGGTGGACGGCCCCGTCGCAGACGGCACGACCGCGCCGGCCGAGCGGATCGTCGGACGCTGGAAGGTCGACGACGACGGCCACCTGACCGCCATGTTCCGCCCCAACCCCACCTACCGCCCCGACCCGTCAGCCCCACTCGGCGAACCAATCCACGAAGGATAACGACTTGTCGACGCCTGACAAATATGTGAGCGGCGGCTCGGCGCTCAAGGGTGTCGGCGGGCAGGTGGAACAATGGGAGGCGACGACGCGAAGGAGAGATGGTGCCCCCAAGGAAGCAGGCCCCAGCGGCTCAGTGCCTGGAGATGGCCCGATGAAGCCGTTCTACACCGACCAGGCCGCCTGGGTGGACAAGGTGGGGAGGATCTACGCCGCCCTGGAGCGGGTCAAGATCTCGGAGGAACAGAACCCGAACAAGCTCATGTTACGCCGCCAGAACCGCATCACGTCGGTCCACGCGACCACGGCCATCGAGGGCAACCGCCTCAGCGTCGGCGAGGTCGCTGGAGTAGTCAACGGCGTGACGGTGTTCGGCCCGCCGCAAGACATCCTGGAGGTTCAGAACGCCTATGCCGCCTACGAGGCGCTGGAGACCTTCGACCCGGACTCGGTGTCCTCCTTCTTGCGGGCCCACGCCGTGTTGACGACGGGGTTGGTGGCTGAGGCCGGGGCGTTCCGGACGGTCGACGTCGAGGTCCAACGTGAAGACGGCGAGGTCTTGCACACGGGTGCCGATCCCAAAATCGTGCCGAAGGCGGTCGGGCAGTTGCTCGAATGGGCCCAGGAGAGTCCCGCGAACCCGCTGATCGCCAGCAGCGCCGTCCACTTCATGATCGAGTACATCCACCCCTTCCGCGACGGCAACGGCCGCATCGGCCGGCTGTGGCAGACGCTGCTGCTCAGCCGGTGGAACGACCTGTTCGCCTGGATGCCGACCGAGACCTTGATCCACCACAACCAGCTCGGCTACTACCAGGCGTTGCAGGCCTCCCACAACGGCCACATCGAGGCCTCGCCGTTCATCTCCTACATGCTCGACATCATCGAGCACGCCCTGGACCAGTACCGCACGACCGTCGAAACCAAGCCGACTCGGGCCGGCCGGGGTGGCGAGACTCCTGAAGGCACCGGTGTCGGTGTAAATGACGGTGTAAATGACGGAGCAAGTGACGGGGCAAGCGACGGCCTGGACGCAGCCATCCTCCAAGCCCTGGCGCATGAGCCCCGGCTGACCGGCGCCGCGTTGGCGTCGGCGCTCGGCAAGAGCCGCCGGACCATTGAGCGCCGACTAGCCCGGCTCAAGGCCGCCGGGCTGTTGGAGCGCGTCGGGCCTGACAAGACCGGGAGTTGGCGAGTCCTGCGGTGAACTCCACCGAAGACGACCTTGAGCGCTGAGTGCTGAAGATGCCAGGAGGTTGGGCGGTGAAGAAGGCTGTCGCCCAGACCCTGGAGGCCGTGGAAAGCGACGGGCGGATGGGCGTGGTGTGGCACACCCAAGGCTCCGGCACGTCGCTAGAGATGCTGGCCGAGGCCGAGGGTTGATGGAACTGCCGGATCGCAGCCCTACCAGCGGCGTTTTGACCGGCCTTGAGGGCTGGATGTAAAGTTAGTCGCTGTTGCGCTGTGGCTTGCCCGGCGTTGGAAGATCGAACAAGGAAGATGGTACAGGCCTGTGTCTACATACAGCCCGAAGCCTGGCGAGGTTACCAGGACTTGGCATGTGATCGACGCCACCGACGTGGTGCTGGGACGGCTCGCGGTCACCGCCGCCACCCTGCTGCGCGGCAAGCACAAGGCGCAGTACGCCCCCCACGTCGACACCGGCGACTTCGTC
>JAISUF010000128.1 GCA_031272195.1 Propionibacteriaceae bacterium
CTGACCGTCGGGCTCGGCACGCTCGTCGGCATCATCTCGTCGATCTTCCGCTCCGGCGAACTGGGCAAGCGCAACCTGGTCGCCCCCGTCCGCTCCCGCACGCTGGCGCTCCAGATCGCGGCGGGTTGCGGGGTGGCGGCGGTCGCGTCGGTCGTGTGGGTGGCGCTGCTGAGCTTCATCCCGGTCATCGACGGCCTGGAACTCATCCAGTCCTCCCCGGCGGCCTTCGGGCTGTTGATGGGCGACGTGCTGGTCTTCACCCTGGTCGCCGTCGCCATCGGCTTCTTCCTCGGCCAGTTGGGGCTCCGCACCGCCGCCCTCAACGGCGCGGCCAACATCCTCGGCCTCGGCATGACGTTCCTGTCCGGCGCGTTCGGCCTCGTGTCCGCCGGCCTGGAGGGTTTCACACGCTGCCTGCCCGCCTACTGGTACGCCAACGCCCTCGAAACGGTCGCCATGGCCGGATCGATCACGCCGGCCGTGATGGCGACGTACTGGACCGACCTCGGCATCCAGGCCCTGTTCGCGGTCGCCATCGGCTGCGTCGGCCTGGTCGTGGCGCGCCTGCGCTCCCAGACCGCCGAACAAGGCGGCAACGCCGCCGCGCTGGTGGAAGAGATCTGACCAGGGCAGATTCACCCTGCGAGCGCTGGTCCAAGTTTCCGCCGCCCAACAACTCGCACCAGCGCTCGCGGAGTGAAACCGCCAACGGCCTGTGAGCGCTGGTCAAAGTACGGCGGGATGTCAGATCACGTCGATGGCGACCTTCTCGCTGGCCCCGGCGGTGGCTTGGCGCAGGTGGGTGGGGTTGGAGGTGACGATGGTATCGCCGCGGCGGAGCGCACCCTCGGCCACGGCCAGGTCGACCGTGTCATCCAGGCCGGTTCTTGCTGCCAGGGCGCCCACGGCTCTGGCTTGAGTGTCGGTCAGCGGCTCGATGTGGCAACCGGCCAGGCAGCGCGACAGGTTGGCTTGGGGGCCGCCGCGCCAGGCCTCGGCCAGGACGCCGGCGGGGACGGTGGGGGAGACGCCGGCGTTGAGCCAGGCGCGATGGCGCGACCACAACGTCCGGTCGCCTCGTTCGGCGGCGATCAGGGCGCCGGTGTCGTACGTCACGCCCGGGCGGGCGGGGCGGCTCACGACCGCGCGCTCCGGCCGAGTAGGGCAGCGACCGCTCGTTCGCCCTCGGCGATCTCAGAGGCGGTCAGCGGCCCACCGGGGGCCTCGGCTTCCCACTCGGCCACTCCCTTGAGCCCTTCGCGCAGACGCAAGGCGTAGTCCGCGGCGTCGTTCAGCCAAGTGGAGAAGGACACGGCGTCTTCCTCGGCGGCCGACTGGACGCGGGTGGCCACGTCGGGGTCCAGCGACACCGAGCGCTTGACAACCGGCCGCTTGGCCGGCCAAACGTGGCTCTTGAAGGGGATGACCGTCATGGCACCATGGTACCACCACGGGTACTACTGGAAAGCCCGCGGAGGTAGGCAATCACCCGCCACTGCGCCCGGCGTGGGAACCGGGGCCCGGCGCGCCTGCCAAGTATGGTCGGCAGCATGGCGACCCGAACCGCTTCCCCATCGCGGTCCCGCTCCCAAGCCAGCCGGCCCAAGGCGAGCACGCGATCATCGGGAACACGCACCACGACGACCCGCCGCCGCCAGCCGGCCCGGCGCGGCTTTTTCGCGACCCTCGGCCACGGCCTGGCGGCCGTCTGGCGGGCCATCGCCCGCGGGCTCGGCCACGTCGTGCGGAGCCTCGGCGACGGCGCGCGCGACATCCACCCGGAGGTCCGCCGCGACGGCTTCGGCCTGTTCGTCCTCGCCCTCGCCATCACTTTGGGCACTCTCCTCTACGCCCCGCTGACCGGCCCCGTCTCGGCCGGCGTCAACATCTGCCTGACCTCCGTCGTCGGCCTCGGCGCCTACGCCCTCCCGCCGCTGCTGCTGTTCGGCGCCTGGCGCGTCTTCCGCCATCCCGAAGGCGGCCCCTGGGGCCGGCCCGTGCTCGGCTGGACCGCCGTCACTTTCGGCGCGCTCGGCATCGTCCACGCCGTCCGCGGCCTGCCGCCCATGGCCGAACTCGACCTCGTCCGCCACGCCGGCGGGCTGGTCGGCTTCCTGTCGTCGACGTGCGTGGCGTCGCTGCTGACCGTCTGGGTGGCCGTCCCGCTGCTCGTCATGCTGACCCTGTACGGCGTGCTTGTCCTGACCGGCCAGCCGCTGCGCAGCGTGATCGCCAAGGCCGCGGCGCTGGTCGAGCAGTTGGCCGCGCGGCGCGAGGCGCGGCGTGAGGCCAAGGCGCTGGAGACCGACTACGGCGTCGACGCCGCCTACGACACGCCGCTGGTCGAAGAGCCCGACGACGTCACGCCCGACGAGTACGGCGACTTCGCCGGCGAGTTCGAGCCCGTCCCGCCGGCCGAGCCGAAACCCGCCGCGGCCAAGAAGCCCCGCTCCGTCGCCACCCCGCCCGCGCCCAACCACACCTCCGCTCCCGGCCCGGCGGTCCAGCCCGCGCTGACCGGCGACATCGCCTACCAGTTGCCGGACGTCAACATCCTGAAGCCCGGCTCGGTCCCGAAGTCCCGGACCCAGGGCTCCGACGCCGTCGTCACGTCGCTCTCCGAGGTGTTGCGCCAGTTCGAGATCGACGCGGCGGTGACCGGCTACACGCGCGGGCCGACCGTGACGCGCTACGAGGTCGAACTGGGCCCGGCGGTCAAGGTTGAAAAGGTGACCGCGTTGTCGCGGAACATCGCCTACGCGGTGGCGTCGCCGGACGTGCGGATTCTGTCGCCCATCCCCGGCAAGTCGGCCATCGGCATCGAAATCCCGAACCGCGACAAGGAGATCGTCTCGCTCGGCGACGTCCTCCGCTCGGCGGCCGCCCGCAACGACCACCACCCGCTGACCGTCGGCCTCGGCAAGGACGTCGAAGGCGGCTTCCTGATGGCGAACCTGGCGAAGATGCCCCACCTGCTGGTGGCCGGCGCGACCGGCTCCGGCAAGTCGAGTTTCATCAACTCGATGATCACGTCGCTGCTGGTCCGCACCACGCCCGACGAGGTCCGCCTGATGCTGGTCGACCCGAAGCGCGTCGAACTCAACCACTACGAGGGCATTCCCCACCTCATCACCCCCATCATCACCTCCCCGAAGAAGGCGGCCGACGCGCTCGGCTGGGTGGTGCGGGAGATGGACATGCGCTACGACGACCTGGCCAGCTTCGGCTTCCGCCACGTCGACGATTTCAACAAGGCCGTCCGGACGGGCGCGCTGAAGCCGCTGCCGGGTTCGGAGCGGGTGCTGACGCCGTACCCCTACCTCGTCGTCGTCGTCGACGAGCTGTCGGACCTCATGATGGTCGCGCCGCGCGACGTGGAGGATTCGATCGTCCGCATCACGCAGTTGGCGCGCGCCGCCGGCATCCACCTGGTGCTGGCGACCCAGCGGCCGTCGACGGACGTCGTGACGGGGCTGATCAAGGCCAACATCCCGTCGCGGCTGAGCTTCGCGACCAGTTCCATGACCGACTCGCGCGTCATCCTGGACCAGCCGGGCGCGGAGAAGCTCGTCGGCCAGGGCGACGGCCTGTTCCTCCCGATGGGCGCGTCGAAGCCGACCCGCGTCCAAGGGGCGTGGGTGACGGAACAGGAGATCCGCGCCGTGGTGGCGAAGGTGTCGAGCCAGATGGCCGCCGCCTACCGCGACGACGTCACGGCCGGCGACCACAACACGACCAAGGTGGCCGAGGACATCGGCGACGACCTCGACCTCGTCATCGAGGCCGCCCGCCTCGTCGTCAACCTCCAGTTGGGTTCGACCTCCATGCTCCAGCGCAAGCTCCGCGTCGGCTTCGCCAAAGCCGGCCGCCTGATGGACATCCTCGAAACCAGGGGAGTGGTCGGCCCGTCCGAAGGCTCCAAGCCGCGCGAGGTGTTGATCAAGCCCGAAGACCTGGACGGCTTCCTCGCCACCCTGATGGGTTGACCCTCACGCCGCCGCCAGCTGGGCGGACATGGCCGAGCCCGCCCGCTCAGATGTGAACCACGTCTGCCGACTGGTTCACAATCGCACGCTGTTGGCGGTAGCATCTCCGGGGTCGCACGGCCCGGGGCCGGGTGGCCAGGGCGCCGCCAGTTCCCCGCCGGTGCGTCTCCGCAACAGCCGCTCAACCAGGGGGGATTGCCACATGGCCGACTTGACCGCCATCGCGCCGGAAACGGCCTTGGAAGTGACGGGTGAGACCCTTCCCCAGGCGGTCGGCACGGTCGAGATCGTCGGTCTGGGCTACATCGGCTTGCCGACGGCGGCGATGCTGGC
>JAISUF010000109.1 GCA_031272195.1 Propionibacteriaceae bacterium
GCTGCCCGCGAAGACCGCCTCGGCCAGCCCGGCCGAGGCCGACCAGGGCGCCGACGCCCTAGCCGACAGCCCCGCCACCGACCAAACCGCCAGCCCCACGCCGACCCGCACCGCCACCCCCAAACCGGCCGACGAGGACCGCTGGGTGGAGATCGCCACCTGGGGCGTCGGCGGGCTGATCGGCGCCATGATGCTGTTCTTCATCGTCGGGGCGCTGCTGCGCCGGCGGGTGCGCAGCCGCCGCTGAGCGCGCGACGGGCCTTCCGCCCGGCGTCAAAGTGGCCGAAAATCCAACCCGGCCAGTGGCGAAACGGCACAATGGTGGGGTGACTAACGAGCAGGAGCCGCTTGCAGAGATCGGCAAAGGCAAGCGCATCGGGATCCTCACCAGCGGCGGCGACGCCCAGGGCATGAACGCGGCCGTGCGGGCCGTCGTGCGAACCGCGATCAGCCTCGGGGCCGAGGTGTACGCCGTCTTCGAGGGCTATCAGGGCATGGTCGACGGCGGCCAGGGCATCCGCCAGTTCGGCTGGGAGGACGTCGGCGCGATCCTCCACCAGGGCGGCACGATCATCGGCACGTTCCGCTCCAAAGACTTCCGCGAGCGCGAGGGGCGCAAGACGGCGGCCGTCCACCTGTTGGAGCACGGCATCGACCGGCTGGTCGTCATCGGCGGCGACGGCTCGCTGTCGGGGCTGAACGAGTTCAGCCAGGAGTGGCCGCAACTGCTCGAGGAACTGGTGGCCGAGGGGCGCGTCAAGGCCAAGGTCGCCAAAGCCCATCCGCAGTTGTATTTCGCCGGCCTGGTCGGCTCGATCGACAACGATCTGGTCGGTACGGACATGACGATCGGCGCCGACTCGGCGCTGCACCGCATCGTCGACGCCATCGACGACCTGTCCTCGACGGCCGCCTCGCACCAGCGCTCGTTCGTCATCGAGGTGATGGGGCGCCACTGCGGCTACCTGGCTTTGATGGGCGCCATCGCCGGCGGCGCCGACTACGTGCTGATCCCCGAGTCGCCGCCCGCCGACGGCTGGGAGGACCGGATGTGCGCGGCCCTCAAGCGCGGCCGCGAGGGCGGTCGGCGGGACTCGATGGTGGTGGTTGCCGAGGGGGCCATCGACCGCAGCGGCAACCCGATCAAGTCCGACTACGTGCGCCAGGTCATCGAGGAGCGGCTGCGCGAGGACACCCGCGTCACCATTCTCGGGCACGTCCAGCGCGGCGGTACGCCGAGCGCTTTCGACCGCTGGGCCTCGACCTGGCTGGGATACGAGGCGGCCATCGAGGTGCTCTCGGCCGAGCCCGGCCATCAAGGGCCGGTTATCGGCCTGCGCGGCAACCGCGTCTCCCGCGTGCCGCTGCTGGAGGCGGTCGCCCGCACCCGGCAGGTGCCCGAGCTGATCGCGGCCGGCGACTACGACAAGGCGATGGAGTTGCGCGGCGGGTCGTTCATCGAGATGTCGCGCATCCTGGCCGAGATGGTCGAGCCGCAGCAGGTCGACACGCCCGAGACGGCCAAGCGCATCGGCGTCATCCACGGCGGCGGCCTGGCGGCCGGCATGAACGTGGCGGCGCGGGCGGCGGTCCGCATGGGCATCGCCCGCAACTTCACGATGCTGGGCGTCCACGACGGCTTCCACGGCCTGGCCAAGGGCCGGATTGCCGAGCTGGAGTGGGCCGACGTCGAGGGTTGGATGACCGGCGGGGCCGAGTTGGGCCTGCGCCGGGCGGTGCCGAGCGTCGAGGACCTCTATCCGATGAGCCGCGCCCTGGAGGACAACAAGGTCGACGCGCTGCTCGTCATCGGCGGCTGGAACGCCTATCAGGCCGCCCACCTGATGCACCGCGAGCAGGACCGCTATCCGGCCTTCCAGATTCCGATCGTTTGCCTGCCGGCCAGTATCGACAACAACCTGCCGGGCTCCGAGCTGGCCATCGGCGCCGACACGGCGCTGAACGTCATCACCGAGTCGATCGACCGGATCAAACTGTCCGGCGCGGCCGCCAAACGGGCCTTCGTGGTCGAGACGATGGGCCGCTACTGCGGCTATCTGGCGTTGATGGGCGGCCTGTCGGGCGGCGCCGAGCGGATCTATCTGCACGAGGACGGCATCACGCTGGCCGAATTGGAGAAGGACGTCCGCTGGCTCAACAAGTCGTTCAACGAGGGCCGCAAACTGTTTCTGGCGGTTCGCAACGAGATGGCCAACGCGCTTTACACGACCGATTTCATCGCCCGGCTGTTCGAGGAGGAGGGCGGCGACCTGTACGACGTCCGCCAGGTGGTGTTGGGGCACGTCCAGCAGGGCGGCAACCCGACGCCGTTCGACCGCCTGCAGGCCACCCGGCTGGTGTCGCACGCTATCGACGAGATCGCCCGCCAACTGGCCGAGGGCCACGAGGCCTGCTACATGGGGCTGGTCGGCTCGAAGGTCAAGCGCACGCCGATGGACGAGCTGACCCGCGAGATGGACCTGGAGTTCCGCCGCCCCAAAGAGCAGTGGTGGAGGATCTTGCGCCCAGTCATCAAGGCCGTCTCGGACGCCTCCTGAAGGCCTCGCCGATGCGGCGTCGGCGCGTCGTCATCGACCGTTGTCACAAGGCGGTTTGGAATAAACGCGCCAGGCGGCGGCGTTGATATTGCCATGACGTTTGACGAGGCCGGGCGGCGGGTGCGCGACGCCCTGGGAGACAACGGCGCCTCCGGGCGCGACCGCGTGCGGGCCAGCAGGCGCATCATGCGTCGGATGGTGACGGTGCTGGCGCTGCTGCGCATCGTCGGCGTGGGGCTGCTGCTGGTGTCGGGGACGCTGGCCGAGGCCCCGATGGTGACGGTGGCCGTCGGCGTCGGCTTGAGTCTGCTGGTGGCCGCCTGGTGGCGGTTAGGCGTCGGCGGGCAGGCGGCGGCCCGGCTGGTCCTGGCGAGCGTGGACGTGGGCGTCGCGGTGGCCCTCTTGGTCCAGTTCGACGGCCGCGGCATTGGCTTCCTCTACGCGGCGGTGACGTTCGTCATGTGGGGTTTCGCGGTGACGCGGGGCGCCTGGGTGCCGCCGGCCGTTGGGCTGGCGGTGGTCTGCGCCGTGCTCGGCTCGAAATTGTTCGAGGCGGAGGGCCATGCCGGCTGGGCGCTGGACGCGACCGTCGTGCTGTTCTTGGGCTGTTCGCTGTTGTTGGGGCGGGCCGTCCAGTCCATCGTCGACTCCTACGAGGCCGAGTTGGCCGTCATGGTCGACTACGAGCGGGAATGGGCCCGCATGGTCGAGCGGACGCAGATCGCCCAGGAGTTGCAGGACCTGGTCTCGAAGTCCTTGTCGGGCTGTGGTTTCTTGGCCGAGGGGCTGGCCCGGTCGCTGCGGGTGGACGGTTCCGCCCACGCCGCCGACGCCGCCGATCTGGCCAGCTCGATCCGCATCGCCTGTGCCGAGTCGACGCAGTTCTTGGACGAGCTGCGGCGCTTCTGCGACGCCGAGCGCCAGCCGTTGTCGGAGCGGCTGATCGGCGTCATCGGCGACTATCCGGGCCTCAACGTCGGCCTGTCCGACGACCTGCCGTCCTTCGACGACTGGCGCACCCGGCTGATGGTGGTTCGGGCGGTGCGGGAGCTGTTGGAGAACGTCCACAAGCAGTCTGGGGCGGACAACGCCTGGGTGGAGATCGGCGCCGCCGAGACGGCGGCGGTGGTGCGGGTCGGCGACGACGGCCCCAGGTCGCTGGCCGGGCAGCGGCGGGCCGAGGGGCGTTTCGGCTTGAACGGCTTGCGCGAGCGCCTGGAAACGGTCGGCGGCACGCTGCGCCTCGGCTCGGGCCCGCTGGGCACCGTCGTCGAGATCAGGCTGCCGCTGTTGCGCGACGACGAGGCCGGCGCCGAGAGCCCAGATGGCTGCACCCGCCGCCTGTCGGTGGCGGCGCTGTCGTCGTGACGTCCGGGCCGACGTCGACCGCTGGCCGTCCCCTGGTGAACTTCCGTCCGGGTTGCCGACCGGCGGGCGTCGTCGTCAAAGCCCCCAGCGCACCTCCACCACAGCCCCGGCCGCGGCCGGCGGCACGACGTTGCCCGCCACGGCGACGCCGTCGACGCTGAGCGACCCCGGGCCGGGCTGGACGCTGATGTGGTACGTCGCCCCCCGGTAGCGACGCGTCACCTCGTAGGGGCCGAAATCGGCTGGCATCTTCGGGTCGACTATCAAACCGTCGAAACCGGGCCGCACCCCCAGCATCCAGCAGGTGGCGGCGTGGTAGGTCCAGGCGGCGGTGCCGGTCAGCCAGGAGTTCTTGGCCTGGCCGAAGCGCGGCGCCTGCGGCCCGGCGATCATCTGGGCGTAGGCGTACGGCTCCATTTCGTGGACGGCCGGGTCGCGGTAGGCGCCGGTGATGCGCCGGTAGTAGTCGTAGGCCCGCTCGGGGCTGCCGGCGATCGTCTCGGCGATGATCACCCACGGGTTGTTGTGGCAGAAGATGCCGCCGTTCTCCTTGTAGCCAGGCGGGTAGGACGAGATCTCCCCCAGCGCCGGGTCGTAGCCGCTGTAGGCCGGGGCGAGAATGGCGATGCCGTGCTCGCTGGCCAGCCGGTCGGCCACCGAGTCGAGCGCCCGGCGGGCGCGTCCGTCGTCCACCCCGACGCCGCCCATGACGCACATGCCTTGCGGCTCGATGTAGATCTTGCCCTCGGCGTTCTCGTCCGAGCCGACGGGCCGGCCGTGGGCGTCGTAGGCGCGGCGGAACCATTTGCCGTCCCAGCCGTGCTGGTCGATGGCGGCGCGCATGGCGCCGTCGGCGGCCTCCACCTCGTCGGCCAGCTCGGGGCGGCTGCGGCGGCGCAGGATTTCGGCCAGCTCGGGGCAGGTCGCGCAGAACAGCCCGGCGATGAAGACCGACTCGGCCACCCGTCCGGCGGTGTTGGTGGTGGTTTGGAACGACTCGCCCGGCGTGGTCGAGAAGCAGTTGAGGTTGAGGCAGTCGTTCCAGTCGGCCCGTCCGATCAGCGGCAGGCCGTGCGGCCCGAGGTTGTCGACGACGTGCCGGAACGAGGCGACGAGGTGGTCGAGCAGCGGCCGGGCCAGCGATTCGTCGTTGTCGAAGGGCACCGACTCGTCCAGGACGCCCCAGTCGCCGGTCTCCTTCAGGTAGGCCGCCACGCCGGCGACCAGCCATAGCGGGTCGTCGTTGAAGCCGGAGCCGAGGTCGTGGTTGCCGCGCTTGGTCAGCGGCTGGTACTGGTGGTAGGCCGAGCCGTCCGGGAATTGCGTGGCGGCCAGGTCGAGGATGCGCCCGCGGGCGCGCTCGGGCACCATGTGGACGATGCCGAGCAGGTCTTGGTTGGAGTCGCGGAAGCCCATGCCCCGCCCGATCCCGGTTTCGAAGTATGACGCCGAACGCGACAAGTTGAACGTCACCATGCATTGGTACGGGTTCCAGCGGTTGACGCTGCGGCTGAGGTTGGCGTCGCCGCAGCGCAGCTGGAAGCCGTCCAGCAGGCCCTCCCAGTAGGCCCGCAGGTCGGCCAGCGCCTGGTCGACCTGGTCGTCGGTCTGGAAGCGGGCCTGCATGGCCAGAGCGCGCTCTTTGTTGACCAGCCCGCGCCCCTCCCACTTGGCCGCCGGGTCGTTCTCGACATAGCCGAGGACGAAGTTGGCCGTCCGCTCCTGGCCGGGCTCCAACGCCACCTCCAGGCAGTGCGAGCCGATCGGATACCAGCCCGAGGCGAGCGAGCCGCGCGGCTGGCCGACGTGTGGCACCTCCGCCTGCGACAAGGGCTTCCAGCGGCCGACGAAGGTGTCGCGGTCGGTGTCGAAGCCGCTGACGGGGTAGTTGGTCCAGAAGAAGGCGAAGTGGTCGCGGCGCTCGCGGTATTCGGTCAGGTGGTAGATGGCCGAGCCGTCGACTTCGACCTCGGCGGTGTTGAGGTTGCGCTGGTAGTTGGTTTGGTCGTCCCAGGCGTCCCACAGGCAGAACTCGACATAGCTGAAAATCTTCAGGCGTTTGGGCTGGCCGGAGTTGTTGCGCAGCCGCAGCCTGGTGACCTCGGCGTCGCAGTCCAGCGGTACGAAGACCTCTTGGGTGGCCTCGACGCCGCCGCGGCTAGCCCGGATGGCGGAGTAGCCCATGCCGTGACGGCACTCGTAGTCGTCCAGTTCGGCGCCGACGGGGGCGTACGACGGGCACCAGACGTCGCCGCCGTCGTTGACGAAGAAGTAGCGGCCGTTCTCGTCGGCGGGGACGCCGTTGTAGCGGAAGCGGGTCAGGCGGCGCAGCCGGGCGTCGGTTTGGAAGCAGTAGCCGCCGGCCCGGTGGGAGAACAGCCCGAAGAATTGTTGCGAGCCGAGGTAGTTGATCCAAGGCCGGGGTGTGAAGGGCGTCGTCACGACGTATTCGCCGGCCGCGTCGTCGAACCGTCCGAATGGCTCCATCGTTGGACCTCTCTATGGGCGCGCCTCGTGTGGTGCGGTGTGCCAGGCGCGGCGTCTCAGAAAGCGACTGGAAACGCTTCCAATTCGGAAATCTAGCAAACCGTTGAGTTCCTGGCAAGGGTTGGGCGGTCAAGATGTGGAACGATGTGCAACCATGGTGGAAGATTGTTGCGGCGGCAGACGGCCGCGCGAAGGGGACCGGGATGGCCGAGGCGATTAGGACGTTGGACGACGTGGCGCGCGCTGCCGGAGTTTCCCGGGCCACCGCCTCGCGGGCGCTGAACGGCGGGCGCAACGTCTCGCCCAGGGCGATGGCGGCCGTCATGAGGGTCGTCCAAGAGCACGGCTACCAGCCCAATCCGGCCGCCCGCTCGCTGGTCACCCGGCACATCGGCGCCATCGCGGTGATCGTCCCGGAGGCCGACGAGCTGGTCTTCTCCGACCCGTTCTTCCCGCAGGCCTACCACGGCGCCCTGACGGCTTTCAAGGACTCCGACTACCAGGTGACGCTGGTCATGGCCGAGCCGCAGGACTCCGGCCGGATCGTCCGCTACCTCGAGTCGGGACTGGTCGACGGGGCGATCGTCGTCTCCCACCACGGGCAGGAGTTGGCCAGCGCCCTGGCCAAGGCGTCGCGCCCGCTGACCTTCGTCGGCTCGCCGGGCATCGTCGACGCGCCGTTCGTCGAACTCGACCAGGTCTCGGCCGCCCGAACCGCCACCGAATATCTGATCGGCAAGGGAGCCCGCCGCATCGCCCACATCGCCGGGCCGCTGGACATGAACGCCGGCGCGGGCCGTCAGGCGGGCTTCGAGGCCGCCATGGACGACGCCGGCCTGGCCCCCGTCGGCATCGAGCCGGGCGGATTCACGATCCGCGGCGGGCAGGCGGCCGCCGAGCGGCTGCTCGACGCCGAGCCCGACCTGGACGCCATTTTCGTGGCCAGCGATTTGATGGCTGCGGGAGCGGTCCGCACGCTCGGCAAACGCGGCCGCCGCATCCCCGCCGACGTCATGGTGGTCGGCTTCGACAACTCGCCGGTCGCCGTCCAGACGCTGCCCGCCCTGACGTCGATGACCAACCCGCCGGCCGTCATGGCCGAGGCGGCCGCCAAGATGCTGCTCAGCCTCCTGTCAGGCGACGGCCCCGAGTGGCCCGTCATCATCCAAAGCGAGTTGGTCGTCCGCGGCTCCGCCTGAGTTGGTGGGCGCGCCCCCACGGGCCTCCTCCCGGCCCGACCCTCACAGGTAGCGGGTGGCCAGCAGGTGGCGGTACCAGTTGGCGGAGTCCTTGAGGCGGCGGTTGCCGGTGGCGTAGTCGACGTAGACCAGGCCGAAGCGCTTGGAGTAGCCCTCGGCCCATTCGAAGTTGTCCATCAGCGACCAGACGTAGTACGCCTCGACGGGCGCGCCCTGGTCGACGGCCGCCTGGACGGCCCGCAGGTGGGCGTCGAGGTAGGCGACGCGCTGCGGGTCGTGGACTTTGGCGTCGGCGGAGACCTCGTCGTCGAAGGCGGCGCCGTTCTCCGTCACCAGCAGCGGCAGGCCGGGGTAGCGCCGGTGCAGGTCGACGAGCATCCCCGTCAGGGCCTCCGGGTCCATGTTCCAACCCATCGCCGTCAGCGGGCCTTGCGGGGGCAGGAAGTCGGCCCCGGCGCCCACCCACGGCGTCGGGCCGGGGTCGGCGGCCGGATCGGCCGGGGCCTGGACCTTCGACGACGAGTAGTAGTTGAGCCCGAGGGCGTCCAGCGGCTGGTGGACGGTGGCGAGGTCGCCGTCGCGGACGAACGACCAGTCGGTCAGCGGTTGCGTCATGTCGAACAGGAGCTGCGGATAGCGCCCCTCCAGCATCGGCTGGAGCCAGATCTCGTTGCCGACCGCCCAGGCGCGCTGGGCGGCGGCGTCGTCGGCGGGGTCGTCGGAGGCGGCCGAGACGGCGTGCAGGTTGAGCACGACGTTGACTTGCGCGTCGGGCGCGTTGGCGCGGATGGCCTGGACGCCGAGGCCGTGGGCCAGGTTGAGGTGGTGGGCGGCGGCCAGGGCGGCGGCCGGCTCGGTGCGGCCGGGGGCGTGGACGCCGGCGGCGTAGCCCAGGAAGGCGCTGCACCACGGCTCGTTGAGCGTCGTCCAATGCTTGACGCGGTCGCCCAGCGCCCGCACGACAGTGGCCGCGTATTCGGCGTAGCGCTCGGCGGTGGCGCGAACCGGCCAGCCGCCGTCGTCCTCCAACGGCTGGGGCAGATCCCAGTGGTAGAGCGTGGCCATCGGCGTGATCTGGGCAGCCAGCAGGTCGTCGACCAGCGAGGAGTAGAAGTCGAGGCCGGCCTGGTTGACCGCCCCGGCGCCGGTCGGCACGACGCGCGGCCAGGCGATCGAGAAGCGGTAGGCGTCCAGGCCCAGCTCGGCCATCAGGGCGACGTCGGACTTGGCGCGGTGGTAGTGGTCGCAGGCGATGTCGCCGGTGTCGCCGGCGAGGGTCTTGCCCGGCGTGTGGGAGAAGGTGTCCCAGATGCTCGGCCCGCGGCCGTCTTCGGCGACGGCCCCCTCGATCTGGTATGACGCGGTGGCGGCGCCGAGCGCGAGCTTGATGTCCATGTTTGCC
>JAISUF010000198.1 GCA_031272195.1 Propionibacteriaceae bacterium
GCGCGACGCGGGAGCCGACGCCGTGCTGGTCGGCGAGGCGCTGGTGCGGCACGGGCGTCCGGTGGCGGCCGTCCGCGCCCTGACGGCCCTGCGATAGGCTCGACGCGATGACACGAACCGACACACCACCAGCCGGCGCCCCGGCGCCTGGCGACACCGGGCTGCCCGACGCCACGGGCCACTACAACAAGTTCGGCGGGCGCTACGTCCCCGAGGCCTTGGTGGCCGCCCTCGACCAGCTCGACCGCGAGTTCGAGGCCGCCCGGGCCGACGACGCCTTCTGGCGCGAGCTGGACGGCCTGCGGGTAAACTACGCCGGGCGTCCCACCCCGCTGACGCCGGCCGAGAAGTTCTCGCGGCTGTGCGGCAACGCCACCGTGCTGCTGAAGCGCGAAGACCTCAACCACACCGGATCGCACAAGATCAACAACGTGCTCGGCCAGGCCCTCCTGGCCAGGCGGATGGGCAAGACCCGGCTGATCGCCGAGACCGGCGCGGGCCAGCACGGCGTCGCCACCGCGACGGCCGCCGCCCTGCTGGGCATGGAGTGCCGCGTCTACATGGGGCTCGTCGACACGCGGCGGCAAGCTTTGAACGTCGCCCGCATGCAACTGCTCGGCGCCGAGGTGGTGGCCGTCGAGTCGGGCAGCCAGACGCTCAAAGACGCCATGAACGAGGCGATGCGCGAATGGGTCGCCACCGTCGACGACACCCACTACCTGATCGGCACGGTGGCCGGGCCGCACCCGTTCCCCAAGATCGTCAAACACTTCCAGCGGGTCATCTCGTCGGAGATCGCCGAACAGTGCCGCCAGTGCTACGGGCGGCTGCCCGACGCCGTCGTCGCCTGCGTCGGCGGCGGGTCGAACGCCATGGGCAGCTTCGCCGACTTCATCGACGCGCCCGGCGTGGAGCTGTACGGCATGGAGGCTGCGGGCGACGGCGTCGAGACCGGACGCCACGCCTCGTCGATCACGGGCGGCTCGGTCGGCGTGCTGCACGGCATGCGGACCTACGTGCTGCAAGACGAGGACGGCCAAACCCTGGAGTCGCACTCGATCTCGGCCGGTTTGGACTATCCCGGCGTCGGCCCGGAGCACGCCTGGCTGGCCGCCACCGGGCGGGCCAAGTACGAGCCGGTCGACGACGCCGAGGCGATGGAGGCCTTCAAGCTGCTGACCCGCACCGAGGGCATCATGCCCGCCATCGAATCGGCCCACGCTCTGGCGGGAGCCATCCGGCTGGGACGCCGCTGGCAGCGCGAGCGGCCCGCCTGGCATCCGCTGATCGTCGTGACGGTGTCGGGGCGCGGCGACAAGGACGTCGACACGGCTGTGCGGTATTTCGGCTTGACGGGCCAACCGGACCGCTGTGTCGGCAAGGTCGAGGTCGGGGGCGCGGCGTGAGCGGCTTCCAAACGGGGTTTTCCAGCCAGGCTTTCCAAGTCGCCGCCGCGCAGGGGCGCACGGCGCTGGTCGGCTATCTGCCGGTCGGCTACCCTGACGTGCCCAGGTCGCTGGAGGCGCTGGCGGCGCTGTGCGGCGGGCCTGACGACCCCGGCGTCGACCTGGTGGAGGTCGGCCTGCCCTACTCCGACCCGATGATGGACGGCCCCGTCATCCAGGCGGCCGGGACTTTGGCCCTGGAGCGCGGCGTCCGCACCAAGGACGTCTTCACCGCCGTCGAGGCGGTCCGGGCGGCGGGCAAGCCGGCCGTCGTCATGACCTATTGGAACCTCGTCGACCGCTACGGCGTCAAAGCCTTCGCCCGCGACCTGGCGGCAGCCGGGGGAGCCGGGCTGATCACACCCGACCTCATCCCCGACGAGGCGGGCGATTGGCTGGAGGCCTCCGACGAGCACGGCCTGGACAGGATCTTCCTGGTGGCCCCCTCGTCGTCCGACGAGCGCATCGTCTCGACCGTCGCGGCCTGTCGGGGCTGGGTTTACGCCACAGCCGTGATGGGCGTGACGGGGACGCGGGCCGAATCGGCCCCGGCCGCCCCGGCGCTGGTCGCCCGCATCCGCCGGCTCTGCCCGAACGCGCTGGTGGGCGTGGGCCTGGGAATCTCCAACGGCCGGCAGGCGGCCGAGGTGGCCGCCTTCGCCGACGCCGCCATCGTCGGCTCGGCTTTCCTCAAACCGCTGTTGGCCGTCGACGGCGGCGACTTCGCCCGCGGCCTGGCCGACCTGGCGGCGGTGCGGCGCGACCTGGCCCAGGGCGTGCGCACGGCGGGCTGAGCCGCTTGGTCGCCGCCGCAGATCGATCGCGGCCACTCGCGGCCCGATCAGGCCGCCGGTCGCCGTCCGGGCGATCCGGGACGGGCCGTGCGCGGCGCCAGTGGGGTCGAAGTGGCGTGCGCTAGACTTGCCCACCGTGAACAAGCTGCACGTCTTCGTCCTCCTATCCGCGCTCACAGCGCTGACCGCCTGCACCGGCAGCGGCACGCCCGCCACGCCGACCGCCAGCGGCTCGGCGACGGCCACGCCGACGCCGTCGGCGACGATCCCCGTCTCGTCGTCCCTCGACGCCATCACCGTCACCGGCAAGGCGCTGAAGGACCCGAAGATCAAGTTCACCGCCCCCTTCGCCATCGACAAGACCCGCGTCAAGGTGCTCAGCGAGGGCGACGGGCCGGAGGTTCAGGCCGACGGCTACGTCAGCGTCTGGTACAAGGGCGTCGACGGGCGCACCGGCGCCGAGTTCGACTCGTCCTACGAGTACACCGTCACGACGACGCCGACCGCCGACACCGCCAGCCCGTCGGCGACCCCCACCCCGGAGGTCCAAACCTACGAGGGCCAGGCGGTGTCGTTCTCCCTTGACGGCGTCATCACCGGCTTCAAGACCGGCCTGACCGGGCAGAAGGTCGGCAGCCGCGTCCTCATCGCCATGCCGGGCTCGGACGCCTACGACGCCAGCGGCGGCAATTCCAGTGACGGCATCAACGTCGGCGACACGCTGATCTTCGTCTGCGACATCGTCGGCGCGTCCCTGGCCGGGCCCCAGGGCAAGGCCGTGACGCCGAAAGCCGGCCTGCCGACCGTCACCGACAAGGGCGAAGAGGCCCCGGAGGTGACCATCCCGAAGACCGATCCGCCCAGCGCGATGGAGGCCCAGGTGCTGATCGAGGGGACCGGCGCGGAAGTCGCCCTCGACGACAACATCCTCACCCACTACGTCACCTACTCCTGGAAGACCGGCGAGCAGATCGAGAGCAAGTACGACGCCGTCGACGCCGGCGTGCTCAACACCGCCATCCCCGGCTGGCAGACCGGCCTGAAGGGCAAGAAGATCGGCTCGCGCGTGCTGCTGGTGCTGCCGCCCGAGGACGGCTTCCCGAACGGCTCGAACGATCCGCCGCTGGAGGCCGGCGACACGATCGTCTACGTGGTCGACCTGTTGGGCAAGGCCGACTGAGTTGTCCGACGGCAAGTCCGAAAGGCTGCTGAACCTGACCATCTGCCTGCTGATGGCCCGCCACTTCATCTCGAAGCAGGACGTCAGGCGGACCATCGAGGGCTACCGGGGGCTTGACGACGCCGCCTTCAACCGGCTGTTCGAGCGCGACAAAGACGAGTTGCGCGAGTTGGGGGTGCCGTTGAGCGTCGGCTCGGACGACCCGCTGTTCCCCGACGACGTCGGCTACCGCATCCTGCGCAAAGACTTCGAGCTGCCGCCGCTCAGCTTCGAGCCGGCCGAGCTGGCCGTGCTCGGTCTGGCGTCGTCGGTGTGGGACGCGGCCACCCAGGCTGACGAGGCCAAGTCGGCCCTGGCCAAGCTGCGGGCCGCCGGCGCCGACCCCGACCCCGGCCGGATGGCCTGCCTGGCCCCCAACTTGAGCGCCAAAGAGCCGGCCTTCGCCGCCATGTGGCAGGCCATGTTGGACCGCGTCGAGGTGTCTTTCGACTACCACGGCAAGCGCCGCTCCTACCAGCCGTGGGCCATGACGCACCGCCAGGGGGCGTGGTACGTCTACGGGCGCGACCTCGGCGTCGGCCAGCCCCGGATCTATCGGCTGGGGCGGGTCGAGTCAGATGTCGAGGCCGTCTCGGGCAAGGGCGCGTTCGAGCCGCCGGAGGTCGATTTCGAGGCCCTGCTGGCCCAAATCGAGCCCAAAGGCCCCGAGGGCGCCGCCGTCGTCGCCATTCGGGGCGAGGAGGCCGGTCCGCTGCGCCGCTCTGGCACCCCCGTTGACGCGCCCGCCCCTCCCGGCTACAGCGCCTATCGGATCTCCTACGCCGGTGATGTCGTCGCCGAGCTGGCCTCCCACGGGGCCGGCGTGCTCGTCCTCGACCCGCCGCAGTTGCGCCAAGCCGTCGTCGACCACCTGGCGGCCATGGCGGGGGAGGGGGAGCGGTGACGGCGTCGTCGGACCAAGTGACGCGGCTGCTGTCGCTGGTGCCCTACCTGCAGACGGTCGGCGAGGCCGGGCTCGACGAGACAGCCGAGCGCTTCGGCGTCAGCCGCAAGCAGTTGCTGCGCGACCTCAACGTCATCTGGTATTGCGGGCTGCCCGGCGGTTATCCCGGCGACCTCATCGAGGTCGATTTCGACTCGGTGGCAGAGGGTGTGATACGCCTGTCCAACGCCGAGTTCCTCAGCCGCCCGATGCGCTTCACGCCGGACGAGGCTTACGCCCTGCTGGCCGCCCTGCAAGACATCCGCGAGTTGGCCGACGCCGAAAGCCGCGCCGCAGTCGACTCGGCCATCGCCAAACTGGGCGCCGTCCAGGCCAGCGGCGGCGTCGCCGTGCGGGCGCGGGCGGGCAGCGACGAGGTGCGGGCAGCCCTGCGGGAGGCCGTCGAGGGGCGGCGCGTCGTCACGCTGGTTTACGACGCCCAGCCCGGGCAGGCCGCCACCCGGCCGACGGTCGAGCCGTACGTTATCGCCTCTCGCGACGGCTACGGCTATTTGCAGGCCTGGAGCATTGGGGCGGAGGCTTGGCGGACCTACCGTCTCGACCGCATCTCGGCGGTCGAGGCGACGGGGGAGATGTACGACTGGCGCGGCCAGCCCGAGCCGTTCGGCGCCGGCTGGCTGGACCAGCGCGCCGACGCGGCCCTCGTCAAGCTGGAGGTCAAGAACTCCGCCCACTGGATCACCGAGTACTTCCCGATCGTCGCCGCCAAGCGGACGCGGCGCGGCTGGCTGGTGACGATGCGGGTGGCCGACCCGGCATGGTGGCGGGCGCTGCTGCTGCGCCTGGGCGGGGAGGTGCTGTCGGTCGATCCGCCGGACGCAGCCGCGTCGGCCCGCGAAGCCGCCCGCGAGGCCCTGGCCGCCTACGAGGCGTTGGCGGATGTGTAGGCCAGGCGATAGCCGGGTCTATGGCGTCCCCCTGGCCCGGTTGAGTTGCCCTCGGCGCGATCCAACTCGCCAGCGGCGGGACCCGCCCCGCTGGCGGGCCGGCACCGGGGTGGGCAAGTGTGCGGTGCTCGGCCGTAGCGGCGGCAAGGCGTCGCCGGGAGGGTTGGGGTAAGGTGGGGGCCATGGTCTGGGCATTGGTTTTCGGCGGCATCGCCGCGGCTGGGCTGGTGCTGCTGGTCTGCTACGCGATCTGGCTGTGGCACAAGGCCAGCGACCTGTATTCGGAGATCGAGATGCTCGGCAAGCGGGCCGACGAGCTGTCCCAACTGCTCGCCCAGGTGTCGCTGCCCGCCCAGTGAGGAGTTTGTTATGCCCAATCTTGGTGGCTGGGAGTGGGTCATCCTGGCCGTTGTGGCGCTGCTGCTGTTCGGCGGCACCAGGCTGGCCGGGGTCGGCAAGAGCGCCGGCAAGGCGATCCGCGAATTCAAGGAGGAAGTCAGCGCGGGACCGGAGAAGCCCGAGGTCGAGGCCAAGGAAGACGAGAGTTAGGCCCCAGCGCTGAAGCCACACCTTCCCGCCTGGCTCAAAGCCCCGAAGCCGTCGGCAGACGGCACCATGTCGTTGGCGGACCATCTGCGCGAGCTGCGCTACCGCTTGATCATCGTCGTCGCGGCCGTTGTCGTCGCCGCCTGCCTGGCGGCGATCTGGTACCAGCCGCTCTACCAGCTGTTGATGATGCCGTACCTGCGGGCTGTCGACATGCTCGCCGAGTCCAATCCGCAAGTCAAGGCGTCAACGGTCATCTCGGGCGTCACGGCGCCGTTCACGCTGGCGCTGAAGGTTTGCGCGGTGACGGGGCTGGCCGCGTCCAGCCCGGTGTGGATCTTCCAACTGTGGCGCTTCATCGCCCCCGGCCTGCTCGGCAAGGAGCGCAAGTACGCCTTGGTCTTCCTCGGCACGGCCATTCCGCTGTTCCTGGCCGGGGTGCTGGTGGGCTACTACATCCTGCCGCAGGGCATCGCCGTGCTGCTGGCCTTCACCCCGTCCAGCGTCCCCGTCACCAACCTGTTGGAGGTCAACGGCTTCCTGTCGCTGACGCTGCAACTGATGGTCGTCTTCGGCTTGGGCTTCCTGATGCCTGTCGTGGTGGTCGGCCTGAACTTCCTGGGCGTCGTCTCGGCCAACCGGCTGGCCAAGGTCCGCACCTACGTCATTTTCGGCATCTTCGTGTTCGGGGCGGCCGCGACGCCCTCCACCGACCCCTTCTCGATGCTGGCGCTGTCGCTGCCGATGGTCGTGTTGTACGAGGCGGCCGAGATTGTCGCTAGAGTTCATGACCGCAGGTTGAACAAGGGGTAGCAGTGGCATTGGACTACGACGGCGCGACCGTCACCTTGGTGGTGAATCCGACCGCTGGCCGGGGGCGCGCCCAGCGCCTCCTGCCGAGCGTCGCCACGCAGATCTTGACGCAGCTGCCCGGCACCAATCTGCGGGTCTTCCAAACCTCGTCCTACGCCGAGGCCAGGCTGCGCTGCATCGCCGCCGTCGAGGGGGCCCGTCCGGCGACTCCCGGCGCGCGGGCCGACTCGCTGCTGGTGATGGGCGGCGACGGCATGATGACGCTCGGGGTCAACGCGGCTGCGGGCACCGACGTGCCCCTCGGCCTCGTGCCGGCCGGCTCCGGCAACGACTTCTGCCGTGGCGTCGGCGTGCCGACGGCGGCGCTGGCGGCGGTCAAAACGTTCGTGGCCGGGCAGACCCGGCGCATCGACTTGATGGAGGTGTCCGGCGAGCTGGCGCACGGCGCGCGGCGGCGCTACGTCGGGTCGATCCTGTCGTCCGGCTTCGACGCCCGCGTCAACGCCCGCGTCAACCGCATGAGGCACACCATCGGCTCGCTCAGCTACGCCTACGCGGCGCTGGCCGAGCTGTCGACCTTCGAGCCTCTGCCCTACCGGCTGCTGGTCGACGGGCGGCGCCACGAGCAGACGGCCATGTTCATCTGCGTCGGCAACGCCGGCTATTTCGGCGGCGGCATGATGGGCCTGCCGCAGGCCGATCTGGGCGACGGCCTGCTCGATCTGACGATCATCAACCCGGTCAGCCGCGCCACCTTGCTGCGGCTGCTGCCCAGGATGTTCGACGGCAGCTACGTCAAAGACCCGGCCGTCGAGCTGTTGCGGGCCCGCGAGGTGGTGGTGGACGGCGACGGCCTGCTGGCGATGGCCGACGGCGAGGACATCGGCCGGGTGCCCATCACCTGCCGGGCCGTGCCGAGCGCCCTGACCGTCTACGTGCCCGACAATGGGTGAGGCGCTGGCGGCTTTCGGGCGGGGCTACAAGTTCGCGCTCGACGCCTACCAGGCGCGGGCCTGCGAGTGTCTGGAGGCCGGCTCGAGCGTGCTGGTGGCCGCCCCGACCGGTGCGGGCAAGACGGTCGTCGGCGAGTTCTCGGCCTTCTTGGCCCTGCGGCAGGGCCTCAAGTGCTTCTACACGACGCCGATCAAGGCCCTCAGCAACCAGAAGTTCCGCGATTTGGCGGCCCGCCACGGCGTCGACAGCGTCGGACTGCTGACGGGCGACACCTCTGTCAACGCGGACGCTCCGGTGGTCGTCATGACGACGGAGGTGCTGCGCAACATGATCTACGCCGGCTCGTCGGCCCTGGCCGGGCTGGGCCACGTCGTGCTGGACGAGGTGCACTACCTGGCCGACAGCTCGCGCGGGGCGGTCTGGGAGGAGGTCATCATCACGCTGCCCGAGGCGGTGCGGGTGGCGGCCCTGTCGGCGACGGTCTCGAACGCCGAGGAGTTCGGACGCTGGCTGGCCGAGGTGCGCGGCGGCTGCGAAGTCGTGCTGTCGGAGGAGCGCCCGGTGCCGCTGTTCCAGCACGTCATGGCCCGCAAGTCGCTCTACGACCTGTTCGCCCCGACCGACTACGGCGTCGACGTCAACCCGGAGCTGGTGGGGCTGGCCAAACAAGAGGCGCGCCGGTTGCGCGACGACGCCCGCAACCCGCGCGGCCGCTCGGGCCGGGGACGCCGCACCAACTACGGCTCCGGCCGCTACGGCGGCCAAGCCGCCAGATCGCGCGACCAGGTCCGCGAAAGGCTGACGCCGCGCCGCGACGACACGATCACCGCCTTGGAGCGGGCCGGACTGCTGCCCGCCATCTACTTCATCTTCTCCCGACAGGGCTGCGACGCGGCCGTCGGCCAGTTGATGCGCTCGGGCCTGCGCCTGACCGACGCGCGCGAGGCGGCCCAGCTCGACCGGATCGCCGAGCGCCACACCGAGGGGATCGACCCCGCCGATCTGCGGGCGCTGGGCTTCGACGAGTTCCGGGCCGCTTTCCGCTGCGGCGTCGCCGCCCACCACGCCGGCCTGTTGCCGGCGGTCAAAGAGGCCGTCGAGGAGGGTTTCGCCGCCGGGCTGGTGAAGGCCGTCTTCGCCACCGAGACGTTGGCCCTGGGCATCAACATGCCCGCCAAGTCGGTCGTCTTGGAGAAGCTCGTCAAGTACAACGGCGTCCAACACGCCGACATCACGGCGGGGGAGTACACCCAGTTGACCGGGCGGGCCGGGCGGCGCGGCATCGACGTCGAGGGCCACGCCGTCGTGTCGTGGCAGCCCGGACTCGACCCCAGGGCCGTGGCGGGCTTGGCGTCGCGGCGCACCTACCCGCTGCACTCCAGCTTCAAGCCGACGTACAACATGGCCGTCAACATGGTCCAGACCGTCGGCCGCCAGCGGGCCCGCGAACTGCTCGAGTCGAGCTTCGCCCAGTTCCAGGCCGACGCCGCCTTCGCCCGCCGCCGCCCCGGAGCCGATCCGTCGCGCCGCCGCGACACCATCGCCGCCCGCTTCGACAAGGTCTGCTCGGTGTTGGAGTCGCTCGGCTACCTGGCCGAGGGCGGCGCCGCCCCGACCGAGGCCGGGTCGATGCTGGCGCGCATCTACTCCGACCTCGACTTGGTCACCGCCGAAGCGGTCCGCGACGGCCTCTTCGACAAGCTGACCGCGCCGCAACTGGCGGCCGTCGTCTCCAGCCTGGTGTTCGAGTCGAGGGGCGACCGCAGCGGCACCCACACGATGCCCTCGCGGGCCGCGGAGCGGGCCCAGAGCCGTCTGCGCGAGCTGTGGCGCGACGTCTGCCTGGCCGAGCGCGACCACCGCCTGCCGACCTCGCCCGAGCCGGACATCGGCTTCGCCGAGACGATCCACGCCTGGGCCAGCGGCCTGTCGCTGGCCGTCACGCTGGACATCGGCGATTTCACCGCCGGCGATTTCGTCCGCAACGCCCGCCAAGTCGTCGACGCCCTGGACCAACTGGCCAAAGCCGTCGGGCCGGGGTCTGTCCGCGAGACGGCCCGCGACGCCGTTTCGGCCATCCGCCGGGGCGTGGTCGACGTCGCCAACCTCGAGGATTGAGTAGGCTACCCACGTGGGTGTTGCATTGCGGGTCATTCCCTGTCTGGACGTGCACGGCGGCCGAGTCGTCAAAGGCGTCAACTTCCGCGATCTGCGCGACGCCGGCGATCCGGTCGAGCTGGCCGCGTCTTACGGCGCCGACGGCGCCGACGAGCTGGTCTTCCTGGACGTGTCGGCCTCCGCCGAGGGCCGCGCCACCACCTACGAGGTGGTGCGCCGCACCGCCGAGACGGTCTTCATCCCTCTGACGGTCGGCGGCGGCGTGCGCGGCGTCGAGGACGTCGACCGGCTGTTGCGCAGCGGCGCCGACAAGTGCTCGATCAACACCGCGGCCGTTGAGCGCCCCCAGGTGATCGACGAGATCGTCAAGCGCTTCGGCAGCCAGGTGCTGGTGCTGTCACTGGACGCCCGCCGCGAGATCGGCCGCCCCTCCGGTTTCGGCGTGACGACGCACGGCGGCCAGCGGGAGACCGACCTGGACGCCCTCGAGTGGGCCAAACAGGCCTGCGACCGCGGCGTCGGGGAGATCCTGCTCAACTCGATGGACGCCGACGGCACCGTCGCGGGCTTCGACTTGGCGATGACCGAGGCGGTCAGAAAGGTCGTCGATGTGCCCCTGATCACGTCGGGCGGCGCCGGGTCGGTCGACGATTTCGTCTGGGCCGCCCAGGCGGGGGCCGACGCCATGCTGGCGGCGTCGATCTTCCACTTCGGCGTTCTGAGCGTCCAGCAGGTCAAACAGGCGCTGCGGCGGGCCGGGTTCGAGGTCCGCTGAGGGCGGGGAGCGCCCTGGCAGCGACCCGGACCCGACGGCGGGCGCGCCTGGGATGAGGCCCGGCGGCCTGGCGGGCGGCGGCTAGCATGGCTGCCATGAGTTGTCTGTTCTGCTCCATCGCGGCCGGCGAGATCGCCTCCAAACAGGTCTACAGCGACGACGCGGCTGTGGCCTTCCTCGACATCAACCCGTGGCATCCGGGCCACACGCTGGTGGTGCCGCGCCGCCACACCGACGACGCCACGTCCGAGCCCCGCCTGCTAGCCGAGATCGCTCCGGCCGTCGCCAACGTAGCCCAGTTGTTGAAGGACAAGCTCGGCGCCGATGCGGTCAACTTGCTGGTCAACTCCGGCGCGGCCGCCGGGCAGGAGGTCTTCCACCTGCACGTCCACGTCGTGCCCCGCCGCGCCGACCTGCCGGGGGTAGCCAATCTGGCCAACCGCGAGCCGGGCATCGACCTGGACGAGGTCTACGCAAGAATCACCTCTTAGGCGGCGCCATCCGTTTGGCGCGGGCAGCTGCGAGGGCGAGGGCGCGCAGCCCGTCGTCGGCTGGCTGTTGGCGCGCCGGGGGGGCCGAGGCGGGCAGGCCTGGGGCAAGCCGTCAGGACAGCCCGACCTGGCAGGTGGCCGGATCGGCGTCCTCGGCGGCGCAGACGATCCAGCCGCCGGTGAACTCCGCCTGATAGCCCGACACCGGCGAAAGGGTTTGCGCGACCGGTTTGACGACGTCGGTCGTCGGCCAGCCCAGCGCCCCCTGGGGTCCGCCGTTGGCCAGGTAGGCCGCCTCGACGGCGCCGTGCAGGAACCGGCTGCCCGTCGCCTGGCTCCAGTACAGCCCGCCGCCCGTGAACGGCGCATACAGCCCCTCGCCGATCACCTGCTCCGAGCCGGTCGGCACCCCGATCGGGCCGTTGACGTCGCGCTCGTCCATCCAGCGCTCGTAGTTGCCCGTCCCCTTGGCCAAGCCGCCGGTGACGTTGAACCAGCGCTCGCGCAGGCCGAAGGCGCTCTTAAAGCTGGCCGCGCTGACCGTCTTGACGCCCGCCGACCCGGCCACGAACACCTGCTGGACGCGCCCGCCCCACTCGCCGACGCCGTCGCGGGCCACCGAGATCGACTCGAACCGGCCGATCGAGGGGTACTTCTTCTCCAACTGGGCGGCCGTGATGGTGAACGGGTGGTATTGGTTGACGACGAGGCCGTCGTACGGGTCGGGCTGGGCCACCAGGTACGGGTAGTCGCCGGCCACGGTCTGGCCGCCGTTGGCCGAGGTGAACATCGTGTAGGCGATCGCGCCCTGATAGCCGACGACCTGGCCGGCGGTGTCGGCGATGGCCGCGTCACAGCGGTAGTCCTCGTTGCCGGCCCCCAGATAGGCCTGGCAGGCGGTCGTGTCGCAGATGTCGTAGAGCCTGGCGCCCTTGAGGTTGGCCTTGTAGCGCAGCGCGTACGAGCGCGCCGCCACCGCCTGCGCCCTGAGGGCCTCCGGGCTCCAGTTGGGCGGCATCTCCGAGGCCACCACGCCGCGCAGGTAGTCTTCGAGGCCGACCCGGTTGACGGTGATGGCCGACGAGCCGGAGAAGCTCAGTTGCAGCTTGCCGCGATAGGTCCTGGTCGAGCCGCTCGGCAGGACGACCTGGACGGTCTTGGACTTGGGGTTGTAGACCCGCCACAGCGTCTTGGCGTTGAGCTTGGGGTTGTACTTCACCCACCGGCCCTTGGCGTTGCGGTAATACAGCAGCCGCTTCGAGCCGGAGCGCTGCACCCGCCATTGGGTGTACTTGGAGGCCTTGACGGGCAGGACTTTGACCTTCCCGTCGCCGTCTTTGACGCGCAGGCCTGCCGCCGGGACGACGTTCAACTGGCCGTCGGCGTCGTCTTTGATCCAAACCCGCAGCGTGGCGGGCCCGGCCTGGTCGAGCGTCGTGCCCGGATAGTAGAACGCCAGGATGGCGGCGTAGTCGAGGCCCGACTTGGCGGCGCCGTAGGCGCCGTACTGCGACATGCCGACGCCGTGGCCCCAGCCGAGCGTCGTCACCGTGATCGCCGAGTTGACCGGCGCGACCGGCTCGTCGGCCCGCGCCTCGACGGCGCCGCCGGCCGCCAACACTATTCCCGCCGCCACCGCGGCCGCCGCCCGCCTGGCCAAGACCATCGGCGTCCCCTTTCGCACACTCACCGCATCTCATGTTCTCCCACGCCGGCAAGCGGTGTCCACGCGAGGGGCCGAGAATCCGTCCTTGTCAAAGCCCGCTGTTGAGACTTCTGCCGGTCGGCCCACTGGCCGCGCCGCCCGGCGAATTGACACCGGCCGGGCGGGGCCGTAAGTTTTCTGCTATGAGTCAGTTGGTTCTGGTAATCAGCTAGCGCGTCGGGACTTGTCCGACGCGCTCCCTCGTCTGCTGCGGCAGCGGGGGTTTTTTATTGCTCGAACCACAAAGCGAAAGGAGCCGCAGATGGCAACAGCCGAACTGTTGACCGGGGCGCAAGCACTCGTCCAATCCTTGGAGCGGGTCGGCGTGGAGGTCATTTTCGGTATCCCGGGCGGCGCGATCCTGCCGGCCTACGATCCGCTCTACGATTCCAAGATCAGGCACATCTTGGTTCGCCACGAGCAGGGCGCCGGACACGCCGCGGAGGGCTACGCCGTCGCCACCGGGCGGGTTGGCGTGTGCATGGCGACATCCGGTCCGGGCGCGACCAACCTCGTCACGGCGATCGGCGACGCCTACATGGACTCGGTGCCGATCGTGGCGATCACCGGGCAGGTCGGCTCGGCCGCCATCGGCACTGACGCCTTCCAGGAGGCCGACATCCGGGGCATCACGATGCCGATCACCAAGCACTCCTACTTGGTCAAGCAGGCCGCCGACATCCCCAAGGCCGTCTCGGCCGCCTTCCAGATCGCCGCGACTGGTCGCCCCGGCCCGGTGCTGATCGACATCACCAAGGACGCGCTGTCGTCGACCGCGCCGTTCGAGTGGCCCGGCCACGTCGCCCTGCCGGGCTACAAGCCGACCGTCAAGCCGCACAGCAGGCAGTTGCGGGAGGCGGCCAAACTGATGGCCGAAGCCGAGCGGCCAGTGCTGTACGTCGGCGGGGGCGTGGTCAAGGCCAGGGCCTTCGAGCAGTTGAACCGCCTGGTCGAGGTGACCGGCATCCCGGTCGTGACGACGCTGATGGCCCGCGGCAGCGTCCCGGACAGCAATCCGCTCAACTACGGCATGCCGGGCATGCACGGCACCGTGGCGGCAGTCGGGGCGCTTCAGCGGGCCGACCTGATCGTCGCCCTGGGGGCCCGTTTCGACGACCGGGTGACGGGCAGGCTGGACTCGTTCGCGCCCGGCGCCAAGATCGTCCACGCCGACATCGACCCGGCCGAGATCTCCAAGAACCGCCTGGCCGATGTGCCGATCGTCGGCGACGTCGGCCAGAGCGTCACGGCCCTGGTCGAGTTGATGGGCGAGGCCAAGACCAACGACTTGAGCGGCTGGGTGCGCTACCTCGACCACCTGCGCGAGCGCTACCAGCCCGACACCGAGCCGCTGGAGGAGGGCGTCCTCAGCCCCGAATACGTCATCAAGCGGATCGGCGAGCTGGTCGGCCCGGACGCCTATTACGCCACCGGCGTCGGCCAGCACCAGATGTGGGCCGCCCACCTGCTGCCGCACGAGCAGCCGGGCCGCTTCCTGACCTCCGGCGGGGCGGGCACTATGGGCTACTGCGTGCCCGCCGCCATGGGCGCCAAGGTGGCCCATCCCGACAAGCCGGTTTGGGGCATCGACGGCGACGGCTGCTTCCAGATGACCAACCAGGAGATCACCACCTGTTCGCTGGAGGGCATCCCGATCAAGATCGCCGTCCTCAACAACCAGGTGCTGGGCATGGTGCGGCAGTGGCAGACGCTGTACTACAACGAGCGCTACTCCAACACCAACCTCCACACCGACCGCCTGCCCGACTTCCCCAAGCTGGCGGAGGCGATGGGCGCGGTCGGCCTGCGGGCCGAGACTCCGCAAGAGGTCGACGAGGCGGTAAAGCAGGCGATGGCCGTCGACGACCGTCCCGTCGTCATCGAGTTCAAGGTCCACAAGGACGCCATGGTGTTCCCGATGGTCGCCGCGGGCACCAGCAACGACGACATCAAGATCGCGCGCGACATGGCGCCCGAGTGGGAGGATGACCAGCTATGAAGACCAACACTTTGAGCGTTCTGGTGCAGAACCGCCCCGGCGTCCTGGCCCGCGTGGCGGGGCTGTTCGCCCGGCGCGGCTACAACATCGAGTCGCTGGCCGTTGGCACGACCGACGACCCTGAGGTCTCGCGCATCACCATCCAGGTGACGGTCGACTCCGACCTGGTGTTGGAGCAGATCGTCAAACAGCTCAACAAGCTGGTCGAGGTGCTCAAGATCATCGAGTTGGAGCAACACGAGGCCGTCCAGCGCGAGCTGATGCTGATCAAGTTGAAGGCCGACCCCGACACCCGCTCGCAGATCATCCAGATCGTCGAGCTGTTCCGGGGCAAGACGGTCGACGTCCACAACGACTCGATGGTCGTCGAGGCGACCGGCTCGCCCGACAAGCTGGAGGCGCTGCTGCAAATGCTGCGTCCCTACGGCATCTCGGAGCTGGTCCAGTCGGGCCTGGTCGCGCTTGGTCGCGGCAGCAAGGCGCTGGCGGATCGTGGGAGAATCAATCGTTCACGCTGAAAGGCGGTCGCCGCCATCGCGGCGCTCGCGGGCAATCGCGCCGACGCCAACCGTCGGACCAGACAGAAGGAAGAACAAATGGCACAGATGTTTTACGATGACGACGCCGACCTGTCGGTGATCCAGCAGCGCAAGGTGGCGGTGATCGGCTACGGCAGCCAGGGCCACGCCCACGCGCTGTCGCTGCGCGACTCCGGCGTGGACGTTCGCGTCGGCCTGCGCGAGGGCTCGAAGTCGATCGCCAAAGCCGAGGCCCAGGGCCTGCCGGTGACGAGCGTCGCCCAGGCCGTCAAAGAGGCCGATTTGATCATGGTGCTGGCCCCCGACCAGGTGCAGCGCCACCTCTACGCCGAGGAGATCGCGCCCAACCTGCAGCCCGGCGACGCCCTGTTTTTCGCCCACGGTTTCACCATCCGCTTCGGCTATATCCAGCCGCCGGCGGGCGTCGACGTCTGCATGGTCGCCCCGAAGGGGCCGGGCCATCTGGTGCGCCGCGAATACTCCGAGGGGCGCGGCGTGCCGGTCGTGGTGGCCGTCGAGAAGGACGAGACGGGCAACGCCTGGCCGTTGACGCTGGCCTACGCCAAGGGCATCGGCGGCTTGCGGGCCGGCGGCATCAAGACGACCTTCACCGAGGAGACCGAGACCGACCTGTTCGGCGAGCAGTCGGTGCTGTGCGGCGGCGTCTCGGCGCTGATCGAGGCTGGCTGGGAGACGCTGGTCGAGGCCGGCTACCAGCCCGAGGTGGCCTATTTCGAGTGCCTGCACGAGATGAAGCTGATCGTCGACTTGATGTACGAGGGCGGTATCGCCAAGATGCGCTGGAGCGTCTCCGACACCGCCGAGTATGGCGACTACGTCTCCGGCCCGCGCGTCATCGACGCGGCCGTCAAGGCCCACATGAAGGACGTCCTCGGCGACATCCAGTCGGGGGCTTTCGCCGCCCGCTTCATCGCCGACCAGGACGCCGGCGCGCCCGAGTTCAAGGCCCTCCGCGCCAAGGCCGAGGCGCATCCGATCGAGGCCACCGGCAAAGAGCTGCGCAAGCTGATGGCCTGGGTCAAGGGCGCCGACGACGACTACGTCGAGGGCACAGCCGCCCGCTGATTCTCGGGCTGCCCCTGGGGCTGTGGCGTGCAAGCGCCCGGCCCCAGCGGTGGCCCCTGTCAACCGTTCGTATTGCGGTAGGCACAAGTTACTCGCTCAACGCTGAGGGGGTCGTCGGTCGATGGCGGCCGGCCGCCCAGGATGTCGGCACATATGTTCTGGAGGGCGAATCCGTTCCCATCGTGGTGGCAGTCCACACATCCAAGCGCCTGGGATGCCCGATGCCAGATCCTGTGACGCTGGTGCCGGCGTTTCCCGCCCATGTTGTTTACTAGTCCACGAAGTGGCCGGTGTTGAAGGTCCTGGATGGAAAACTGTCCGCTCAAGATGTGAAAAAGACGACGAAGGCCACTGTCTTGGCGCACGCCATCTTTGATGATTGCGGCGGCGTTTCGGAATATTGCGCCGCCAACCACCGCGAACTCGAACTGGCGTGGGTGTAGCCGAGGCGGGCGCTGGTAAGCCACGGATGGCCAAGATCGTCGCCTGGGCGGGGGTGAAGAAGGTCGGGTTGCGTTCGTGTGGCGCGATGGCGCCGGGCTAGGCTTGGGCGGGTGACCACACTGACGAACCCCGGGCTGTCCAGCGGCGAGGTCGCCGAGCGCGTCGCCAAGGGATTGGTCAACTCGGTGCCGCCGCGCTCCGGGCGGACCACCTGGGACATTGTGCGGGCCAACGTCTTCACCCGCATCAACTTCCTGTTGATGGTCTTGTTCGCCTTGACGATCTCGACAGGCTCTTGGGCCAACGCCTTGTTCGGGGTGCTGGTGGTGTTCAACGCCGGGGTTGGCATGGTGGAGGAGTTGCGGGCCAAGCGGACCCTCGACAACTTGGCGGTCGTCGGCGAGGGCCGTCCCAAAGTCCGCCGCGACGGCCAGGTGGTCCAACTTGCCCGCGAGGGCATCGTGCTGGACGACGTGATCGAGGTCGGGCCGGGCGACCAGATCGTGGTGGACGGGCGGCTGGTCGAGGCGTCGCACCTGGAGTTGGACGAGTCGCTGCTGACAGGCGAGTCAGATCCGGTGGAGAAGTCGCCCGGCCAGGAGGTCATGTCGGGCTCGCATGTCGTCGCCGGGGCGGGCGCGTTCAGGGCGACCAGGATCGGGGCGGACTCGTACGCCAACAAGCTGACCGCTCAGGCCAACCGCTTCGCCCTGACCAAGTCGGAGCTGCAGGGCGGCATCAACGTCATCTTGCGTATCATCACCTGGCTGCTGATACCGGTCGGCCTGGCCACCGTCTGGGTGCAGTGGACCCGGGGCGGCACCTGGCAGCAGATCATCCTGCGAATGGTCGGCGCGCTGGTGCCGATGGTGCCCGAGGGGCTCGTCTTCCTGACCTCGCTGGCCTTTGCCGCGGCCGTCATCCGCCTGGGCCGCAAGTCGGTGCTCGTGCAGGAGCTGCCGGCCGTCGAGGGCCTGGCCAAGGTGGACGTGGTCTGCGCCGACAAGACCGGCACCCTGACCGAGAACGGCCTGCGCTTCGGCGAGCTGATCGCACTCGACGGTGCCGACGAGGCATCGGCGCGGGCCGTGCTGGCGCAATTCGCCGCCGCCGACATCGCGCCCAACGCCTCGATGCTGTCGATTAAGGACGCTTTGCCCCTCGACGGCCCGCCCTGGGAGGCGGTGGCCTTGGCGCCGTTCAGCTCGGCCCGCCAGTGGTCGGGTGTGAGCTTCGCGGGGCAGGGGAGTGTGGCCGGAGCGGAGGCCGATGCGCCGCGAGGCGGCTGGTCGAACTGGTGCCTGGGCGCCCCGGACGTGCTGGCCCCGGCGCAGTCGCAGGCCGCCCGGCGGGCCGAGCGAATCGGGGCGACGGGCCGGCGCGTCCTGCTGTTGGCCAGAGCTGAACTGCGCGTTGACGACGACGCGGCGCCAGGCCCGGTCCAGCCGGTGGCGCTGGTCGTCCTGGAGCAGCGGGTGCGGCCCGAGGCGCGTCAAACCTTGGCCTACTTCGCCAGCCAACAGGTGGCGGTCAAAGTCATCTCCGGCGACAATGCCGCCTCGGTGGGGGCGGTCTTGGAGTCGCTCGGCGTCGAGGCGGGGGAAGTGGTCGACGCGCGCGAACTGCCCGACGATCCAAATGCCTTCGCCGACGCCGTCGACTCCCACTCCGTCTTCGGCCGGGTGACACCCGAGCAGAAGCGCCTGATGGTGGCGGCTTTGCAGGCGAGGGGCCACAACGTCGCCATGACCGGCGACGGCGTCAACGACGTGCTCGCCATCAAAGACGCCGACCTGGGCGTGGCGATGGGATCGGGGGCCGAGGCCACCCGCGCCGTAGCGCAGGTGGTGCTGCTGGACGACTCCTTCGCGACCCTGCCCAGCGTCGTCGCCGAGGGCCGCCGCGTGCTGGGCAACATCGAGCGGGTGGCCAACTTCTTCCTGACCAAGACGATGTACTCGATCCTGCTGGCGCTGCTGGTCGTGGTGGCGCGCATCAAGTATCCGTTCATGCCCATCCACGCCTCGGTCGTTGGCTGGTTCACCATCGGCATCCCGGCCTTCATACTGGCGATGGCCCCCAACACCGAGCGGGCCCGCCCCGGCTTTCTGCGCCGGGTGTTGAACTTCGGCATCCCGGCCGGCGTCGTCGTCGGGGCGGTCGTGTTCGCCTCGTACCAACTGGTACGGGCCGGCGCGGGCGATCCGGTCGGCGACCTGCAGGCCAGCTCGGCCGCCTTGGTGACGCTGCTGATGGGCGCCGCCTGGGTGATGGTGGTGAACTCGCGCCCGTACCGCTGGTGGAAGATCGCCATGATCGTCGGCTGTGTCGGCTTGTGCTGCCTGGTCTACGCTGTTCCCATGGTGCTGCCGACGTGTCCCGTGCTCTGTTCCGGGGACTGCCTGGGGGTCGGCTATCTGTTCATGATCGACCCGACCAACCCCACCATGATGTGGACAGGCGTGTGGATGGGCGCGCTGTGCGCGGGCCTGATCGAGGCTCTGTGGTGGATCGTCGGCCGGGCGACGGGCGAGCCGCGCCGAATTTGGGACGCGGCGTGAACAAGGCCTTCACCTTCGACGACGGCGGCTGGTATTACTGCCTCCAGCAGTGGGAGACGTGCCCCTACGCCGACCAGGAGGGCAAGTGCACCATCCCGGAGTGCGTCTTCGACGACTGGGACGACGACGATGACGAGGCGGACGGCGAGGCCGGCTCCAATCCAAGCTGAGCCTCGGCCAATGCCAGCGTTTCGCCGGGCGGCGCGGAGGAGCTGCTTGGTCGCGCTGTCGAACGCGCTGACGCGGGGGCGCCCAGCGGCGAGTCGGCCCTTCGAGGCGTTCCGGCCGCGAGTGGAGCGGCTGGGCCGGCGTCGGGTTTGGGCGCTCAGGCGCCCACCAGGTGCAGCTGGCGCTCCTCGCGGGCGGGCTCGTCGCCGTACTCGTCGGCGAACTCCAGCAGCTCCATGGCGGCGAAGGCGTAGCGCGACAAGATGACGTCGATGATCTCGCGGGCCGCGCCGAGCGGCTCCGACACCGAGATGGCGCCGTAGCGGTAGGCCTGGTCGGACTGGGCCTGGTAGGCCTCGTCGGCGGCCAGGAAGAACGATCCGACGGCGATGTGGCGGCGGCCTTGGGAGCGCAGGCTCATGATGGCCTGACCGACGCCGGGGCCGCCGTCGTCGGACACCGCGACGACGCAGGGCAGCTTGTGGTGGGCCGCCCACTGGCGGGCCCGCCGGGCCAG
>JAISUF010000199.1 GCA_031272195.1 Propionibacteriaceae bacterium
GCTGAACGCGGCATCGACACCTCGGGCTTCCAGGCCAGGCAGGTGACCAACGCGCTGCTGGACGAGGCCGAACTCGTCCTCACGATGACGCTGCGGCAACGCTCCTGGATCGCCGAGGACGACCCGGCCGTCGTCAACCGGGCCTTCACCATGAAAGAGTTCGCGCGCCTGGCCGCCCGCGCGCCCGCCGACGACGCCAAGTCGGCCCGGGCGCTGGTCCAGTGGGCCGGCGCCAACCGGGCCGTCCACCCGGCCGCCAGCGACGCCACCGACGACATCCTCGACCCCTACGGCCACGAGACCGGCGCCTACACCACGGCTTTCAACGAAATCCTGGCCGCCTGCGGGGCCATCGGGGCCGAGCTGTCCAAGCGCGACAAGCTGCGCGGCAAGGCGCCGGCCAATCCCTTCGCCGATTTCACGCTGTGAAGCGGCCCGGAGCGACCTACTGTTGTCGCTTCTGAAGGCTGGCCCACTCGTCGCGCAGGCCGACCGTCCGGTGGAAGAGCATCGGCTGGCGCGGATCGCGGGCGAAATAGCCCAGGCGCTCGAACTGGACGACGCGGCTGGGGCCGGGCTCGGCCAAGGCCGGCTCCAGCTTGCAGCCGGCCAACAACTCCAACGAGTCGGGGTTGAGGTCGTCCAAAGGCTCGCCGGTGGCCGCTCCTGGCACCTCGGCGCTGAACAGGCGGTCGTACAACGCCACTGTGCCGTCGACGGCGTGCCCGGCCGAAACCCAGTGCATCGTCGACTTGACCTTCCGCCCGTCGGGGGCGTCCCCGCCGCGCGTCGCCGGATCGTAACTGGCCCGGACCTCGACGACTTCGCCGGCGTCGTCCTTCACCAGGCCGGTGGCCGTCACCAGATAGGCGCCGCGCAGGCGCACCTCGCGGCCCGGCGACAAGCGGAAGAACTTCGGCGGCGGCGACTCGGCGAAATCGTCCCGCTCGATGTACAGCTCGCCTGAGAACGGCACCCGGCGCACGCCGTCGTCGGCGTTCTCGGGATTGTTGGCCACCTCGAACCACTCGACCCGCCCCTCGGGCCAGTTCTCGATCACCAATTTGAGCGGGCGCAACACCGCCATTCGGCGCAGCGCGACCTTGTTCAGGCGCGTCCGCACGAACGCCTCCAACTCCTCGACGGAATGCCGCGCGTTGGTCTTGTTGACGCCGATGTGGGTGCAAAAATCCCTGATCGACTCGGCCGGGAAGCCGCGGCGGCGCAGGCCGCGCAGGGTCGGCATGCGCGGGTCGTCCCAGCCCGACACGACGCCCTCGTCGACCAGGCCTTTCAGGCGGCGCTTCGACGTCACCGTGTGCGTCAACTCCAAACGGGCGAACTCGAGCTGTTTGGGCTTCTCGTACGGCAAGTCCAAATGCTCCAAGTACCAGTCGTAGAGCGGGCGGTGCTCGACGAACTCCAGCGTGCACATCGAATGCGTCACGCCCTCGATGGCGTCCGACTGGCCGTGCGCCCAGTCGTAGGTCGGGTAGACGCACCACTTGTCGCCGGTTCGGTGGTGGGTGGAATGGCGGATGCGGTACATCACCGGGTCGCGCAGCTGCATGTTCTCCGACTGCATGTCGATCTTGGCCCGCAGCACCAGCGAGTTGTCCGGGAATTCGCCGGCGGCCATGCGCCGGAACAAGTCGAGGCTCTCCTGAGGCGGGCGGTCGCGGTAGGGGCTCTCGACGCCCGGCTTGCCGTAGCCGCCGCGCTGGGCGGAGATCGTCTCGGCGTCCTGCTCGTCGACATAGGCCAACCCCTGGCCGATCAAGTCCTCGGCCCAGTCGTAGAGCTGCTGGAAGTAGTCGGAGGCGTGCAGCAGCTGGGCCGGCTCGTAGCCCAGCCAGCGGATGTCCTCCAGGATCGACTCGACGTACTCGGTCTCCTCGGTGTCCGGATTGGTGTCGTCGAGGCGCAAATTGCACAGACCGCCGAACTGCTCGGCGATGCCGAAATCGGCGGTGATGGCCTTGGCGTGCCCGATGTGCAAGTAGCCGTTCGGCTCGGGTGGGAAGCGCGTGCGGACTCGCCCGGCGTAGGTCTGGGCAGCGTTGTCCGCCCGCACGGTGTCGGCGATGAAATCGCCTGCCACAGGAACATCACTCATGAGGGAAAAGCTACCATCACCCCTGGCACAGCTAAGCCCGACCCCGCACGGGATCGGGCTTGCGCGACACGCGGGCTAGCGGCTGACGCGCCCGGCCTTGAGGCAGGACGTGCAGACGTTCAGGCGCTTCGGGGCGCCGGACACGACCGCCCGCACCCGCTGAATGTTGGGATTCCAGCGCCGGTTGGTCTTCTTCTTCGACCAAGGCACGTTGTGCCCGAAACCCGGACCCTTCCCGCAGACATCACAAACGGCAGCCACCGTCACTCCTTCCTCAAAGCAACCCTCCAAGCATACCCGCAATCGGCGCGTCGGGCGAAATCGCCCTCGCCGCCAACCGGGCGCCCCCATTCCCGGCCGCGCCGATGGGGGAACGGCAAGCCAGGCGATACGCCCTCCTCAGCGCTGGGACTGGCTGGCGGGCAGCAGCCAGGCGGTGAAGTTCTCCTTGCGCATGCGGGTGTCGACCCACAGCAGCGTGTGGCAGGTGGCGGCATAAGACTGCGAGAATGCCATGGCGACACCCATCAGCAGCATCATCAGCCAGGACAGGCCGGCCAACATGGCGACCGCGCCGATCATCTCCAGCACCTGGCCGGCCACTCCCCCGATCACCCCGACCAGCAGGCCGATGCCGAGGATCGGCCAGAAGCGGCCTCTCGTTAGCTCCCAGGACCGCTTGATCGCCGACAACGGCCCCAGCTCTTCCAACAGGACGGCGCACGGCACGAACAGCAGCTTGTAGGAGGCGACGAGCACCGCGACCACAAGAGCCAAGTAGAGCAACACCGCCAGGATGACCACCGCAACGAGCGAGCCACGCTCGCCGTTGGCGCCGCTGGCGGCCAGCGCGACCACGGCCGCCAGCACCACAATCGCCAGCAGGTAGGCGGCGAACATCAGCAATCCCGCGGCGATCAGAGCCGGCGCCCGGCGCAGTCTGGCCCGCAAGGCCTCGGCCACGCTGACTTTGCGCCCCAACACGGCCTGCAGCGCCGCGTAGGGCAACGACCAGCTCAGCGGCAGTACCAGCAGCATCGACAATCCCGCGACGACGAACATGCTCGGCTGGGGCGGCACGTCGACAAAGACGCTCGTGTCGCCAGGGCTCAAGCTGGAGGCGTAACGAACCACCCTCGTGTACCAGTCGGCCAAGCCGGAGGCGTACACGCCGAGCATGCACAGGCCCAGGCAGACGACCGGGATGCCGGCGAACACCGCCGGGTTGAACTTGAACGCCTTGAACCCGCCGCCCAGGATCTGCCCCAGCGTCAGCGCCGAGCCAAGCGGTGCGATGCCCGGCTGGGGCGGCGGCGCGGCCGGTGCGTAGTAGGCCAAGCCAGGCGCCTGATGGGGAGGATAGGCCTGCTGGCCGTACGCCTGCTGCGCGTACCCTTGTTGGCCGTACGCCTGCTGGCCTGGCCATTGCTGGCCGTAGCCGGGCTGGCCGAGTGGCTGTTGCCCCAAGCCGGGCTGGCCGTACACCTGCTGGCCATACACCGGTTGGCCATAGGCTTGCTGACCAGGCTGGCCATACACCGGTTGGCCGTAGGCCTGTTGGCTGGGCCATTGCTGGCCGTAGCCGGGCTGGCCGTCGGGTTGTTGGCTGTTCGGCTGCGGCGCGCCAGCGGGCTGGCCGATTGGTTGTTGCCCGCCTGGTTGACTGTACAGCTGAGGCGCGCCAACGGGCTGGCCGACAGCGGGATATCCCGACGGGGCCTGGCCCGGCGGCTGCCCCGGCTGGTTGGCCTGCGACCCGGCTGGGGGCTGGGCGGGATCTTGGCCGGGGGCTTGCCAGCCGCCTGGCTGCTGGTTGGGGTCCATGGGTGTCTCCTGTCAGGACTCGACCACTATCGGGAGGATCATCGGCCGGCGCTTGTGCTCGACGTTGACCCAGCGTCCCAGCAAACGCCGGATGAGCTGCTGGAGCTGGTAGACGTCGTCGGCGCCGTCTTCGAGGGCCTGCGCGAGCTGCTCGGCGATCTTGGGCACCACCTCGGCGAACACGTCGTCTCCCTCGGCGAAACCGCGGGCGTGGATGTCGGGCCCGCTGATCAGCGTGCGGGAGTGGAAGTTCACCACGACGACCACCGTGATGAAACCCTCCTCGCCCAAGATCTTGCGGTCGGTCAGCTCCGAGTCGCCGATGTCGCCGACACTCGAGCCGTCGACGAAAATGTACGGGCATTCGACCCGGCCGACCACCTTGGCCACGCCGTCAGCCAAGTCGATGACGGTGCCGTCCTCGACGGCCAACGTCCGCTCGGCGGGCACGCCGGTGGCCTGGGCCAGTTTGGCGTTGGCGATCAAATGGCGGGTCTCGCCGTGGACGGGCAGCACGTTGCGCGGCTTGAGCAGGTTGTAGCAGTAGAGCAGCTCGCCGGCCGAGGCGTGGCCGGAGACGTGGACCAGCGCGTTGGCCTTGTGGACGACGGTGACGCCGTTGCGCGACAGCGAGTTGATGACCCGGTAGACGGCGTTCTCGTTGCCCGGGATCAGCGAGCTGGCCAGCAGCACGACGTCGCCCTCGCCGGCCTCGACGACCGGATGCTCGTGCTGGGAGATCCGCGACAGGGCGCTCAACGGCTCGCCCTGGGAGCCGGTCGAGATGAAAACGACCTTGTCGTCGGGGTATTCGTCGATCTTGCGCAAGTCGATCAGGATGTCCTCGGGGACGCGCAGATAGCCCAAGTCGCGGGCCACGCCCATGTTGCGCACCATCGAGCGCCCGACGTAGACGACTTTGCGGCCGTGGCGGGCGGCGGCGTCGAGCACCTGCTGGACGCGGTGGACGTGCGAGGCGAAGCAGGCCACGATCAGCTTCTGCTTGGCGTTGGCGAACACCCTCTCCAAGGCCGGCTCGATGTCGCGCTCGTGCTGGGTGAAACCGGGCACGTCGGCGTTGGTCGAGTCGGGCATGAACAAGTCGAGGCCCTCGTCGCCCAACCGGGCGAAGCCGTTCAAATCGGTCAGGCGGCCGTCCAGCGGCAACTGGTCCATCTTGAAGTCGCCGGTGTGGAGGACGACTCCCGCCGGGGTGCGCATGACGACGGCCAGGGCGTCGGGGATCGAGTGGTTGACGGCCAGGAACTCCAGCGAGAACTCCCCCACCCGCACCCGGTCGCCCTCGGCGACGACCCGCAGGTTGGTGTTCTTCAAACGGTGCTCGCGGATCTTCTCGTTGACCAGGGCCAGCGTCAGCTTCGAGCCGAGCACGGGAATGTCCGGCCGCATCCGCAGCAGGTACGGCACGGCGCCGATGTGGTCCTCGTGGCCGTGCGTCAAGACCAGCGCCTGGACGTCGTCGAGGCGGTCCTCTACCAACTGCAAGTCGGGCAGGATCAGGTCGACGCCCGGCTGGTCGTCGGAGGGGAACAGCACGCCGCAGTCGACGAGCAGCAATTGGCCGTTCAGCTCGAAGCTGGTCATGTTGCGGCCGATGTCCCCCAAGCCGCCCAGTGGAGTGATTCGCAAAGTGTCCCGGCCCAGCGCCGGGGGTGTGGCAATCTTCTCTCGCATAGTGGCTCCAGCCTATCGCCTGACGCCCAATCGCCTCCCGCCGGCTCCCAGCCCGCCGACCGGCCCCTGCGCCGCTCCTCGCCAGCCGACTTTCGCCGAGCTTGCTCGACGCATGCCTCAGCTAGTCTGGGCAGCCGGCTCCAGGGGAATCTCGGGGCAGTCCTTCCACAGTCGCTCCAGGGAGTAGACCGAGCGCTCCTCGCTGTGCTGGACGTGGGCGATCAGGTCGAGGTAGTCCAGCAGGACCCAGCGGTTGTCGCCGACGCCCTCGCGGCCGACCGGCTTGGCGCCGACACCGAGCAGGGCCTCCTCGATGCCGTCGACGATGGCGCCGACCTGGCGCTCGTTGGACGCCGAGACGATCAGGAAGGCGTCGGTGATGGCCAGCCGCTCCGACACGTCGAAGGCCACCGGCTCGACGCCCTTCTTATCCAGAGCCGCCCCAGCCGCCAGCCTGGCCAGCTCGACCGCCCGCTCACTGGCCGCCATCAACGCTCCCCATCTGTCCCCTTCCGCGATAAAGCCCCCGTTTGGCGATATATTGCACGATACCGTCGGGCACCAGATACCAGATCGGCAGCCCCGCCCCGACCCGCCGACGACAATCGGTC
>JAISUF010000027.1 GCA_031272195.1 Propionibacteriaceae bacterium
GGAGCACCTGCCGACCGTGCGACGGCTCTTCCCCCGCGTCCAATCGCTGGAGGTGCCGAACGCCGGCCACTGGGTGCACGCCGACCAGCCCGAAGCGGTGGTGCGGGCGATCTCAGACTTCGCCGCGTCGTTGTGAGGGACGCGGGCCGCGTCGCAACGCCACAATCGCGACCTCGCCATAGCGGCTGACGCCGATGTTCAGTGGAGCACGCCTGGTGATCGGCTCAGGCGTCGAATGTGGTGACGCCGACCGGGGCGGGCACCGCCACCCAGGCGCCGCTGCGGGCCGATTCGTCGCAGGCGGCTGCGGCCGAGGCCGCCGCCAATCCGTCGGCCACCGACGGGGCGACTTGACGGCCCTCGAGCACCGACCGGGCGAAGCGCGACCCCTCGATGACCTTCAGGTCGTCGAAGGACAGGCCCATGCCGGCGCCCTGCTGGAAGCGCCCGAAGTCGCCGAAGCGGGAGTCGCTCATCAGCCGGGTGTAGCCGTAGTCGCGGGCCCGAGGGCCGGAGCAGACCTCCAACTCGTTGACCCGCTCGAAGTTCCAGCGGATCGCTCCTTCGGTGCCGTGGACGTCGATGCCGTAGTCGCAGCGCGACCCGAGGCAGGCCCGGCTGGTCTCGAAAGTGCCGACTACGCCGTTGGCGAAGCGGGCCAGCACGGCCGCGTAGTCCTCGTTCTCAACCGGCAGCAGCGGCGCGTCGTCGGCGACCGCAGCGCTGTGCCCGACGCCCTGTCCGGCCTGGGGCCGCTGTGGGATGAACGTCGACGTGATGGCGCTGACCTGGTCGACCGCCGAGCGGACCAGGTATTGCGCCAAGTCGAAGCCGTGCGACAGCAGGTCGCCCAGCACGCCGGTGCCGGCCCGCTCGCGCTCGTAGCGCCAGGTGTGTGGGGCGCGCGGGTCGGCGGAGTAGTCGGCGTCGAGATGGCAGTGGACGTTGGTGACGCGCCCGATGGCCCCCTCGTCGATCAACTGGCGGGCCCGCTCGACGGCGGGCGATCCGCGATAGGTGAAGCCGACGCCGGTGAAGACTCCCGCCGCCTGGGCGGCCTCGACGATCTCCAGCGACTGCTGGCGCGAGACCCCCATCGGCTTCTCGATCCAGAAGTGCTTGCCGGCCGCGGCGGCGGCGACTGCGAAGTCGCGGTGCAGGAAGTTGGGCGAGCAGATGGATACGACATCGACGTCGGGGTCGTCGAGCACCTCGCGGTAGTCGGCGGTGGCCCGCCGATAGCCGTACCGCTCGACGAACGAGGCGGCGTTGGCCTCGACCGTGTCGCAAACGACGACCAACTCGGGCTCCACCCCGATGTCGGAATACTTGTCGGGCAGGGCCAGATAGGCGCGCGTGTGCAGCCGCCCCATCCAACCGGCCGAAATGAGACCAACGCCCAGCTTCCTCGCCGCCATCGCACAGTCCTTCCCGTCGCCCCGGGCCGACGCCCAGGGCCGATCACATCATTGTCCTGACAATATAGCATTCTTACCTCTGTCATTGGAAGTCGTCGCCGCCCCACCAGCCAGCCGTGCCGACACGAGCATCCCGACGGGTTCGCAGGTCGGCCGCCGTCGATCGCCGTGTCAGCGCCGCCGGGGCAACGGCTCAAGGCGCCGTCCGCGGTCGGCCCGCCCGATAGATTCAATCGACGCGAGCCGGTGCTTCGTGCAGTGGCGGCGCGCGGCCGCGCAATTGCGTCCCAATGGACCTGGCGGCTCGGCAATCGCCCGCGTTGGCGCGGCAGCCATTGGTAAAGTTGTCCACGCGACGCCGACGCCGCCACCCGTCGGTCGCGCGACGAGGCTGGAGGAGGCGATGGGGCTCGGCTTGGACTTTTGGGCGTTGACCGGCTTGGTGTTCTCCTTCACCTACGTCAACGGCTTCCACGACGGCGGCAACGTCGTGGCGACGCTGATCGCCAGCCGCGCCATGTCGCCGCGGGCCGCCCTGGTCTGCGCGTCCGTTGTCGAGCTGGCCTCGCCGTTCGCCGTCCTCCTGATTGGCGCGTCGGTGTCGAGCACCGTCAAGAGCCTGGTCGACGAGGCCGCCTACACCGATCCGGCAGCCAAACACGTCGCCGTGACGTTCATCGCTGCCGGCATCGTCGCGGCGCTGGCCTGGAACCTCGCCACCTGGTATTTCGGCCTGCCGGCGTCGTCGTCCCACGCGCTGGTCGGCGGCGTCGTCGGCTCCGGCTTGGCCGCCTTCGGGGCAGGCAACATCGCCTGGGGATTCTTCCTCGGCAAAGTCGTGGTAATGGTCTTCGCGGCCCCGCTGGCCGGCTTCCTGGTCGGCTTCGCCATCCTGCGCGGCCTGTTCGCGTTGACGCGGAACGCCTCGGTGCGCGTCAACGCCTTCTTCCGCCGCGCCCAATGGGCCAACATGGCTTTCCTGGCCTTCAACCACTCCTTCAACGACTCGCAGAAGACCATCGGCATCGTCATGATCCTGCTGGGCATCCACGCCGGACACGCCGAGGCCGCCCCACCGCTGTGGGCGATCGCCTGCTCGGCGACGGCCCTGGCGTCTGGCATCATGTTCGGCGGGTTCCGCATCATCCGAACTGTCGGCACCGGCATCTACCGCGTCAGGCCGATCCACTCGTTCGCCTCCCAGCTGGCCTCGGGCGCGGTCATCTTGACGTCCTCGCTGGCCGGCGCCCCGGTCAGCTCCAGCCAAATCGTCTCGTCTTCGGTCATGGGCGTCGGCTCGGCCGCCAACTACAAGTCGGTGCGCTGGTCGGTGGCGGGCCGGATACTGGTCTCGTGGCTGATCACCATCCCGTTGGCGGGCGCGCTGGGGGCGCTGCTGTTCGCCGTGTTCAACCTGTTCGCCTAGGAGGCATCCGATGCAATGGCCCATTCTCAAGCGCCGCCAGCGGCTGGGTTTCTACGACCTGCTGACCGAACAGGCCAAGGTCGTCTACGGCGCCGTCGACGCCCTGTGCGACTACTGCGGCGAGCCGTCGGTCGAGAACGCCCGCCGCGTCAAAGACATGGAGCGGGAGGCCGACGAGGCCAGGGGGCGGCTGGTCGACGAGATCAACCGCACCTTCATCACGCCGATCGACCGCGAGGACCTCTTCCGGCTGTCCACCAGCATCGACGACCTCGCCGACTACGCCTGGACGACCATCAAAGACCTGCGCATCTACAAGGCCGAACCGGACCGCAACCTGTTGTCGATGGCCCACATTCTGCGCGACATGGCCCAAGGGCTGGTCGTCTGCGTCGAGAACTTGGGCGGCGACCACGCGGCGGTCGCCGAGGAGGCCCGCAAGGTCAAGAAGCTGGAGAACAAGCTGAACGTCCGCTTCCACAAATCGATGGCCGACCTGTTCGAGCAAGACGACCTCAAGGCGATCTTCAAACTGCGCGAGATCTACGCCCACCTCAACCACGCCTCCGACAAGGGCGACTACTGCGCCGACATCCTGCAGGACATCGTCGTCAAGCTGTGACGCCGGCCGGGCCAAGCGCGTCCGACCCGGCAATCGCCGAATGACGAGCGGGCCTCGACTGGCGGACCCACTGGCCCGAACCCCCGTCCGAGCCTGGCTGGCTCAGCCGACCTTCGCGGAGGCGATGGTGGCGTCGCCCAACGGCTTGCCCGTGCCGTCGCCGTAGGAGTCGTCGTGCCCGGCTGCGGCGATCTTCTCAATGACTTTCAGGCCGGCCTTGTCGATGTGGCCGAAGACGGTGTAGTCGGGCGTCAGCTGGCTGTCGCCGAAGACGATGAAGAACTGCGAGCCGTTGGTGTTCGGCCCGGCATTGGCCATCGCGACGGTGCCGGCGGTGTAGGTCTCCGAGCCGGACAGCTCGTCGGCGAACTGGTAGCCGGGGCCGCCCGAGCCGGTGGCCGTCGGATCGCCGCACTGCAGCATCGACATGCCCGTGCCGACCGCCAGGCGGTGGCAGGAGGTGCCGTCGTAGAAGCCCTGCTCGGCCAGGGAGATGAACGAGTTGACGGTGCACGGCGCCGAGGCGCGGTCGAGGGTGACCACGACCGGCCCGTCGGCGAACTTCAGCGTGACGGTGGTCGTGCCGGTGGCAGGCACGTCGTCGGTCGGCGGCGCGGACACCTGCTTGGCGGCCGTCCCCGAGGCGGCGTACTGGCAAGTGGTCGTGCCGGAAGATGTTGACGCGGCGGGCGCGCTCGACTCCACCGGGGAGCTGGCGGCGGCCGAGGCGTCGGACGAGACGGGGGACGACGCCGGGGCGGCGGTCTGGGAGGCGGCGGCGCAACCGCCCAGCAACAAACCGGCGGCGAGGATGGCGATGACAGGTTTCACGGGCTCTAGACTGCCACATCCGGCCAAGTGGCGGCTGAGCGCGGGCTTGGCGCTTCCCCGCCGGGAACCGGCCAGACGGGCCTCGCCTTCTCCACGTCGCCGAAGCCGCGCAACACGGCTCTGCCCGTCGACCGCGCGCCTCACGGCCGACCGGGCCTGACGCTAGGCTGGCGCCATGGTTAACCTCACCCGGATCTACACCCGCACCGGCGACCACGGGCAGACCCGGCTATCCGACATGTCGGAGACGTCCAAGACCGACCCCCGCGTCGAGGCCTACGGCGCCATCGACGAGGCCAACTGCCTGCTCGGCTTGGCGCGGAGCCGCGACGACCTCCCCGAGGGCTGCCCGGAGGCCCTCGCCCACATCCAAAACGAGCTGTTCGACGTCGGCGCCGACTTGTCCAACCCGCTGCGCGCCGACCCTCCCACCCCGCCGCTGCGCGTCGAGCCGGAATACATCGAGCGCCTCGAGCAGTGGTGCGACCACTTCGGCGCGGGGCTGGCGCCGCTGCGGTCGTTCGTCCTGCCCGGCGGGCCCGAGACCGCCGCCTTGCTGCACCTGGCGCGATCTGTCGTCAGGCGGGCCGAGCGGCAAGCCTGGGCGGCCGCCGAGGCCTACGGCACCGAACCCTCCGCCGGTGACGAGCCTGGCGGCGTCAACGCCTTGGCGATCAAGTACCTCAACCGGCTCTCCGACCTGCTGTTCATCTTGGCCAGAGTAGTCGCCCAGCCGATCGGCGAGACGCTTTGGATACCGGGCATCGACCGGACCCCGCCCGACGCGGGAGCACTATTGCGACGCCAGCGAATCCAGGGCCGGCCCGACGCTTTCATGGCAGACTGAACCCCATGACATCTGTAGTGATCATCGGCGGCGGCCCCGGCGGCTCCGAGGCCGCCCTGACAGCCAGGCAACTGGGCGGCGAAGTCACCGTCATCGAACAGCGGGCCATGGGCGGCTCCGCCGTGCTCACCGACGTCGTGCCGTCCAAGACGCTGATCTCGGTCGGACAGCGCATGGCCACCTTCCGGGAGGCGGGCGTCCTGGGCGTGCGAATGAGGGACGGCTCCGACGACATCTGGCCCAACCTGACCGTCGACCTGGCGGCCGTCAACGACCGCATCCGCCGCCTGGCCGAAGCCCAGTCCGCCGACACCACCCGCGCCCTGACAGAAGCCGGGGTGCGCGTCATCGACGGCTTCGGACGCATCAGCGGCCACCACATGGTGGCAGCCGACACCGCCGCCGGCACCGAGGAGATCCCCGCCGAGATCACGCTGATCTGCACCGGTGGACACCCCCGCGTCCTGCCGAGCGCCCAGCCCGACGGCGAGCGGATCTTGAACTGGGCGCAGCT
>JAISUF010000112.1 GCA_031272195.1 Propionibacteriaceae bacterium
GTCATATACTGACGGTTCCGCCCGCCTCCCGCACTGCGGGGACCGGGCGCCCCGAGGGCCGGTAGCTCAGCAGGTCAGAGCAGGGGACTCATAATCCCTTGGTCGCGGGTTCGAGCCCCGCCCGGCCTACTTTGGGGGACGGCTTTGGCCGTCCCCCAAAGTGATCTTGTGCTGTGGGGCTCGGACCCGTGAGGGCTTGCGAGTTTTCATTCGGTGGCCGGGTGCGCGGAGTACAGTCTGGGGCATGAAGGCTTGGCTGAAGGCTTTGATGATCTCCCTGGCTTGCGTCTTGGCCGTGGCGTTGATTATCGGCGCGGCCGGATTCGGCGGACTGTTGCCGGACGGTGTGGTGACGTTGACGTCGCATGATGGTCTCACGAGTCAGCAGCTAACGTGGTCGTGGCCGCAGCCCGACCGGATCGTGCAGCGCGATCTCGACTACGACGATGAGCAACTAGTCGACTCGGCGTCCAGCGTGGGCGTGGAGGACGGGCCGAGCGTGGACTTGTGGGCGTTCGATATCCATGGTTCGGCATCCAAGGTTGATTTGTGGGCTGATGTCTACATAGGCGGAGTGAAGCAGTCCGAGCCGGTTGCCTTTCACTTGGACTTTGGAGGCGAGATCGACCTGGGGCTGTTGACTGTCACCATGGTCAACGACCGCATACCGCTGATTGGCGGTATATTGGCTGCCGGGACTCTCAGCACCGGGTTCGGGCCGAGGAAGATCTGCGACGAACTGGACGTCAAACTGAACGGCGGCGCGGTGTTCTCTGCCATCAAGACTGAGAACATCATCTATGGCAAGGCGTTGCCGTTGGGCTTCCGCCTCTACTACGGCACAGACAATTCGCCGCCTTTGGCGGCCAATCCGTACGTCAACCCGTCAAAGGCCTTCGCGGACGGAGTTGTGGGTTTCGTCCTATACATCCGTTTGACCAAGTGACGCGAAGCACTGGCCTTTCCCAAGCGCGCCCAGCGGCCAGAAGGCGGCGCTCAGGCTGCGCTTTGGACGCCGACCCGGACGGTGGGGCTGGCGATGTCCGGCTGGGCGTCGTAGAGGGTGGCGGACCAATCGTCGGTGTGGGTCCAATGGTGGCCGATGGTGGTGGCTGTGACGGCGCCGGTGTGGTGGACGGGCGTGTAGGTCTGGGTCAGGCAGAAGGACCGGCTGGTGGCCGGGTAGCCGCCGAAGGCGCCGGCGGTGGCGGCGAAGGCGGGCCCGGTGGCCGTGCCGGAGTTGGACGGTGCGGCGGCGAAAGCGGCGCAGCCCGGCGCGGCGCCTGATTCGCCCAGGTCCGAGAAGCCGAGCGCCACCTGCGAGGCGGCCCACAGGTTGCCCGACGGCGAGGAGGCCGACGATCCGCCGTCGTCGAACTCGTAGAGGTAGGCGTAGGCGGCCGGCCCGGCGGCTCGGGCGTCGACGTCCACGCGGGCCGTCACCGAATACGATTCGCGGGTCGGGTCGGCTTGGAGCTGGGCGACGATATCCTCCCAGGCGGTCGCCACGTCGTAGCTGTACTCGCCACAGGCCCCCTCGCGTCCATCCCCGGCGGCGCAGGCCACCGGCGACGACTGCCACGCGCCGGTGTCGGCGTCGCGCAGGCGGGTGAGGGTCTGGGTCTCGTCCAGGCCGTCGGCGGGCTTCAGCAAGGCGGGCGTCCGCGTCTGGGTTTGGGCGCCCAGGTGGGCTTGGCGCAGCCAGACGCCGCCGGCGACGGTTTGCGAGTCGTTCCACAGCGCGCCCGTCGTCGGGCTGGTGGTGGTCGAGGCCAGCAGGCAGCTGATCGAGAAGACGGCCAGGCAGGCGGCGGCGTGGAAACCTCTCATGGGGCCCTCACTTGGTCGAGCGTCAGGTTGAACCAGTGCTGGAACTCCTCGCTGTCGCCGGTGGTGGCGACGATCTCGGGCTCCCAGTCGTGCTGGAGCTGGTCGCCGGTGACCGTCACTGACACCGAGATCAGATGGGCCCCCGACGAGAGCGTGTCCGACGACACCCCCAGGGGGTCGGTCGGCGTGCACGTGCCGACGTCGTTGCCGTCGATGTCGAGCAGGTAGAGCAGCGAGTCTGGCGTGCCGTGGCCCTGGCCGAGCGGCGTCAACGTCACAATGCCGTACATGTTGTCGCCTTCGAGGACGGCCGTGCCGGTGTAGGTGACCCTCAGCGACGACCAAGCGCCGGCCATCAGGACTTGGTCGATGTCGTCCTGGTCGCCGGTGACGTGGACGCTCCAGGCGGGACCGTCCTCGTCGGCCGAAGCGTCTGGCTGGGCGGAATACTCCCAGGTGAAGCCCGGATCGATGCTCAAGCCGAGCTTGCCGGCCGAAACCGACGGCCCGTCGAACGGCGCGACGGACGAGAACAAGGCGGCCGCCGACGGGGCTCCGAAAACGCCGCCCGCCAAGGCGCAGGCGATCAAGGCGAGGCAGACGCCGATACGGGCCCGCGAGACGTGCGGCCGCTTCATCGTCCCACCTCCAATTCGGCCAGGCAGGTGGTGGCGTCGACTTGTCCGGGCAGCAGGTTGACGTCCTCGCAGACGGGCTCCTCGCCGAGGGCGTCGTCGACCACCGCCTCGATGGTCGTCTCGTCGGTGTCGGACAGGTTCGTCAGCTTGTAGACGAAGTGGACCCTCGCACCCAGTTGCAGGACGGCCCCGTCGGCCAGCGGCTCGGTGTGACCGGCGTCGGCGTAGGCCAGCTTCTCGATGCTGAAATCGGCTGGGGCGCACACCCCTGACGAGGTGATGACGCGCGAGTACTGGGACGACGAGAGCTGCCCGTAGGCCTCCGAATGGGTTTGGAAGCGCAGATAGCCGTTGAGCGTCCCGTCGTCGTTGAGCAGCTCTTCGGGGACGGGGATGGTGGCGGTCGTTCCCGTCACACCGGTTTGCCGCCCCAGGTGGCGCTCGGCGGTCGCGCCGGATGTCCAGTAGGCGTCGATCGTGACCGGCTCGGCGGGAATCTCGTTGGCCTCCCCGCCGGTCGGTTTGGCCAGCGTCACGTCCAACTTGCAGCCGCCGGCGTGCCAGGCGGCGGTGGCGGCGGTCGGATACCAGGTGCGGATCTTCTTGTTGGCCGCCGAGTCGTAGTTGACGAACATCGCCGTGGTGGTGGCCGTCTCCTCGGTGGCGGTGGTGGCTTGGTGGCTGGAGCGAGTCCCGAAAGTGTTGCGCTGGAAGGTCACCAGGCCGGTTTGGTACATCGTGACGACGCCCTGGGTGGCGGCAGCGTAGCCGTCGAAATAGTTGTCCTCGATGACCAGGCGCGATTCGACTGTCGAGTTGGCGGCCCGGTTGGAGTTCCAATACAGGGCCGCGCCGTTGCGGGCGGCGGTGGTGATGAAGCGGTTGTTGGCGATCCGGTTGTAGACCCCGGCGTCGTAGGAGTAGCCCTCGTCGAGCGGCAGCACCAGCGTGGCGTCGCTGGTGTCGCCGGAGGGGATGTCGGTGAACTGGTTGTCGTGGATCCAGAAGCCGTATTGGCTCTTGACGGTGTCGAGGGCGGCGTCGGCCCAGTCGAACAGGTGGTAGGTGTAGGCGTCGCCGGCGTCGGTGTGGAAGCGGCAGTTCTTGATCTCCAAGCCTTGGACGCGCTGGGCGCCGGCGACGTAGAAGAAGTTCGCCTGGCAGCCGGCGGGGGTGGCGGTGGCGCAGGTGCCGTGGTAGCCGAGTTTGACGTCGAGGTTGTCGAGCACCAGCCCGGACACCGATCCCGAGCCGGTGACGGCGATCATGCCCAGGGCGGGGTAGAGGTTGCCGAGGTTCCAGTTGCGCAAGGTGACGTCGCTGGCGGGGCCGGCGAAGCCGAGGAAGCGCTCGGTCCACCAGGCGTTGAAGTTGTAGTTGTGGTATTGGTCGGCGGCGGTTTGCAGGGTGGAGCCGTTCTCGATCAGCACTCCGGACGCGTTGTTGAGCACGATGGCGGTCTCCGAGGACCACAGCCCGTTGAAGTTGCGCAGGGTGACGTTGGACGCCCCGGAGCCGATCCAGATGGTGGCGGCGTTGGGGGCCTCGGCCTTCTGCCCGACGCCGATGATGCCGCCCAGGTCGATGGTGACGCCCGAGTGGCTGATCTTGAAGACCGCCCCGGAGCCGTCGCCCTCCACGCCGACGCAGCTGGAAGGGCACATCCACCCGGTGGACGCGACGGAGGAGACGTCGATGTAGGGCGCGTTGGCGTTGGGGATGGCGATGTTCGGATCGACGCTGATCGCGGCGGTGTCGTCGGCGGGCAGCGCGTTGGCCAGCTCCAACGCTTTCTTGAGTGTGCAAACGCCCGCGCCGTCGCAGGTGGCGGTCGCGTCGTTGAAAGCCAGCGTGTTGACGACGTAGCTGTGGGCGGACGCCTCGGCGGCGGCCGGCCGCTGGTCCACCCAGACTCCGAGCAGGGATGCCAGCGCGGACGCGACGGCGATCAGCGTCACGGCTGCGGCGCGCCTGGGCGGTCGGGTCACGGCACCGTCTCCTCATGGCTGTCTGGGCGGGCACGGAGGGTCCCCGCATGTGCTACAACACCGGGAACGGCTGGCGTATTCCGCGCGGGCGCGCGCCAACCCCCCGCCCACCGCTTTTCTGACAGACCCGCCAGGGGAGAATCACCCCAAGGCAGGCCGAGCGGTTTGAGGCCAAGCTGAGAGGGGGTGCCAGATGGCTGCTTGGGATCTGCCTGTCAAGAACCGCCCTGTGCCGAGCGTGCGCGCGTTGCAGGCATGGGTGCGTGACGCTCATCGGGCGACTGGGGTGGACGCGGAGAGGATCAGTTGGCTGGTGGCTTCGACCGTGGTGGTGGCCGCCTTGCAGCGCGCTCTGGCCTGGGATGGCCAACCTTTGTTCCTGGTCAAAGGTGGTGTGTTCATCGAGTTCAACCTCGGCCTGAAGGCTAGGACCACAACAGACGTGGACACGCTTTTCCGTGCTGACATAGCCGAGTTCCGTGAACGCCTGGACGAGGCTTTGGCGCAGCCTTGGGGGCCGTTCGTGCTTGACCGCACCGAGATCGAGATCATCGACGCGCCCAAGCTAATCCAGCCACGCCGCTTCTACGTCCGCCTGTTGGCGAAGGGCGCGGTGTGGCTATGGATTATCAGATCGCCCAGAAACTCCACGCGGCCTCCGACCCGGACGAGGAGGGCTACGAGAACCAGCGAGTCCACGACATCATCGATGTGCTGCTGCTCAAGACAGAGTTCTACCCCGGCGCGCCGCCTGCGGCGTTGGGGGCCTCGGCCTTCTGCCTGACGCCGATGATGCCGCTCGCCGGTGCTGCGCCTGGTCGTGCCCGAGCAGACCGCCGAACTGGTGCGGGCCAGGGCGGCGGCCGAGCACATGTCCGTCGCCCGGTGGCTGCGCGGTCTCGTCCAGCGCGAGGTCGGCGTCGCGTGACGAGACGCCGACGACGATCCGCCGGAGGCGGGCGTCACGGGAGAATCTCTACCGGGCTGCCGTCGGGGAAGCGCAGGGCCGCGTAGTGGCGGTGGTCCAGGGTGGCGATCTGGCGCGTGCCGTAGGCTTGGGCGACTACGATGTTGGCCGCGTCGGCCAGGCCGATCTTGGAATCGGCGTATTGCTCCACGATGTCGAGCGCGACGGCCAACTGCGCTTGGCCGATCTTGGCGATCTCCCAGGCCGGTCCGAGCAGGGCGCGGATCGTGGCCACCTCGTGGCGAACGCCCAGGCGGGTGAGCAGGAAATAGTCCAACTCGGCCAGCACGTACGGTGTTACGACGAGCGCCTCGTCGGAGCCGTTCAACAACTGGGATGCCGCCTCGTGCGACGGCTCGGCAGTGTTCGCCCAACTGTAGAGGACGCTGGTGTCGACGATCACCGGCCGAACCCCTCCAGCCAGTCGTCGCCGTTCCAATCGACTGGCTCGATGTCGGCGGCGAACACTCCCGGCCCAGGCTTGGGCCGCTCAGTCCTCGTGACGACTTCCCATACGGCAGACCGGATCACCTCCGCCTCGGACACCCCGCGCCGCTCGGCCTCGAGTTCGACGGCGTGCTTCAGGGGCTCGGGCAAGTAAAGCGTGGTCTTCACCATGCGACGACGCTACCATACGTGTGGCACTTGCGCGTCTGAGCCGTCCGCGCGCGCCCGAGTCGGGAACGACCGTCAACGCCGCAGGGGCGAGGCATTGGCCGGGGAGGCGCTGCTGCTGGGCATCACGTCGGTCGGCGCGTCGCAGTGGCGCGGCATTCGCCCGCAGTGGTCAACCGGCGGGCGCGATGCCGAGGCGGGCGCGCAGGTTGGCCTTCAACGACTCGCTGAACAGGGAGATGTCCCAGTGGTGGGTGTAGCCGAGGGCGGCGGCGTCCTGGCCGGCGATCGAGGCCTCGTCGCGGAAGGCGTGCTCGTCCAGGTCGACCTCGACCACCAGCCCTGGGAACGGCCCGCCCTCGTCGCTCGGCCGCACCAGCCTTGCGCCGACCCGCACCTCTCGCAGCGGCCCCGCCTCGAAGTAGCGCAGGACGCCGCCGGGGTTGGCGTCGGCGGCGACGGCGCGGGTCGTCTGGTCGAAGGTCAGCGGGTTGACGGCGGTGGTCGTGGCGTCCCCCCAGGTGGCCCGCGTCTTGGCGGCCACCTCGCAGCGCGTGGCGGTGTTCCAGGAGATGATCGTGCCGGTGTCGGTCGGCGAGGTCGACGCCGGATAGGGCGAGTTGGCCAAGATCGCCTGGTTCAGGCCCCAGCCGATCAGATAGTTGGCCCCCATCCGGGACAGCTCGGCCGGGCCGAGGGCGTTTGGCATGAACGCCGTGGTCAGATAGCCGTTGACGATCGAGCCCTGCGAGTGCGACCACAGGACGTACCACTGGTCGGCGTTACGCTGGCCGATGAATTGCGCGAAAGCCGCGAAGGCGTCCAGCAGCGGCGCCTGCAGGCCGCCGTCGTCGGGGTCGAGGAAGAGCAGTGTCGCGTCGGGCCCCTTGGCGTCGAAGCGCGCGCCGTTGACCATGCGGTATTTCGGCATCCAGACGTTGACGGCCAAATCGTCGAAAACCGGATGTACGGCGATCTCGGCGAACTCCGCCAATCCGGCGTGAAACGCCGGATCGTCCGGATCGACATAGACGGGGCCGGATTCGTCGAAGCAGACCGTCGGCGCGATGACGAAAACGTCGGGCACGCCGTCGAGGCGGCGCTCCCCGGGAGCCAGGAACCAGTTTCGCGGATCGGAATAATCCAATGCCTCCATGACTCGAGCCTACTCTCCGGCCGCGACTGCGCCGTCGGCCCATGGTCGCAGACGGCCGCGACTTCGAGCACTACGGGCCCGGCCTGAGGCGGGGTTTGATAACCTCGCGTCATGTCAGCACGCGATCACATCCGGGCGCTGCCCAAGGCAGAGCTTCACCTCCACATCGAAGGCACGCTGGAGCCGGACCTGGCCTTCCGCCTGGCCCGGCGCAACGGCGTCGAGCTGCCTTGGGCCGACGAGGCCGCACTGGCCAAGGCGATGGACTTCTCCGACTTGCAGTCGTTCCTCGACGTCTACTATCAGGCGATGGCGGCGCTGCGGACGCCGGCCGATTTCGCCGACCTGATGGACGCCTATCTGACACGGGCGCGGGCCGACGGGGTGCGCCACGCCGAGATCTTCTTCGACCCGCAGGTCCACATCGGCAACGGCGTGGCGTTCGACGACGTGGTGGACGGACTGCTGGAGGGCTGGCGGTCCCACACCGACGTCAGCGGCGGGCTGATCATGTGCTTCCTGCGCGACCGGGGGCCCGAGGCGGCGGCCGACCTGTTGGCGGCGGCGCGCCACCGGGCCGGCGACCTGATCGGCGTCGGGCTGGACTCGGCCGAGGTCGGCAACCCGCCCGAGCCGTTCGCGGACGTCTTCGCGCAAGCCCGCGGCCTCGGCTTGCGGGCCGTCGCCCACGCCGGCGAGGAGGGCGGCCCGGAATACGTCTGGGGCGCGCTGCGAGCCCTGGGCGCCGAGCGTATCGACCACGGCATCCGCGTGTTGGAGGACGACGCGCTGGTCGGCGAGCTGGTCGCGCGGCAGGTTCCGCTGACGGTCTGCCCGCTGTCGAACGTCCGCCTCAAAGCGGTCGCCGGCCACGCCGCGCACCCCTTCCCCGAATTGCTCGCGCGCGGCCTCAAAGTGACGGTCAACTCCGACGACCCGGCCTATTTCGGGGGCTATCTGGCGGCCAATTTCGAGTGTCTGGACGACGCCTTCGGCTTGCAACCCCAGACCCTCGCCACACTATGCCGCAATTCGATCGAGGCCTCGTTCGCCGCGCCCGAGCGCCAGGCCGAGTTGCTGGCCGAACTGGGCGCTGCGGCACAATAGGCCTATGCCTGCCGACCTGCGACGCGCCCAACCAGCCGAACTGACGCTTGGGCAACGGGCGCGACTGAGGCTGGCGACGCTGGCGGGGGAGGCCGCCGCCGTCGCCTCGCGGGCCGCCAACAAGGGCTCCGGCGCGTCCATCAAAGGGCAAGTCTTGACGCGGCTGTGCCCGGACGCCTTCGCCTGGCTGCTGCGGGGGCGGCGGGTCTTGGCGGTCTCGGGCACGAACGGCAAAACGACCACCACCCATCTGTTGGCGGCGGCCGTCGCCGAAGCCCTCGGCGACCAGGCGGACAGGCTGGTGACGAACGCCGACGGCGCCAACCTGCGCTACGGCATCGCTTCGGCGCTGAGCCAAGACCGTCGGGCCGACATCGCCGTGCTGGAGACCGACGAGCGAGTCGTCTCCGACATGATCGCCCAAGCCCGGCCGGAGGTGCTCGTCTTCTTGAACTTCTCCCGCGACCAGCTCGACCGCCACCACGAGATCAAAGCCCTGGGCAAGGCCTGGCGGGCGGCGCTGGAGCGGGCCGGCCAGGCCGGCCCGGTGGTGGTGGGCAACGCCTCGGACCCGCTGGTGGTGTGGTCGGCTCAGACGGCGGCCCGTGTCGTTTGGGTGGACACGCCGGGCAAGTGGAACGCCGATTCTGCCCTCTGCCCGGCCTGCGGGGCGGTGTTGGAGCGGGTGGCGGCTGACACCCGCGCGGCCCAGGGTTGCGCCGAGGCAGGCGGATCGGCTGGAGTCGGACGGACGCGGGACGAGGCCGCCGCTGGGGCCGTCCCGGTCGGCGAGGCGGGCACCGGCGAATCGGGCGGCGGGGAGGCGGCGTCCGAAACCGGGCTCGGGCCTTCGACCAGTTGGCGCTGCCCGGAGTGCCCGCTCGCCCAGCCGGAGGCCGAATACCGGGTGCGGGGTGGGGAGATCGTCCTGCCCGACGGGCGGGCGGTCGTGCCCGGATTGCGGGTGCCCGGCTCGTTCAACGTCTCCAACGCGGCCTTGGCGCTGGCCGCGGCGGCGGCGCTCGGGATCGACCCAGACGCGGCTTTGCGCGGCATGCGGCGGGTGGAGGCGCCGGCCGGGCGTTTCGCCACCGCCCGTTTCGGCGCGACGACCGCCCGGCTGATGCTGGCCAAGAACCCGGCCGGCTGGGCGGAGGCCATCGCCTTGCTGGAGAGCGATCCGGTGGTGCTGGCCATCGACTCGGTGGCCGCCGACGGCAAAGACGTCTCCTGGCTGTGGGACGTCGACTACGAGCAACTGGCCGGGCGGCGGGTGGTTTGCACCGGCCCGCGGGCCCAGGACTTGGCCGTCCGCCTGGGATACGCCGACGTGTCCCACACGGTTGCGCCGGACTTGGCCGAGGCGCTGGCCGGGGTCGCCGGGCCGGCCACGGTCGACGTCATCGCCACCTACACGCCGTTCCAGAAGCTGCTCAAGATGGCTGGTTTGCGATGAAGATTTGCTTGGTCTACCAATCCCTGCTCGGCATCTACGGCGACCGGGGCAACGCGATGGTGCTGCGGCAGCGGCTGGCGCGCCGCGGCCTGCCCGCCGAGCTGGTGGCGGTCGAGCCTGGCGACGCCGTGCCGCCCGACGGCGGGGTCTATCTGCTGGGCGGGGGCGAGGACGCCGCCCAGGTCTCGGCCGTCAAGTACTTGCGCCAAGACGGCAATCTGGCCCGCGCGGTGGCCGACGGGGCGGTCCTGTTCGCTGTTTGCGCGGGCTACCAGATCGTCGGGCGCTCGTTCACGGTCGGCGACGACGACCGCGTGGTCGAGGGTCTCGGCCTGCTGGACGTCGAGACCAGGCGGGGCGACGAGCGGGCCGTCGGCGAGATTCTCTCGACATGGCAGGCCGGCCCGATCGCCGGATCGCCCGCCGGCCCCACTGCGATCACCGGCTTCGAGAACCACGGCGGCCACACTTTCCTGGGGGATGGGGCCTCGCCCCTGGCGCGGGTCGAGATCGGCGTCGGCAACAATGGCGACGGCACCGAGGGGGCCGTCCAGGGCCGCGTCATCGGGACGTATCCGCACGGGCCCGTTCTGGCCCGCAACCCCGCCCTGGCCGACCACCTGCTCGAGCTGGCCCTCGGCGAGGCGCTGGAGCCGCTGCCCGATCCGGAGGTCGACGAGTTGCGCCGCCAGCGAGTGGCGGCGATCCGGGCCGCCCGCCGCTAGTCTGCGGCGCAGCGACAGCAGGTGCGGACTTGTGAATCATCTCTTGGTCTTTGGCGGCGCGCGGCCCGCCGTCGATCCGCAGGCGCTTCACCGCAGCGTCACAGCAGACCCAAAGGCGTCTTTGGCTGAATTGTGACAAGCCATGAAAGGCCCCGAAATGTTCCAAGTGTTGCTGCCAGCCGCCGATCTGGTCGCGGTCGTCGTCTTGACGCTCGCCCTCTACTATCCGCGCCACCGCCGCACCGACCTGCTGTTGAGCTTCCTGGCCGTCAACATCTCCGTCTTGGCGGTCGCCACGGCCCTGGCCGCGACGTCGGTCAACGTCGGCCTGGGTTTGGGCCTGTTCGGCGTGCTGGCGATGATCCGCCTGCGCTCCGAGGAGCTGCAACAGCACGAGATCGCCTACTACTTCTCGTCGCTGGCCTTGGGCCTGATCGGCGGGCTGGGCGCGGCCATGGGCTGGACGGCGCTGGCGCTGATGGCGGCCATCGTAGTCGTGTTGGCGGTGGCCGACTCGCCGCGCGGGGTGGCCAAGTACAGCCGGGTGGTGGTGTTGCTCGACCGCGCCGTCGCCGATCCGGCCGCCGTGCGGGCGGCCTTGGAGCAGGTTCTGGGCGGGCGCGTCGGCAGTTTCAACGTCCGCAAGCTGGATCTCGTCAACGACTCGACGCTGGTCGAGGTCAGCGTCAAGCGCCCGGCGGTGGCGTCCGGCTCGGCCGCCGGGCTGGTCGCCGCGCCCGTTGCCGCACCGGCCCAGCCCGTCACGGCCCAGCCGCCGACGCTCGGACCAGTGGTGGCCACGCCGGTTGCCGCTCCCGCCCAGCCCGTCACGGCCCAGCCGCCGACGCTCGGACCAGTGGTGGCGGGGCCGACGGTCGCGCAGCCGGTCCCAGGCGAATCCCGGAAGGCTTGACGATGACCGCCCTGGCGCCGGTGTCGCTGGACGAGCTGAACTCGCGGGCCGCTTTGCTGGACCGGGTCGACCGCAAGTACGTCGTTCCCGCCGAGCGCCTGCCCGAATTGCTCGAGTGGCTGCCCGAGGGCACGGCCGCGTTGGAGATCGCCGGACGCCGCCAGTTCGCCTACCAGACGTGCTACCACGACACCTGGGACCTGTTGACCTACCGCCTGGCCACGCAGCGCCGACGGCGGCGCTTCAAGGTGCGCACGCGGACTTACGCCGACCAGTCGTCGTGGCTGGAGGTGAAGGCGAGCGCCGGGCGGGGGCGCACCGTCAAGGAGCGCGTCGAGGCCGACGGGTTGCTGCCTTGGTGGGTCGGCCAGACGCTGGCGGCGGCCGGGTTCACGATGGCTCCGCAAGATTGGCGTCCCTGCCTGATGGCGGCCTTCGACCGCTCGACGCTGTTGCTTCCGGCCGCCTGCGGCGTCGGCCCCGCGCGCGTCACAGTCGACGCCAACCTGCGCTGGTCGCTGCCGGGCGGGTGTTGGCGCGAGGCGGACATTGCCGTCGTCGAGACGAAATCGCCGAACGCCCCAACCGCCTTCGACCACGCCCTGTGGGGCCTCGGTTTGCGGCCGGAGCGCTTCTCGAAATACGCCACGGCGCTGGCTTGGCTGCGCCCGGAGCTGCCGTCGAACCGCTGGCGGCGCGGCCTGGCCCGGCACTTGGCGGTGGCCGGGTGAAGCGCCTGCTCGCCGCCTGCTGCCTGGGATTGGCTCTAGGTGGATGCTCCGCGCTGTCCGGGGTGCTGCCGAACGGGAACTCCACCGGCGGCGCGTCGAGTGCCGCGTCGTCAACACCCGTGCCCCTGGTGGTGCCGGACTCGGTCGAGCAGGCCCTGGCGGCCAACCTGCCGACCCACGAGGCGGCCTCCGATTTGACGTGGGACGCCGCCGGGGAGATCCCGGTGGCGCTGTCCGATTCGGGCAGCAGCGGACAAGGGGTCCAGGTGGTCGGCCAAGTCGTGACGATCACAACTCCTGGCGACTACCGCCTGACGGGTTCGCTGTCCGACGGCCAGTTGGTGGTCGACACTGACCAGGCGGGCGTTGTCAGGCTGATCTTCGACGGCGCGTCGGTGACCTGCGGCACGTCGTCGGCGCTGTGGGCGAAGAACGCGGACAAGGTGGTGGTGTGGCTGGCGGACGGCTCGCGGAACTCGCTGACCGACGCCGAGTCGTATGCCGCCGGAGCAGACACAGAGCCCGACGCGGCGCTGTTCTCGGCGGTCGATTTGACGATCGCCGGTCCGGGCAGTTTGACGGTCAACGGCCGGGCGGGCGACGCCATCACCGGCAAGGACGGCCTGGTCGTCGCCGGGGGAGTGCTCGACGTTACGGCCGCCGACGACGCGATCAAGGGACGCGACTACCTGGTGGTCCGGGACGGGTCGATCAAACTGGCGGCGGGCGGCGACGCCATGACGTCGACCAACGATTCCGACGAGGCGGCCGGCTACGTCCTGGTCTCGGGCGGCTCGGTCGACGCCGCAGCGGGCGCCGACTGTGTGGACGCGGTCACCGACGCCATCGTCACCGGCGGCGAGCTGAAGCTGTCGTGCGGCGACGACGGCATCCACGGCGACCGCCTGACGATGGTGTCCGACGGCCGGATCGACATCGCGAAAGGCTACGAGGGCCTGGAGGCGGCGGCGGTTGTGCTGTTCGGCGGCGAGATCAGCGTGGTGGCCAGCGACGACGGCGTCAACGCGGCCAACGGCGGGACGCTATCAGTCCAGGACGCCTGGCCGGGCGGCCAAGCCACGCCAGACTCCGGTCGGTGGGGGCGCGGCGGGCAAGGCCTAGGCCGCGGCGGCGGTTGGGGCGGCGGGGAGACGCCCGAGGACGCGGCCCTCGTCATCGCCGGCGGCAAGCTGACCGTCACCGCCCAAGGCGACGGCCTGGACTCCAACGGCACCGCTGCCATCTCCGGTGGCACGATCGTCTTGGACGTCCCCAACCGCGGCATGGAGGGCCCCATCGACGTGGTCGGCGACTTCACGATCACCGGCGGCACGATCACCGATCCCGACGGCAACCCCATCAAGTGAGGGCGCCGGGTCTGTGTCAGGCGGCGACTTGGCCGGGCCGATGTGCCACTGGCTGATCCATGTCGTCGTTCTACCGGCCCATGAACCCTGGGACTGAGTGATCGTGAACTGTTTCGGCACCCCCACAGGGACCGATTCGCCGTGCGGGGTGACCGTCTTGGTACCCCCACAGGGACTCGAACCCTGGACACGCGGATTAAGAGTCCGCTGCTCTAACCAACTGAGCTATGGAGGCGCGCAGACAAAGACTATAGCTCATGTGGGGTGGGGTCTGGCAAGCCGTGAACTCGCGAGCACTCGACTTTGAGGCGCCTCGGCTCGGCTCGGCCAGCGACGCGCCTTGGATAGTTTGGGCCAGGCGGCGAAGCGTGGCGTGGTGGTGTCGATGGACAGTTGCTGGCGCGATTGTCTGAAACCCCTCGTCTGGGGCTGATGTGAGTAGCGGGAGAAGGATTTGAACCTTCGACCTCTGGGTTATGAGCCCAGCGAGCTACCGAACTGCTCCATCCCGCGTCGGTCCTGCCATATTAGTTGAACCGGCCGTCAAACCCCAAATCAATCTGTCCAGGCCGTCGGCGAGGCGGCGACGGATCGCGCCGGAAACGCCATGCCCCCCTGCGGGGCGGCGGCAGGCACGATCCCCAAGCGCGGGAGCGGACGAGTGCCATGCCCGCCCGTCTGCCTGGCGGCGGCAGGCCAAGCCAGCCCGCGGCCTGGTCCCAGGACCCCCGACGCCGACGCCGGTGACCTCGCCATCCAGCGGCCCCGTCGCCAGCGGGCCGAGGCGGCGATGGGCCGGAAGTGGAGGCCGCGCCAGCCCGCGGACTGGTCGGCGCGGGTCTCGGTTGGGGGCGGGCGTCACGGCCGGCGGCTGGGTTCGGATAATATGCTGGGGCGTGTTCGCCGAACCCCTGGAGGACTGATGGGACTTTCAAATTGGCGCCGCCCGATCCAGAGCATCGCACTGGTGCTGGCCGGTGTCTTGGCTCTGACCAGTTGCGCGGGGGCAGCCGGCGGCGGCTCGACCCAGGGCGGCCAGAGCCAGTCGGGGCAAGCCCAACACGACCTCGTCGTCGGCGCGACGTTGGAGCCGGCCTCCATGGACCCCTGGCACAACACCGCCGCGTCCATCCCGCAAGTCCTGCTGTACAACGTCTACGAGACGCTGGTCAAAGTCGACCAAGATGGCAAGATCTGCCCACTGCTGGCCCGCGAGTGGGAAATCAGCGCCGACCGCACCGAATACACCTTCCACCTCAACCCGGCCGCCAAGTTCGCCTCCGGCGCGCCCGTCGACGCCGCCGCCGTGGTGGCCAACATCGACCGCCTGAAGGCTGACGCCAAACTGACCGAGACGCTGAAGCTGCAACTGGCCGTCGTCGACTCGGCGACCGCCCTGGACAGCCAGCGCGTCCTCGTCAAACTGACCAGGCCCTCGATGATGTGGCTCTACGACATGAGTTCCACCCTCGGCATGATGGTCGATCCAGCCGCGGCGTCGAACGGCGTCGACTTGTCCAAGCAGAGCGCCGGTTCGGGGCCGTACACCGTCTCCAAACACAACCAGGGCGTCAGCGTGGTCTTGGCCAAGAGCGCGACCTATTGGGGCACGCCGGCCCGCTTCGACGAGGTGACCTTCCGCTACTTCGGCGACCCCAACGCCATGAACGCCGCCATGCTGGCAGGCGACTTGGACGTCATCTCCAACCTGCAGGCCCCCGACGCGCTGTCGCAATTCTCCGACACCAGCCGCTTCACCACGCTCAAGGGAACCACCAACGGCGAGGTCGTCATGGGCCTCAACAACGACAACGAGGCGCTGTCGAAGTTGGAAGTCCGGCAGGCGCTGACGATGGCGATCGACCGCAAAGCGCTGATGGACACGGTCTGGAACGGGCAGGGCACCCTGATCGGCTCGATGGCCGTGCCGACCGATCCGTGGTACGAGGATCTCTTCAACACCTACCCCTACGACCCCGCCAAGGCCAAGGATCTGCTCAAACAGGCCGGCTACGCCAAGGGGCTGAAGCTGCGCTTCCGCGTGCCCGTCATCCCGTACGCCGTCAACTCGGCCAAGTTCGTCGCCTCTCAGCTGCGCGACGTCGGCGTGGACGCCGAGATCGAGGAGTTGGAGTTCAGCCGCTGGATTCCCGAGGTGTTGACCAACGGCGACTACGACATGACGATCGTCGCCCACGTCGAGGCCCGCGACTTGGGCAAGTTCGCCGACAAGAACTACTACTGGCACTACGGCAACCCGACCTTCGCCAAGCTCTACCAGGAGGCCGACGAGGCCGACCAGGCGACCGGCGTCGAGCTGATGCGCCAAGCCGCCAAGCTCTTGGCCGACGACTGCGCCGCCATCTGGCTGTTCGCGCTGCCCAACCTGGTGATCACCAAAGCCTCGGTGGTGGGGGTGCCGGCCAACCAGGCGACGCTCAGTTTCGACCTGACCACCGTGGCCAGCCGGTGACATGAGGCGCGTCGCGGCCAAGCTCGCCGTCTTCGCCCTGACCTTGCTGGGCGCGTCGGCGCTGATCTTCTTGGTGGCCAACGCCCTGCCCGGCGACGTCGCCCAAGTGCTGCTGGGCACCGACGCCACGCCCTCGGCGGTGGCCGAGCTTCGCCACGAGCTTGGACTCGACCGACCTTTGGCGGTGCGCTATCTGGAGTGGCTGGCCGACGTGCTGCACGGCGACTTCGGCACGTCGCTGCTCAGCGGAGATCGCGTGACCGATCTGATGGCGCCCCGGATCGCCGTGACGTTCTGGCTGGTCGGGCTGGGCATGCTCGGCTCGATCCTGGTGGCGCTGCCGGCGGGAATGGCGGCCGCCTTGAAACGCCGCCGCTGGCCGGGGTTCGCCATTTCGGCGGCCGGGCAGCTCGGCATGTCGGTGCCGGCTTTCTGGCTGGGCATCCTGCTGGTCATGGTGTTCGCCGTCGGGTTGGGCTGGCTGCCCGCCAACGGCTACGTCCCGCTGGGCGCCAACCCGGGGCAGTGGCTGTCCCACCTGGTGCTGCCCGTCGCGACGCTGGCGCTGGTCCAGGCGGCCGTCCTGCTGCGCTACGTGCGCTCGGCCTTCGTCGAAGTGCTGGACGAGGACTACTACCGCACGGCCCGCTCGATCGGCTGGACGCCGTTTCGGGCGCTGCTGCGCCACGGCGTCCGCAACGCCGCCGTCTCGCTGGTGACGGTCGTGGGGCTGCAAGTCTCGACGGCGCTGGTCGGCGCCATCGTCATCGAACAGGTCTTCACGCTGCCCGGCCTGGGCTCGCTGCTGTTGACCGCCGTCGCCCAGCGCGACCTGGTCGTCGTCCAGGGAACGGTCATGTTCCTGGTGTTGGCGGTGCTGGTCGTCAATGCGGCGGTCGACGTCGGCTACACGCTGATCGACCCCCGGCAGAGGGGCGGCCGGGTGTGAAGAAGCTGCAACTTCGGCTGGGCTTGGCGCTGGTCGCGCTGGTGGTGTTGGCGGGCCTGGTGTCGGTCGTGTGGACGCCGTACGACCCGCTGCGGGTGGTGCCCGCCGACCGGCTGCTGGGCAGCAGCTGGGCCCACCCCTTCGGCACCGACGGCTTCGGCGTCGACATCGCCTCGCAACTACTGGTCGGGGCCAGGACGTGCCTGATGGTCGGCGTCATCTCGGTCGGGCTGGCCGCCCTGGTCGGCGTGCCCGCGGGCATGGCGGCCGGCCAGCTCGGCGGCTGGTTCGACGAGGCCGTCATGCGGGTGGCCGACGTCGTCTACGCCTTCCCGGCGCTGCTGCTGGCGATCCTGCTGGCGGCCGCCGTCGGGGCGTCCACCGCGACGGCGATGGTCGCCATCGGCGTGGCCACCATCCCCGCTTTCGCCCGCGTCTCCAGGGCCGGCGCCAAACAGGTGATGTCCAGCGATTTCGTGCTGGCGGCCAAGGCGGCGGGGATTTCCGGGCCCGGCATCGCCTGGCGCCACGTCCTGCCCAACATCGCCCCGCTGATCGGCGTGCAGGCCTCGGTCGGCTTCGCCATGGCCATCTTGGCGGAGGCCGCCTTGAGCTATCTGGGTTTGGGCACGCCCCGTCCGACGCCGACCTGGGGCGGCATGCTGCGCGACGCCCAAGGCTTCATGTTCGTGGCGCCGCAACAGGCGCTTTGGCCGGGCGGCGCCATCGCCTTGGCGGTGTTGGCTTTCAACCTGTTGGGCGACGGCCTGCGCGACCTGCTCGACCCGAAGCTGCGGGAGGCGGTGTGACGTTCCTCGAAGTCCGCGACCTGTCGGTGCGTTTCGGACGCCGCCAACAGGCGGCCGTCAGCGGCGTCGGCTTCACGCTGGACCGCGGCGAGCGCCTCGGGCTGATCGGCGAGTCGGGCTCTGGCAAGTCGGTGACGGCCCTGGCCGTCATGGGCCTGTTGCCGGAATACGCCCATGTCGGAGGGTCGATCCGGGTGCGGGGGCGCGAGCTGCTGGGGCTGCCCGAGCGCGAGCTGTCGCGGGTGCGCGGCGAGGACGTCTCGATGGTCTTCCAGGAGCCGATGACGGCCCTCGACCCGACTATGCGGGCCGGTCGCCAAGTCGCCGAGGTGTTGAGGCTGCACCACAAGTCCGGCCGGGCCCGCGAGCGGGTTCTCGAACTGTTGGAGCGGGTCGGCTTGGACGACGCCGAGCGGGTCGCCGACGCCTATCCGCACCAGCTCTCCGGCGGGCAGCGCCAACGGGTCTGCCTGGCGATGGCGCTGGTCAACTCGCCGGACTTGATCATTTTCGACGAGCCCACAACGGCCTTGGACGTCACCGTCCAGGCGCGCGTGTTGGGGCTGATCGACGAGATGCTCGACGCCGAGGGAGCCGGCTGCCTGTTCATCAGCCACGATCTGGCAGTCGTCTCGCAGATCTGCGACCACGTCATGGTGATGTTGGACGGCGGCGTCGTCGAGGCCGGGCCGGTGGCTCAGGTGTTCGAGCGGCCCGGCCACCCATACACCGCCGGCCTGGTGGCGACGGCCCGCCTCGACCTGGTGCCGCCAGGGCAGCGCCTGCCGACCGTCGCCGACTTCTACGACAGGGGGCGGCCGTGATCCTGCGCGCCCAGGGCCTGACGAGAACATTCGGGACGGCCAAGCGCCCGGTGGCGGCGCTGCGCGGCGTCGACCTGGAGGTCGAGCGCGGCCAGCGGCTGGGCATCGTGGGGGAGTCCGGCTCGGGCAAGACGACGCTGGTCAAGCTGCTGGCCGGCCTCGACCGGCCGACGGCGGGGCGGGTCTGGTTCGACGGCCTCGACATCACCGGCCTGCCCGAGAGTCGGCTGGTGGGGTTGCGCTCGTCGCTGCAGATCGTCTTCCAAGACCCGCGGTCCTCCCTCGATCCGCGCATGAAGGTGGGCGACATCGTCACCGAGCCGCTGCGCTCGCGCCGCCTGCGGCGCGGCCTGGACGCGGTCGATCCCCACCGCCGCCTGGCGGAGGTGTTGGAGGCGGTCGGCCTGCCCGCCGACTCGGCCGAGCGCTACCCGCACGAGTTCTCCGGCGGCCAGCGCCAGCGCATCGCCATCGCCCGGGCGCTGTCCTGCCAGCCGCAGGTGCTGGTGGCCGACGAGCCGGTCTCGGCGTTGGACGTGTCGGTGCGGGCGCAGGTTATCAACCTGCTGTCGGATTTGGTCGACCGGCAAGGTTTGACGCTGTTGTTCGTCAGCCACGACTTGGGCGTCGTGCGCCACCTGTGCGATTCGGTGGTCGTGCTGCGGGCCGGGCAGGTGGTCGAGCGGGGCAGCGCCGCCGAGGTCTTCGAGCATCCCAGCACCGACTACGCCAAGGCTTTGGTGGCCGCCATCCCGCGCATCAAACAGTCCAAGGCTTGAGATTGTGCAGGCCCGATCAGGCGGCGGGGGCGATAGCGTCGCGGCGTCGCCTGCCGCTGGCGCAGCGGCCGACGCGGACCGGCCGGGCTCATCGGTTCTGCGACAGGCGTCCCAACAACTCTTCTTGCAGCAGGCCGTTGGTGGCCACCGCGCCCGGCCCGAACGGCCCCGGCCGGCCGGTCAGGCTGGTGAAGGCGCCCCCGGCCTCGGCGACGATCAGCGACGCCGCCGCCATGTCGTGCAACTCCAACTCCGGCTCGGCCGCCATGTCGACCGCGCCCTCGGCCAGCAGCATGTAGCTCCAGAAATCGCCGAAGGCCCTGGTCCGCCAGCAGTCGCGCAGCAGGTTGGCGAATTGCTGCCCCAAGCCGCACTCGACCCAGCCGCCGACCGACGAGTACGACAGCGAGGCGTCCTCGAGGGCCGCCACCGCCGAAACCCGGCAGGGCGCGCCGGTCAACAGAGTCCGCCCGGCGAAAGCGCCTCCGCCCTTGTGCGCCCACCAGCGGCGGTTGAGCGCCGGGGCCGAGACGACGCCGACCACGACCTCGTTGCCGTCCATCAAGGCGATCAGCGTCGCCCACACCGGGACGCCGCGCAGGTAGTTCTTGGTGCCGTCGATCGGGTCGATCACCCAGCGCCGGGGGCCGAAGCCGGTGTCGGGACGCTCCTCGCCGTGCACGGCGTCGCGCGGCCGGGCGCGGGACAGCATGTCGCGGATCATGTCCTCCACGGCGATGTCGGCGTCGGTCACCGGCGTCGCGTCGGGTTTCGCCTCGACGCGCAGGTCCAACGCCTTGAAACGATCCGAGGTGATGACGTCGGCGGAGTCGGCCAACACATGGGCCAGCCGCAGATCCTAGACCAGGCTGAGTTCGGGCATGGGCCAAATGTAGCGCAAGCCATGGGTAATTCCCCTTATCGCGCGGCCACGCAATCGGCGGCGGCGGCGGGTATCGTGCTTACAACAGCACTCGGGGAGGAGTCCAAATGAGCAACGCTCTGTTCACCCACGACGACGTCAGTTGCGAGCTCCCGTTCGTCCAAGCCACCCAAGGCAACAACGGCTACGACGTGACCAAACTGCTCGGCGCCACCGGGGAGACCACCTACGACCAAGGCTTCGGATCGACCGCGTCGTGCCGCTCGGCCATCACCTTCATCGACGGCGACGCCGGCATCTTGCGCTATCGCGGCTATCCGATCGAGCAGTTGGCCGAGAAGGCGACTTTCCTCGAAGTCGCCTATCTGGTGTTGTACGGGGACTTGCCCACGGCGGAGCAATTGGACGCCTTCAGCCACAACATCGCCAAGTACCACCTGCTCGACGAGCGCCTCAAGGAGATGTTCCGCTTCCCGCCCAGGCGCTCCCACCCGATGCCGCTGCTGGCCGCCGGCCTGAACGCCCTGTCGACTTTCGTATACACCAACGCCAACATCGATCCCGACGACTTGGACGACGCCACCTACCGCCTGATGGGCACCGTCCCGACACTGGCCGCCTACGGCTACAAGAACTCGACCGGCCAGCCGATGCTCTACCCGGACGAGTCGCTGAACTACGTGGAGAACTTCCTGCGCATGTCGTTCGGCCTGCCGACCGGGCCATATCCCTTCGACCCCGTCATCACCAAGGCCCTCGACTTGCTGCTGGTGCTGCACGCCGACCACGAGCAGAACTGCTCCACCTCGACGGTCCGCCTGGTCGGCTCGTCGGGCGCCAACGTCTACGTGTCGGTGGCGGCCGGCGTCAACGCCTTGTCCGGCCCGCTGCACGGCGGCGCCAACCAGGCGGTGTTGGAGATGCTGGCCGGCATCCGGGCCGAGGGCGGCGACGTCCACGCCTACGTCAACCGCGTCAAGGACAAGAAGGACACCACCAAGCTGATGGGCTTCGGCCACCGCATCTACAAGAACTACGATCCGCGCGCCGCCATCGTCAAGAAGCACGCCGACGCCATCTTGAAGCACCGCACCGGCTCGGACCCGCTGCTCGACATCGCCTTGGAGTTGGAGGAGGCGGCGCTGTCCGACCCGTACTTCCAAGAGCGCAAGCTCTACCCCAACGTCGACTTCTACACCGGGTTGATCTATCAGGCGATGGGCTTCCCGGTGAACATGTTCACCGTCTTGTTCGCCCTCGGCCGTTTGCCCGGCTGGATCGCCCACTACCGCGAGCAGGCCTCCGATCCGACCACCAAGATCGGCCGTCCGCGCCAGATCTATGTCGGCGAGGTCGAGCGCCAGTTCGTCCCCATGGACCAGCGCTGAGGCGATTGGGGGTCGTCCCTGGCGCGTCCTGGCTTGACCACCGGTTCGTAGTCCACTGCGCGCGTCGGCCCCCGCTCGGCCTGGTGTGAGGCGGCGTCCAGTCGTCGCGGACGGGCCGGTGGCCGACCGGCGTGGCCGCGGCGATTGGCGAAGGCGGGACGCTGCCGCGATTCGGGTAGGGTGTCGGTGTGGCACTGACTATCGGCATCGTGGGGCTGCCCAACGCGGGCAAATCGACTCTGTTCAACGCGCTCACCCGCAACCAGGTGCTGGCGGCGAACTACCCCTTCGCCACCATCGAGCCGAACGTCGGCGTGGTCGGGGTGCCGGACGCCCGCCTGCCGGTGCTGGCCAAGCTCTTCGACTCGGAGAAGATCGTCGAGGCGACGGTGACGTTCGTCGACATCGCCGGCATCGTCAAGGGCGCGTCCGTCGGCGAGGGCATGGGCAACGCCTTCCTGGCCAACATCCGCGAGGCCGACGCCATCTGCCAGGTGACAAGGGTGTTCAACGATCCCGACGTGACGCACGTCGACGGCGCCGTCGACCCGGCCTCCGACATCGAGACGATCCGCACCGAGCTGATCCTGGCCGACCTGCAAACCGTCGAGAAAGCCTTGCCGCGCCTGGAGAAGGAGGCGCGGATCAAGAAGGAGCGCCAGCCGGTGCTGAAAGCTGTCTTGGACGCCAAGGCGGTGCTCGACGGCGGGCGCGGCGTCTTCCAAGCCGGCCTGGATCTGGAGCCGCTGCGCGAGCTTTTCCTGCTGACGGCCAAGCCGTACATCTACGTCTTCAACGTCGACTCCGGCGACCTGGCCGACGCCGCCTTCCGCGAGCGCCTGAAAGCCCTCGTCGCGCCGGCCGAGGCGATCTTGATCGACGCCAAGATCGAGTCCGAGCTGGTCGAGATGGAGCCCGAAGAGGCCAAGGAGTTCCTGGCCGAGATGGGCATCGACGAGCCCGGCCTCGACACCTTGGCCCGCGTCGGCTACGACACTCTCGGCCTGCAGAGCTTCCTGACGGCCGGCCCGAAGGAGTCGCGCGCCTGGACGATCCACAAGGGCTGGACCGCCCCGCAGGCGGCCGGCGTCATCCACACCGATTTCCAGAAGGGCTTCATCAAAGCCGAGGTCGTCTCCTACGACGACCTGGTCGCGCTCGGCTCGATCGCCGCCGTCCGCGCCGCCGGCAAGGCCCGCCTGGAGGGCAAAGACTACGTCATGTGCGACGGCGACGTGGTCGAGTTCCGCTTCAACACCTGATCAGCACCGAGGCCGCTCGTCCGAACATGGTCGGGCCATGGGCAGCAATTCGTCCAACTGTCGGTCCACCAGCCGAGTGGTGTATCCAGAACTCTCAACTGGTCCGATTTCCATACTCTTGCGCTACCATTTTCCACCCGTCAACCATCCCGATTTCCACCTCCGGGCCTGCTGGCTTGTGCGCGACGATGCTTCATCTCGCTGGCGCCGTTGACGATGGTTGGGAGCCGCTGTGCTGTCGACGCCACGCGGCCTCGGCCGGGATAGATAGCGACCGACTGGGGGCGGCAGGGCCTAGCGCAGGGTCTCGAAGCGGATCAGGCGGGAACCGGCCCATTCGACGATGGCGCGATCGCCGGGCCGCAGGGATTCGGCTTCCGAATCGGCCACGGGGAAGTTCAGGAGGGTCTTGTCGGCCAGGGAGAAGGTGACACGGGCTTGGACGCCGACGCGCGTCACTTCGGCGACCACGGCGTCGGCCCGCCGCGACGGGCCCGTCGTCAGCTCGGCGGCGGCCACTCCGGCCCGCAACTGCCACTTGGACCGCGAATAGCTGATCCCCATGGCCGTCAAGATGATCGTCGTCACCAACACCGCCAAGATCGCCAGCAGCGACACCAACATGCCCATCTGCGCGCCTCCTTCCTGTCCGCGACCAACGACTGCCACAACGGCGATGAGGATCGGCGGCATGCCATCGCCCCCGAGATCTGGGGCCGCCGCCCGCGCCAACCCGTCCCATCATAGCCACCCGCGCGGTCCCCGCCGGGGAGTCTTCACCACCCCCGCCGGGAGGCTAGGATGACACGCATGAGCATTCCGGAAGCGGTCACAGTGGGACTGTTCTGCATGGCGGTCGTTTTCGTGGTGCTGATCGTCTTGTGGGGCGCGGTGGCCGGCTTCGCCCGCGTCATCGGAGCGCTGGAGAAGTTGCTCGACGGCTCCGGCGGCCCCTCTGGAGGCCGGGCATGAACTCGTTTTGGGACGCGGTCAACGAACTGCTGGCCTCCTCCGGCTACGCCAACCTGACCTGGACCTCGCTGGTCATGGTCGGCGTGGCGGGCATCCTGATCTACCTGGCCATCGTCAAAGAGTTCGAGCCGCTGCTGCTGCTGCCGATCTCGTTCGGCATGCTGCTGGCCAACCTGCCGCTGGGCGGCCTGATCCACCCCGAGTTCTACAACACCGGCACGATCGACTTCGACACGGTCTTCCACGACGGCGGCCTGCTCGACATCCTCTATCTGGGCGTCAAACTGGGCGTCTACCCGTGCCTCATCTTCTTGGGCATCGGCGCCATGACGGATTTCGGCCCGCTGCTGTCGCGGCCGTCCAGCCTGCTGATGGGCGCCGGGGCGCAGTTTGGCATCGCGACGGCGTTCATCATCGCCATCGCCATCGGCTTCGACCCGAACGTGGCCGGCTCGATCGCCATCATCGGCGGCGCGGACGGGCCCACCGCCATCTTCCTGACCTCCAAGCTGGCCCCCGCCTATCTCGCCCCGATCGCCATCGCCGCCTATTCGTACATGGCGCTCATCCCGCTGATCCAACCGCCCATCATGCGCCTGTTGACGACGCGCAAGGAGCGCGAGGTCGTCATGACGCAGTTGCGCGAGCCGTCGCGCACCGAGCGGGTCTGCTTCCCCATCCTGGTGGCCGTCCTGGTCATCTTGCTGCTGCCCAGCGTCGCCCCGCTGATCGGCATGCTGATGCTGGGCAATCTGTTCCGCGAGGCCGGGGTGGTCGAGCGGCTGTCCGACACGGCCCAGAACGCGCTGATCAACATCGTGACGATCTTCTTGTCGCTGACCGTCGGCGCGACGGCCGTCGGCGACCAATTCCTGCGCCCCCAAACCCTCGGCATCATCGCCTTGGGCCTGATCGCCTTCGCCTTCTCGACGGTCGGCGGACTGCTGATCGGCAAGCTGATGTGCCTGGTGACGCGCGGCAAGATCAACCCGCTGATCGGCTCGGCCGGCGTTTCGGCGGTGCCGATGGCGGCCCGCGTCTCGCAAGTCGAGGGCCAGAAGGCCAATCCGGCCAACTTCCTGCTCATGCACGCCATGGGCCCCAATGTCGCCGGGGTGATCGGCTCGGCGGTGGCGGCCGGCGTCCTGTTGTCACTGTTCGGCTGAAGCGGAGAGCCCATGGTCCAAGTCCTGATCGGAGTCGCCGAGATCCTCGGCGTGATGGCCGTGGTCGCCGCGGCGCTGATCGGTGTCACGCTGTTCCAACAGCGGCGGGCCGTCCAGAAGCTTGGCGTTGGCGACGCTGACGCGACCGCTGACGGCGCTGGCGATTCCGCCGCGCAGAACTCCGCTTCCGAAGCGGTCTCGCCGACCGGCCTGACCAACGAGCAGTTGGCCGCCGTGGCCGTGGCCGTGGCCGATTACGCCGCCCGCCGTTCCCAGGCCGCGCCCCAAGTCCGCGTCGTCGAGCCGGGCAGCCGCCTCTTCGCCAGCCGCTGGGTGACCGTCGGCCGGGGCGTCCAACACCAATCTTGGGCAAGGAGATGACCATGCGCCACTACAACATCCAGGTCAACGGCACCTCGCACAGCCTCGACGTCGAGCAGACCGGCCCGGACACCTACCAGGTGGCGCTGTCCGACGACTTGGTCGTCGACGTGGTGGTCGAGTCCAGCCAGGAAGCGGCCCCCGCCGACGGCACCACCCCCGCCGCGCCAGTCCGCCCGGCGGCGCCCGCCCCGGCGCGGCCCGCCAGCGCGCCGAGGGCCGCCGCTGGCCCAACCGGCAAGGCCTTCACCGCCCCGATGCCCGGCACGGTGCTGTCGGTGGCCGTCGGCGTCGGCGACAGCGTCCGCCGCGGCCAGACGCTGATGGTCCTGGAGGCGATGAAGATGAAGAACGAGCTGAAGGCCCCCGCCGACGGCACCGTAGCGGCCGTCCACATCCACCCCGGCGACCAAGTCAAGACCGGCGATCCGCTGTTCGACTTCTGAGCCTCGGCGCGCCCGCCATGCGCGGGGACGACCGACGCTCCGCCGGGTTCGCGGACTTATGCCGAGCCTGGGCCAGACGCCCGCCGCAGCCGCTGGCAGCGCGGGCAAAGGTGGGTGCCCCGCCCGGCCACTCGCGTCTTGACGATGGCGCCGCCGCAGCGCGGGCAGGCCTGGCCCTCGCGCCGGAAGACTTTGGCGAAGTCCAGGTACGCCCCGCGTTTGCCCTCGGCGTCGACGTAGTTGCGGTCGGTCGAGCCGCCCAATTCGATCGACTCCTCCATCACCGCGCGGGCGGCGTCCAGAATGGCCCGCAGTTTGCGGTCCGACAGGTCGGCGACACGGCTCGACGGGTGGACGCGGGCCGCCCACAGCGCCTCGTCGGCGTAGATGTTGCCGATGCCGGCCACGACCGACTGGTCCAAGATGACGGCTTTGACAACGGCCCGCTCGTGGCGGCGGGCCCGGCGTCGGAACTCCGGCCATGGGTTGGCGTCCAGCGGTTCTGGCCCGAGGCGTTTGACGAATTCCAATTCGGCGGCGTCCGCGGCGGGCAGGCAGCGCATCCAGCCGAACTTGCGCTGGTCGTTGAAGAACAGCCGCGAGCCGTCGTCCAAATCGAATATGACGCGCGTCGAGCGGTCCGGCAGCGCGTCCACCAGCGAGTCGGACGGATGGCCCGCGCCCCAGCTCTCCCGTCCGCGCACCACCAGTTGCCCCGTCATCTTCAGGTGGACCAGCAAGACCAGCCCGTTGTCGAGGTCCAGCGCCAACAATTTGGCGCGACGCCGCGCCCCGGTGACGACCGCCCCTTCGACGACCGCCCCGTCGCCGGGTGAGAACGACTTGGCCGTCAGCACCCGGCAGCGCTCGATCCGCCGCCCCACCACCAGCCGCTCCAGCCCGCGCCGAACCGTCTCCACCTCGGGAAGCTCAGGCATCGGCCACCCCGCCGCCCGCCAGCGGGCGCCCCAAGGCCCGTCGAAACCCACGCATGGCCCAATTGTGCACCACCCGGCAGGCCGTGCGCGCTGCGTGCCCTGACGGCGCGTCCAATCGACCAGTCACCGACTAGTCTTACCCTATGGCGACCACCGTCACTGGCGCTTATGAAGCCAAGACCCATTTCGGACAGATCTTGGAGCGCGTCCGCTAGGGCGAGCGCTTCGAGATCACCAAGAATGGCCTAACGGTCGCCACCATCGCGCCCAGCGACGACACCCGCGCGCAGTTGCGCCGCGTCGCCGCCGACCACCACCTGACGGCGTACGACGCCGCCTATTTGAGCTTGGCCATCGACCTCGACCTGCCTCTGGCGAGCTTGGACCGCGACCTGCGCGCGGCTGCCGCCGAAGCAGGAGTGAGGGTCTTGCCGAGTTCCACGTGAGCGACCCACTGGGCGCGCGACGCCACGGTCAGGCGTTGGCGCGCCTGGCGCGGGCTTCCAGGGCGGCCAGGGCACTTGGAGATGTGGTGTGGCAGCCGAGGCGGTGGCCGGCCTTGCCGGCGCCGTGGTAGTCGCTCGAGCCGGTGGCGACCAGGCCGAGGCGGGCGGCGATGGCGGCCAAGGCGCGGCGGTCGGCGGCACAGTGGTCCTCGTGATCGACTTCGATGCCGTCGAGGCCGTGGTCGGCGGCCAGGGCTGCGAAGGCTTCCTCGGTCAGTTCGGGGCGGGACTCGCGCCCCCAGGGGTGGGCTATGACGGCCGCGCCGCCGGCCTGGTGGATCAGCCCGATGGCCGGCGCCAGGGGGGTGCAGTAGCGGTCGGCGTAGGCCGGGCCGCCCTCGTGGAGATACTTGTCGAAGGCCTCGGCGCGGTCGGCGACGTAGCCCAGGGCGATCATCGCGTCGGCCACGTGGGGGCGTCCGACCGACGGCTTGCCCGCCACGATCCCGGCCAGCGTCGCCTCGTCCACCGGCATGCCCAGCTCGGCCAATTTGGCCAGCATGTCCGGGACGCGGCCCGCGCGGCCCTCCCTGACGCGGGCCAGTTCGGCGGCGAGGTCGACGTCTGCCGCATCGCACCAGTAGCCGAGCAGGTGGACGCCGACGCCGTTCAGCCGCGTCGAGATCTCGATGCCGTCGACGACGCGCACGCCCAACCGCTGGCCCGCGCGGCGGGCCTCGGGCAGGCCGGCGAAAGTGTCGTGGTCGGTCAGGGCGACCACGTCCAGGCCGGCGCGGGCCGCCTCGGCAACCAGCTCGGCGGGCGTGTCGGTGCCGTCGGAGACACACGAGTGGGTGTGGAGGTCGATTCTCACAAATCGCACCGGTGGTAGGGCAGCAGCGAGGCGGCGGCGCGGTCGACCAAGAACGTCGTGGCGTCGCGTCCGCGCACGCGGGCGGCCGGCGAGCGCGGATCGCCGTCCAGGGCCAGCCTCAGCGCCTCGGCTTTGTCCTCGCCGCGGGCCAGGCACCAGACCTCGGTGGCGTCGGACAGGGCCGAGGCGGTCAGCGAGAGGCGCTCCGAGGGTGGCAGCGGCGAGTCGAGCACGGCCGCCACCTTCGACGACGAGCGGGCCGCCGGATGCCCCGGGAAGAGCGACGCGACCTGGCCCAGGCCGCCGATGCCGAGCAGGCAGACGTCGAAACGGGTGTCGCCCAACTCCTTGGCGTAGGAGTCGGCCGCGGCGGCCGCGTCGAGGTAGCCCTCCGAGCCGGGCATCGGATGGGTGTGGGCCGGGTCGAGGGCGAACGATCCGGCCAGGGCGGCCAGCGTCCGCGTGGCGATCCGCTCCGGCTCGGGCGTGCCGATGAAGCCCTCCTCGCCCCACCACAAGTCGAGGCGGGCCGGGTCGACCGGGGCGTTGGTCAGCAGCTCGCCCAGTTCGGCGTACACCGCCAGCAGCGTGCGGCCGCCGGTCAGGCACAGCGTTGCCCGCCCGCCGTTCGCCTGCAGCGCCAAGACGCGGTCCAACAGGCGGCTGGCCGTGTTGTGGGCCAGCGCCGCCGCGTCGAGGTGTCGCACGACTTGGGTGTGGGTCATCGGGGCCTTTCGCCGGTTCGAGGGTCAGTCTAGCCTCCGTTGGACCGGGCGCGGGCAGCGAAAAGGGGCGTCCGGCTGGCCGGACGCCCCTTGGGGAATCGCTACTTGGCGATTTCGGCGAAATCCTCGCGCGTCAGCATCGGCTGGTCGATGCGCATCTTGAAGAACGAGCGCCAGCAGAAGAACACCGACACCAGGAAGAACACCGCCGCGATGACGCCTGTGACCGGCGTCATCAGGGCGCCGGCCGGGCGCAGGCTGGTGGCCAGCGTGACGGCCAGCATGCCGAACAGCGTGGTGAACTTGATGACGGGGTTCATCGCCACCGACGAGGTGTCCTTGAACGGGTCGCCGACCGTGTCGCCGACCACCGAGGCGTCGTGCAGCTCGGTGCCCTTGGCGGCCAAATCGACCTCGACGATCTTCTTGGCGTTGTCCCAGGCCCCGCCGGCGTTGGCCATGAAGATGGCCTGGTAGAGCCCGAACATGGCGATCGAGACCAGGTAGCCGACGAAGAAGAACGGCTCCAGGAAGGCGAACGCCAAGGTGGCGAAGAAGATGCCCAGGAAGATGTTGAACATGCCGTTTTGGGCGTAGCGCGTGCAAATGCTGACGACCGCCCGGGAGTCCTCCACACTGGCCTTCTCGGAGCTGGTGTCGAGGTGGATGTGGTCCTTGATGTACTCCACGGCGCGGAAGGCGCCCGTCGTCACCGCTTGCATCGAGGCGCCGGAGAACCAGTAGATGACCGCGCCGCCGGTCAGCAGGCCGAGCAGGAACGGGGCGTGCAGCAGCGACAGGTTGCTCAGCTGGGTGGCGTCGAGCTTGTCGGTCAGCGCCATGATGATCGAGAAGATCATCGTCGTCGCGCCGACGGCGGCCGTGCCGATCAGCACCGGCTTGGCGGTCGCCTTGAAGGTGTTGCCCGCGCCGTCGCCGGCCTCCAGCAGGTACTTGGCCTTGTCCCAGTCGGGCGTCACGCCCATGTCCTTCAACTCGGCGTCGATGTTCGGCACCGACTCGATGCGGCTCAGCTCGTAGACCGACTGCGCGTTGTCGGTCACCGGGCCGTACGAGTCGACCGCGATGGTGACCGGGCCCATGCCCAGGAAGCCGAACGCCACCAGGCCGAGGGCGAACACCGACGGCGCCAGCATCAGATCGGCCGGGAAGAACAGCGAGACGACGTACGAGGCCCCCATCAGCACGATGATCGCCAGGCCCAGCCAGTAGGCCGAGAAGTTGCCCGCCACCAGGCCGGACAGGATGTCGAGGGAGGCGCCGCCCTTGTTGGCCGACTTGACGACCTCCTCGACGTGCTTGGCCTTGACCGACGTGAACACCTTGACCAACTCGGGGATCAACGCCCCGGCCAGCGTGCCGAAGGAGATGATCAGCGACAGCTTCCACCACATCGTGGTGTCGCCGCCGACTTCGGGGATCAGCAGCGAAGAGACGATGAACGTCAGGATGATCGACACCCCAGAGGTGATCCAGACCAGGGACGTCAGCGGCGTCTCGAACTCCATCTCGTCGGCGCCGGCGAACTTGGACTTCATGATGGCGGTGTTGACGGCGTACGAGATGCCGGAGGCCACCAGCATGATGGCGCGGATGAAGAAGATCCAGATCAGCAGGTTGGCCTGGGTGGCGGCCTCGGGGACGGCCAGCAGGATGAACGTGATCAGCGCCACGCCGGTGACGCCGTAGGTCTCGAAGCCGTCGGCCGAGGGGCCGACCGAGTCGCCGGCGTTGTCGCCGGTGCAGTCGGCGATGGTGCCGGGGTTGCGCGGGTCGTCCTCGCCGATCTTGAAGATGATCTTCATCAGGTCGGAGCCGACGTCGGCGATCTTGGTGAAGATGCCGCCGGCGATGCGCAGGGCCGAGGCGCCCAGCGACTCGCCGATGGCGAAGCCGATGAAGCAGGCGCCGGCGATGTCGCGCGGCAGGAAGGAGAGGATCAGCAGCATCATGATCAGCTCGGTCGAGATCAGCACCATGCCGATGCTCATGCCCGAGCGCAGCGGGATGACCGACACCGCGTAGGGCTTGCCGGGCAGCGCCGCGTGGGCGGTGCGCGAGTTGGCGAAGGTGTTGAGGCGGATGCCGTACCAGGCGATCGAATAGGAGCCGGCCATGCCGATGACGGAGAACAGCAAGATGACGATGACCTTGCCCCAGTTGCCCGCCGTCGTGCCCTCCAGGAAGCCGAAGTAGATGGCGATGACCGCGCCGATGAAGGCGAACAGGATGAGCAGGAACTTGCCCTGCTGGACGAGGTAGGCCTTGCAGGTCTCGTAGATCAGGTCGGAGATCTCCCGCATCGAGCGGTGGACGGGCAGCTTCTTCAAGTTGAGGTAGCTGACGATGCCGAACGCGAATCCGCACAAGCAGATGGCGATGCCGATCAGCAGCAGCGTCAAGCCGTTGACGGCCCCGCCGAAGAACGTGATGGAGAGCAGCTGCTCGGGGATGGGCAGGTTCACCTCTGAGATGTGTTCGGAGCCGGTTTGGGCGGGGGTCTCGCCGCCGGACGAACAAGCGGTCAGCACCAGGGCCAGGGCGCCCAGGATGCCGACCACGCCCAGCCGTGACGGGCGCATGATCGTTTGTTTCACCTTTATTCCTTACCTAGGTTGGGTTGGCCGCTCAGTCACTGAGTCGCCGAAGTTCCATCTTAAGCCCACCACTAGGCAGTTGTGCGCATCGACCAGTTGGTGGCGCGGTCTTGGCGCGTCGCCGGGGCCGGGGTTCGGCGGCGGGCGAACCAGCGGCGCGGCGTCTGGCGCGCCGCGCGGCAGTGTGTTCGCCGCCCGATGCCGCCCGCCTGGCGTCGGCGGCCCGTCGCCGGGGGCGTCATGCGTTGTCAGAGGGGCAAGGGGTGGGACGGGTCGCGTCGGGCCGGATTTTAGGTAAGATGTCCGTTGTGAAAAACGGGTCGGGTGTCGGTGCGGCCGACGCGCCCGTCGAGGAGTCCGACGCCTCGACCAGGGTGCGGGTGGTGCGCTCGATCCTGCGCCACGGCCCCTCGACCGCCAACGCGCTGGCCGAGCGGCTCCAACTCACCCCCGCCGCCATCCGCCGCCACTTGACGGTGTTGGTCGGATCGGGGCAGCTGAGCAGCCGCCAGCAGCGCGTCTACGGGCAGCGCGGGCGGGGCCGTCCCTCGAAAGTCTTCGAGCTGACCGACGCCGGGCGCTCGCAGTTCTTCCAGGCCTACGACGAGCTGGCCGTCCAGCTGCTCGGCTACCTGTCGCGCGTCGCCGGGCCGCAGGCCGTCAAGGATTTCGCCGCCCAGCGGACCGCCGAGGTGGAGTCGCAGTTCGGCGCCATCCGGCCGGCCTGCCAATCCCCGGCCGAGGCCCTGGTCGAGGCCCTGACACGGGAGGGTTTCGTCGCCTCGCTGCTGCCGGTCGCCTCCGGCGAGCAGCTTTGCCAGTACCATTGCCCGGTGGCCCACGTCGCCGCCGAGTTCCCGCAGTTGTGCGAGGTGGAGACGGAGGTCTTCTCCCGGCTGCTGGGATCGCACGTCCAGCGCCTGGCCACCATCGCGCACGGCGACGGGGTGTGCACGCTGCACATCCCGCGTCCGGTCGAGAAAGGAAACTGAGTTGAGCAATGTCGCGGCGCCCGGAACGGGGGCCACCCAAGACGAGCACTTGGAGGCGTTGGGGTCCTACCAGTACGGCTGGCACGACTCCGACGCCGCCGGGGCGTCGGCCCGCCGCGGCCTGGACGCCGACGTGGTGCGGGGGATCTCGGCGATGAAGGGCGAGCCCGAGTGGATGCTAGACATTCGCTTGAAGGCCCTCGACTATTTCCGGCGCAAGCCGATGCCGACCTGGGGCGCCGACTTGGGCGAGATCGACTTCGACCAGATCAAGTACTACGTCCGCTCGACCGAGAAGCAGGCCCAGTCCTGGGAGGACCTGCCCGCCGACATAAAGAACACCTACGACCGGCTCGGCATCCCCGAGGCCGAGAAGGCCCGCCTGGTGGCCGGCGTGGCCGCCCAGTACGAGTCGGAGGTCGTCTACCACAAGATCAACCAGGAGTTGGAGCGCCAAGGCGTCGTCTTCCTCGACACCGACACCGGCCTGAGGGAGCATCCCGAGATCTTCCGGGAGTACTTCGGCTCGGTCATCCCGATCGGCGACAACAAGTTCTCCGCCCTCAACACGGCCGTCTGGTCGGGCGGGTCGTACGTCTACGTGCCGCCGGGCGTCCACGTCTCCATCCCGCTGCAGGACTATTTCCGCATCAACACCGAGAACATGGGCGAGTTCGAGCGGACGCTGATCATCGCCGACGAGGGCAGCTACGTCCACTACGTCGAGGGCTGCACGGCGCCGATCTACAAATCGGACTCGCTGCACGCCGCCGTCGTGGAGATCATCGTCAAGAAGAACGCCCGCGTGCGCTACACGACCATCCAGAACTGGTCGACCAACGTCTACAACCTCGTCACGAAGCGCTCGACTTGCGCCGAGGGGGCGACGATGGAGTGGATCGACGGCAATATCGGCTCGAAGGTGACGATGAAGTATCCGGCCGTTTACCTGATGGGCGAGCACTCCCGGGGCGAGACTCTGTCGATCGCCTTCGCCGGCGAGGGCCAGCACCAGGACGCCGGCTCGAAGATGGTCCACCTGGCGCCGCACACGTCGTCGTCGATCATCTCCAAATCGGTCGCCCGCGGCGGCGGCCGCTCGTCCTACCGCGGGCTGGTCCACGTCAGGCCGGGCGCCCACCACGCCGCCTCGTCGGTCAAGTGCGACGCGCTGCTGGTCGACTCCATTTCGCGCTCCGACACCTATCCCTACGTCGACGTGCGGGAGGACGACGTGTCGATGGCCCACGAGGCGACCGTCTCGAAGGTCAGCGAGGACCAGCTCTTCTACCTGATGAGCCGCGGCATGGGGGAGGACGAGGCGATGGCCATGGTGGTGCGCGGCTTCGTCGAGCCGATCGCCCGCGAGCTGCCGATGGAGTACGCCTTGGAGTTGAACCGATTGATCGAGCTGCAGATGGAAGGGGCGGTCGGATGAGCAACCTCGACGCCGCCACCGAGGCCATCGCCTCGCACCTGCACCCGACCGCCTCCTACAACCTGGCCGACCACGCTCTGCCCACCGGCAAAGAGGAGATTTGGCGGTTCACGCCCCTGGAGCCGCTGCGCCCGGTGCTGGAGGGCGCCTCCGCCGACGCCGAGTTGGCCTGGTCGGGCGAGTTGCCCGAGCAGGTGTCACACGCCGAGCTGTCCAAGGAGGACGTCGTCGCCGCCGGGGCGCAAGCCCCGTTCGACCGGGTGGCCGCAGTCGCCCTCGACCACGCTGCGCAAAGCGCTCGCATCGACATCCCCGCCGGGCTGGAAGTCGCCGACCCGATCGTCATCGACGCCGTCGGCCGCGGCGGCACGGTCTACGGCCGCACGCTGGTCAACGTCGGAGCGGGGGCGTCGGTGACGCTGGTGCTGCGCCATCGCGGCCTGGCGAACTACGGCGAGTTGACCAACATCGTGGTCGGGGACGGCGCGCGGCTGAACTTCGTCAGCGTCCAAGACTGGGACGACGGCGCCGTCCACGCCGGGCAGCACTCCATCCTGATCGGCAAGGACGCCCGCGTGAAGTCGGTGACGGCCTCGCTCGGCGGCAAGCTGATCCGCCTGATGGAGACGGCCAAATACGCCGGCACGGGCGGCGAGCTGGAGCAGTTCGGCGTCTACTTCGCCGACGCCGGCCAGCACAGCGAGCACCGCCTGTTCGTCGACCACAACCTGCCGAACACGGTCTCGAACGTCGACTATCGCGGGGCCCTGCAAGGCGAAGGGGCCAACGCCGTGTGGATCGGCGACGTGCTGATCCGCAAGGTGGCTCAGAACATCTCGACCTACGAGTCGAACAAGAATCTGCTGCTGACCGACGGCTGCCGGGCCGAGTCGGTGCCCAACTTGGAGATCGAGACCGGCGACATCCAAGGCGCCGGCCATTCGTCCACCACCGGCCGCTTCGACGACGAGCAGTTGTTCTACCTGCGCTCGCGCGGCATCCCCGAGGCCGAGGCGCGGCGCTTGGTGGTGCACGGCTTCTTCGCCGACATCATCCGCCGCATCGGCGTGCCCGAGGTGGAGCAGCGGCTGCTGGCCGTGTTGGAGAAAGAGCTTGACGCGGTGGGCCTGCCCGCCGCCAACAACGAGGAGAACTGAATGAGCACCCTGGAGATCAAAGACCTGCACGTCGAAGTCGAGACCGAGGCCGGCCCCAAGCAGATCCTGAAAGGCGTCGACCTGGTGATCGCGTCCGGCGAGGTCCACGCCATCATGGGGCCGAATGGCTCGGGCAAGTCGACGATGGCCTATTCCGTGGCCGGCCACCCGAAATACACCATCACCCAGGGGTCGGTGAAGCTGGACGGCGTCGAGCTGACGCAGCTGAGCGTCGACCAGCGGGCCAAGGCGGGGCTGTTCCTGGCCATGCAGTATCCGATCGAGGTGCCCGGCGTGTCGGTGGCCAACTTCCTGCGGACCGCCAAGACGGCCCTGTCCGGCGAGGCGCCGAAGGTGCGAACGTGGGTCAAGGAGGTCAACGAGGCGATGAGTCGGCTGGGCTTGGACGAGACGTTCTCGTCGCGGTCGCTCAACGAGGGCTTTTCGGGCGGGGAGAAGAAGCGCAACGAGATCGTCCAATTGGAGCTGCTCAAGCCGAAGTTCGCCATCTTGGACGAGACCGACTCCGGCCTGGACATCGACGCGCTGCGCATCGTCTCCGAGGGCGTCAACCGCTACATGGCCGAGGGCGGCCACGGCACGCTCCTGATCACCCATTACACCCGCATCCTCAACTACATCAAGCCCGACTTCGTCCACGTGTTCGTCGACGGGCGGATCGTCACCGAGGGCGGCCCGGAACTGGCTGAGAACTTGGAGGTGGAGGGCTACGACCGCTTCGTCAAGATGGCCGCGGCGGCGTGAAGCCGACGGCTCGGAACCGGCGTGGAGCCGCGCGATTCGGCTCGGCGCGGCCGACGGCGCGTCCTGTCCGGACGCGGCGGGCTGTCCGTCGGTCGGCGGCTGGGGCTGTTCAAGGCTGAGAGGGGCTTGCGATGGCGTATGACGTGGAACGCATCAGGGAGGACTTCCCGATCTTGTCGCGTGCCGTCAACGGGCATCCGCTGGCCTACCTCGACTCGGCCAACACCGCGCAGAAGCCGCAGGCGGTGGTGGACGCCATCGCCGAGCACTACTTGAGCCATAACGCCAACGTCGCCCGGGCCATGCACGCCCTCGGCGCGGAGGCCACGCAGGCCTTCGAGGGAGCGCGGGCCAAAGTGGCGTCGTTCATCGGGGCTGGCAGCGCCGACGAGGTCGTCTTCACCAAGAACGCCTCCGAGGCGCTCAACTTGGCCGCCCACACTCTCGGCGCGGGCTTGAAGACGGGCGACGAGATCGTCGTCTCGGTCATGGAGCACCACTCCAACATCGTGCCCTGGCAGTTGCTTTGCCAGCGGACGGGGGCGCGGCTGCGCTGGTTCGACATCACCGACTCCGGCCGCCTCGACTTGGACAAGGCGCGCGCCGATGGCCTGATCAACGAGCGCACCAAGATCGTCTCCCTGGCGTGGGTGTCGAATGTGCTGGGCAGCGTCAACCCGGTGGCCGAGGTCGCCGACTGGGCGCATTCGGTCGGCGCGGCCTTCGTTGTGGACGCCTCCCAGGGCGTGCCCCACCTGCCGACGGCCAGGCCGCTGGGCGACTTGATGGCCTTCACCGGGCACAAGCTGCTCGGGCCGACCGGCGTCGGCGTCCTGTGGGGGAGGGGCGAGCTGCTCGAAGCGCTGCCGCCCTTCCTAGGCGGCGGCGAGATGATCGAGGTGGTGCGCATGGAGGGATCGACGTACGCGCCGCCGCCGCACCGCTTCGAGGCCGGCACGCCGCCGATCGCCCAAGCGGTCGGCCTGGGCGCCGCCATCGACTATCTGCAAGCGGTCGGCATGGATGAGATCGCAGCCCACGAGCGGTCGGTCACGGAGCATGCTCTGGCCAGGCTGGGGAGCATCGAGGGCCTGCGCGTGCTCGGTCCGACGACGGCCGAGGATCGCGGCGGGGCCGTCTCGTTCACGCTGGCCACCCGCGACGGCCTGGCCATCCACCCGCACGACGTCATGCAGTTCCTCGACGCCCAGGGCATCGCGGTGCGCGGCGGCCACCACTGCGCCCGCCCGCTGCACGAGCGGCTGGGCGTCCAGTCGTCGACCAGGATGTCGAGCTACCTCTACACGACGACCGGCGAGATCGACCGCCTGGCCGACGCGCTAGTCTATGTGCGCGATTTCTTCGGGAGGGTTTGATGGACGACGCCAGTGTCGAGGCGATGTACCAGGAGATCATCCTGGACCACTACCGCCGCAAGTCCCATTCCGGTCTGCGGGAGCCGTTCTCCTGCCAGGTCGGCCACGTCAACCCGACCTGCGGCGATGAGGTCGAGTTGCGCGTCCGGCTGGACGGCGACACGGTGGCCGACGTCTCGTACGAGGCGGTCGGCTGCGCCATCTCGCAGGCCTCGACATCGGTCATGAGCGATCTGGTGATCGGCCAGACGGTGGACGGGGCGTTCGCGGCGTACGACGCCTTCCACAAGCTGATGGACTCCCAGGGCGTCGTGGACGACCTGGACGCCGCCGAGGCCGTGTTGGGCGACGGGGTGGCGTTCGTCGGCGTGGCCAAGTTCCCGGCCCGCGTCAAGTGCGCCCTGCTGGGCTGGTCGGCCTTCCGGGACGCCGCCCTGCAGGCTATCGAAGGCGGCGCGGGCAGCGCCAAGAAGGAGAGTCCCCATGGATGAGCAGCGTCCCTCCGAACTGGTTCGAGACACCTTCCCGCCCGACGCCGAGCCGCCCAGCGCCCGGCCGACGCAAGAGGACGTGCTGGAGGCGTTGAAGGACGTCGTCGACCCGGAGCTGATGGTCAACATCGTCGACTTGGGCTTGGTGTACGGCGTCGACATCGACGAGGCGTCCAACGTCACCATCGACATGACGCTGACCACCCCGACCTGTCCGCTGACCGACCGCCTCGAATACGACACCCAACTGGCTCTGGAGGGCTTGGCCAACTCGGTGGCGATCAACTGGGTCTGGCTGCCGCCGTGGACCCTCGACAACATCACCGACGACGGCCGCGAGCAGCTTCGCGCCATCGGCTACAACCTGTGAGCGAGACCCGTCCTGCGCGGCGAGTAGGCTGGCGGCCATGTGGGAGAGGCTGTGGGCCGAACTGGGCATCGGCGGCTGGCAGGCGCTGGCGCTGGTAGTCGCCACGACGGTGCTGTTCTGGTTCTTCACCTGGCTGATGCACGCCTTCGGGGCGCGGCTGCGGCTGCGCGTCTCCACGGCGTCGCTGGCCCTGATGACGGTCGTCGGCGCGATCACCGCCCGCTCGATTCTGGGCGAGCGCCCGACGATGGCCGCCGGCGTCATCGCGTTGACGGTGCTGTTCTTCTGGGAGTGGGTGCTGCGGCGCGGCTCGCGCTGGCTGCGTCGGCGGCGCGGCGTGCACCGCCTGGCCTGGCTGGTGATGGCCGACGGGCAGGTGCGGCCCGAGCCGCTGCGCAAGTTGGGCATCAGCGAGGGCAATCTGATGATCAGGCTGCGGCGGGCCGGCGTCACGGCGTTGCGGCAGGTCGAGTACGCGATTATCGAGTCGGACGGCTCCCTGACGGTGGTGCGGGCCGGGCAGGACGTCGATCCCGAGCTGCTGGTCGGCGTGGCCGGACTGGCCGGCCGCGGCGGCGAACCCGTCGGCGACGCCGCCGCCGGGGAGGCCCTCTGAGTGGACGAGGACGCGGCGGAGGCGACCGCCGGAGACGGACCCCCTGGGGACGGGACCGCTCCAGACGGCGCCGCTGGCGACGCCGCCGATGGGGATGCCGCCGTCTGACCACTTCCAGGCCTGGTTGGCTTGGCCGCCGGTAACGAAACCGCCCGCCCGGACGTGTTGTAGTCAGACCGCGCAGCCCGCGCGGCGGCAGAGACTTTGGCGGTCGGGATGGGCGACCTGAGCAGCCCAACACCGCCAGAAGGGCGGCGAAGATGACGACCAATCAAGGGGCCTTTCGGCCCAAGGCGGCGATATCGGTGACGGCCCTGGTCTGCGCGGCCGTGGTCGTGGCGGCGGGGGTGGCGCAGTATCGCCAATCGCTCGAGCGGGCCGCCCAGTTTTCGGCGGCCAAGGTGGTGAAGGCCGCCACGGCGACCAGTGGCGTGGCGTTCCAGGCAGACTCCGTCTCGGAGTACGCCGACGTCATCGCCTCTCTCAAAGCCGCCCTGGAACGCAATGGTTGCCGCCCGTCCAACTATTGCCGCGTGGCCGACTACTCCTGGTCGGGCTTTGGCTACCCGTTGACGGCCAGCGCGCCGATGGCGGCCTCCGCCGGCACCGACGCTGCGGCGTCGGGCCAGTCGGGCTACACCGGCACCAACGTCCAAGTCGCCGGCATCGACGAGGGGGACGTCGTCAAGACCGACGGCAAACGCATTTTCATCGCCTCCGGAAACACTGTTTCGATCGTCGCGGCTGACGCGGCGGCCACCGATGAGATCGCCAGAATCGAAATGTCCGAGGTCGTCGCGCGCCCGGACGGCAAAGTGGTTCTCGAAAGCCCGGTCATCGAACTGATGGCGAGCGGCGACACGCTGCTGGTGTTCACCCATGAATTGGTCCCAGACGACACCGATTCGGTGGGCGCCAGCGGTTCCCAATACGTGTACTTCAACGTCCAGCAGACGAGGGTCTCGCTGTTCGACGTCTCCCAACCCGATCAGCCCCGATTCATCAAGTCGCTGGGCCAAAGCGGCGCCTACCAGACCTCGCGCCTGACCGACGGCGTCCTCTACTTGGCAACCTCGTACGTCCCGTTCCGCGACGGCTGGACCGAGTTCGACGATCCCGCCGATTTCGTGCCCGCCGTATACGACGGTGAAAGCGCCAGCGTCCTGCCGGATTCCCACATCCAGGTCTTCTCTCAGGGAAGCAGCGGCAGCTATTCCGTGGTCACCTCTCTGGACGTGGCGGCGCGGACCCGCCTCGACAGCATCGCCGTGCTGGGCTGCGGGGCCGACAACTTCTACATGGGCGAGTCCAATTTCTACCTGGCCGGCTCCGACTCGCAGGCAGACGAGGACGCCGAGGTCATCTCGGCCAGGCAACTGGCCGCAGCGGGGTTGGACGACACCTCCGGGTACGTCACCCACTTGGTCCGGGTGTCGATGGACGCCGGCTGGCTGAGGATCGCCGCACAGGAGACGATTCCCGGCCGGCTAGTCGATCAGTTCGCCATGGACGAGTACGAGGGGCACTTGCGTGTCGGCGTGCAAGTCGAGGGCTCCCACGACGGCGATTGGCGCACCGTGGCGGCCCTGTACGTGCTCGACGACTCGTTGGGCGTCGTCGGCAGCGTCCCCGAACTGGTCAGCGGCGAAACCGTCGAATCGGTGCGCTTCGACGGGCCGGTCGGTTACGTGGTGACGTATCGGCAGGTGGACCCGCTGTTCGCCATCGACCTGGCCGACCCGGCCCAGCCCAAGGTCGTCGGCGAGCTGAAGATTCCGGGCTTCAGCACCTACCTGCACCCGTTCGGCGACGGCCTGCTGTTGGGGCTGGGCGTCGACGCCGACGACTCCGGGACTCAGGATGGCCTCAAGCTGAGCATGTTCGACGTCTCCAACCCGCTGAAGCTGGCCCAGAAGGACGCCGCCCACCTCGACGCCCAAAGCGCCAAGGCGCTGAGCGACCATCGCGCCGTGTTCGTCGACGTGAAGCGGGGCCTGGTCGGCTTCCAAACCACCAGCTTGTTCGAGCGCGAAGACGCGGACGAGGGCATCCGGTACGAGATTGTGGCCAAGTTCTCGCTATACCGCCACGACGACGCGGGCTTCCACCTGCTCAAGGCGTTGGACGCCTCGGACCCCGACGCGCGGGGGGTCCGCATCGGCGAGTACTTCTACCTGTGCGAGTCGGAGCGGGTCTCGGCTTACGCGATGTCCGATTTGGCGAAGGTGGCCGACGTGTCGCTGGCCTGAGGGGCCAGGCGATCAGCCGGGCCGGGTTTGGGCCGCCGGGACGGCCTGGCCGGATGCGCCGGTGTTCGGCGTGTCGCCGGGCTGCGATCACGCCGACAGCGGCGGACTCGGGGCCAGCCAGGGCCAGTCGGCCTCAGCGCGATCCGGCGGGTTTGAGCGGCGTCATCTTGCGTCCTTCGATGGCCTCCATGACGACCGACGTCTCGGTGTCGGCGACGGCCTCCGAGGAGTTCAGCTCGTTGAGGACGAAGTCGCGCAGATCGCCGGAGCTGGCGACGGCGAACTCGACCATCAGGTCGTGGTTGCCCGCCAGGAACCACACCCGCACGACGCCGTCCACCCCGGCCAGGCGTTTGGCCTCCTGCAGGAGGGTGTCGCGGTAGCCGCTGCGCAGTTTGACGAGGGCCAGCGCCCGCATCGGGCGCCCCAGGGCGGCCATGTCGATGGTGGTGTGGAAGCCCTTGACGACCCCGGCGCGGATCATCGACTGCACACGGGCGTAGCAGGTCGACTCGGCGACGTTGACCTGTTTGGCGATGGCCGAGTTGGACAGGCGGGCGTTGTGGGCCAGGATCTCGAGGATGCGCCGGTCGATGTCGTCCAGTTGCCGGTCGTCTTTCACTCCCTAGACCCTAATGCAACCAGGCGGCGTTCGCCAGGGCCGGCGGCGAAGATTCTTCGGCGGTTGCCCGGTTCGCGGCGAGGATCGTTCACACTTGCGACGACCTGCCCCCGCACGGCTTCACAGGCGTTCGGCGGCCGGGAAACAATAGCAGCACGAACAGCCAAGCGGGCGACGAAGCCCACCAACCAAGGAGTCGACTATGAAGATCGGTGTCCCGACTGAGATCAAGAGCCAAGAGAACCGCGTCGCCATCACGCCCGCCGGCGTCCACCACCTGGCCCAAGCCCATCACGAGATTTTCGTGCAGGCCGGTGCGGGGCTGGGCTCGGGCATCAGCGACGCCGACTACGTCGAGGCCGGCGCGACCATCCTGGAGCAGGCCGCCGACGTCTGGGGCGAGGCCGAGCTGCTCATCAAGGTGAAGGAGCCCATCGCCAGCGAATACCAGTACCTGCGCCAAGACCAGGTCGTCTTCACCTACCTGCACCTGGCCGCCGACAAGGAGCAGACCGACGCGCTGCTGGCCTCCAAGACGACCTCGATCGCCTACGAGACCGTCCAGACCGGCTCGGGCGCGCTGCCGCTGCTGTCCCCGATGTCCGAGGTGGCCGGGCGCATGTCGGCCATCGTCGGGGCCAACGCGCTGCTGAAACATTTCGGCGGCAAGGGCATCCAGGTGTCCGGCGTGCCCGGCACCCGTCCGGCCAAGGCCGTCGTCATCGGCGCCGGCGTGGCCGGCCAGAGCGCCGCCCAGATGTTGTACGGCATGCGCGCCGACGTCTCCATCTTCGACGTCAACCTGGCCCGCCTGGCCCAGCTCGACTCGGAGTTCGGCGGCCACGCCAAGACGCTCTACTCGACGCAGTACGCCATCGCCAAGGAGCTTGAGGACGCCGACATCGTCATCGGCTCGGTGCTGATTCCCGGCGCCCGCGCGCCGAAACTGGTCACCCACGAGATGATCGTCAACGCCTTGCCCGGCACGGTCTTCGTCGACATCGCGGTGGACCAGGGCGGCTGCTTCGCCGACACCCATCCGACCACCCACGCCGACCCGGTGTTCGCCGTCGGGGAGTCGATCCTGTACGCCGTCGCCAACATGCCGGGCGCCTTGCCGATGACGTCCACCTACGCGCTGACCAACGCCACGCTGGGGTACGCCACCGAGATCGCCAACAAGGGCTGGAAGCAGGCCCTGCGCGACAACAAGCCGCTGTCGCGGGGCCTGTCGACCTTCGACGGCCAGTTGACCAGCAAGCCGGTGGCCGACGCCTGGGGCTACCAGTCGATCTCCATCGACTCGGTGCTGCAGGGCTGAGCCGATGCGGCGGTTAGGGCCGGTGTCCCCAGTCGGATTCGAACCGACACTGGAGCGGGTTTAAGCCGCCTGCCTCTGCCGTTGGGCTATGGGGACTCGCGCCCCAGCCTAGCCGCACTGTGCCCCCGACAACGAAGTCGGGGGCACAGCCGCGTCTTGGGCGGAAAGCGCAAATGCTCCGCCCGCGCCGGCAGTGGTGTGGGGCATAGCCGCGTCTGCGGCGGAAAGCGTCGATGGCCCCCCTAGTGGGCGGGCGTCGAGTCGTCAAGCGCCGGGCGGCGTCGTCAGGCCGCCTTCTGGGCCAGGAAGAGGCGGGCCTTGTGGAGGTCGGTCCACGAGCCGGCGAACTCCAGGCCGGCCAGGGAGCCGGGCGGGAAGGTGTAGCGGATCGCCTCGCGGGCGGCGGCGTCGGAGTCGGCGTCTGCCAGCGTGCGCACCAAGTCGGGAATGCCGGGGGAATGGGCGATCACCAGCACCTTCGTGACGTACTCCGGGATGCGGGCGACGACGGCCCGGATGCGCATCGCCGAGGCCTCGTAGAGGTCGGGCTTCTTGATCAGGGCCAACGGCAGCTTGGCCACCTGGGCGGTCTCGACGGCCCGCGCCGCCGTCGAGCACAACACCATCTCCAAGTCTTTGGTGGCCAGCACTTGGCCGACGGCCACAGCCTGGCGCCGCCCCCGCTCGGCCAGGGGGCGGTCGTGGTCGCCGACGCCCGGGGCCCCGTAGGCGGCCTCCGCGTGGCGCAGCAAGTAGAGCTTGCGGATCGCCTTGGCGGAAGGGCTCATGCCGTCAGGCTACGAGCCGCGTTTTACAGACGAGTTTCAAGCCATCGGGTCGCCGCCGGCGAGGTCTTTAAGGGCGGGTGGGGCGGCCGTCAGTTCGCCAGGCCTAGTGTGGCCCGTCTGCGGGCTTCGGAGGCCCCAAGCGCGGGTGGGGCGGCCGTCAGTCGTCCTCGTGGGCCAACCCGCCTGTGAACTCGTTCTCGTAGTCGGTGCCCTTGGCGCGGTCCCAACTGGCTTTGATCTCGGCCTCGGCCTCGGTCCGGCCGGTCCACACGGCGCCCTCGACGCTCTTGCCGGGCTCCAAGTCCTTGTAGACGGTGAAGAAGTGCTCGATCTCCAGCAGCGTCAGGTCGTTGACGTCGGTCAGCGTCTTGAGGTGGTTCTGGCGCTGGTCGGCGAGCGGGATGCACAGCACCTTGTCGTCGCCGCCCTTCTCGTCGGTCATCCGGAACATGCCGATGGCCCGGCATTCGATCAGCGCTCCGGGGAAGGTCGGCTCGGCGACGATCACCATGGCGTCCAGCGGGTCGCCGTCCTGGCCCAGCGTGCCCTCGATGAAGCCGTAGTCGTAGGGGTATTGTGTTGAGGTGAACAGCGTCCGGTCGAGGCGGATCCGCCCGGTGTGGTGGTCCATCTCGTACTTGTTCTTGGTGCCTTTGGGAATCTCGATCGTGACGTCGAAGTGCAGGTCGGGAGCGATCTGTGGCTTGCTGAACGCGTGGTGTGGCATCTTTGGGAACCGTCGCCTCTCTACGATGGGTTGGTGCGAGTCATACTGGAGTCAGCCTACCGTGCCCACGGCGGAAGGGGTCAGTTGAGTTCTTGGAGGACGCTTGTCGCGGCGGCGTCCGCAGTCGTGTTGTGCGCCGGCTGCGCCGTGGCCGATCCTCTGGCGGCCCAGCAGTCGGACCAGCCGACCGGCGTCGACACGCCCGGCTTCAGCGCCACGCCCACGCCGACGCCCGAGCCGCCGCCGGTGCCCGATCCGGCCAAGGTCGAGAAAGCCTTGGCAAAAGTGCCCAGTGACGGCGTCGGCGTCAAGTCGTGGACGGTGCTGGGGCCCGACGGCGAACTGCTCGCCTCGTCCAACGACAGCGCCCTGACGCCCGCCTCCACCATGAAGGTCCTGACGGCCATGGCGGCGCTCGACGTCATCGACCCGGCCACCCGCTTCGAGACGAAAGTCGTCAGCCCGAAGGCCGGACAGCTGGTCCTGGTCGGCGGCGGCGACGCCTGCCTGATGGACAAGGTGGAGAAGAAGACCAACGCGGTGTTCAAGCAGGCCACGCTGAAAGACCTGGCCGATCAGACCGTCAAGGTGTTGAAGGCGGCCGGGTTGAAGAAGGTGTCGCTGGGCTACGACGAGTCGCTGTTCGCCGGCTCGGGCTGGGGGGCGGCCTGGAAGGCGAATTGGCGCACGTCCACCCCCCGCGTCAGCGCGCTGACCGTCAACACCGGCATGAAAACGTCCTGGGAGGCCTACACCGACCCCGCCTCGGCCACCGCCCAACTGTTCGCCGCGCGGCTGAAGAAGGCCGGTATCGCCGTGACGTCGATCTCGGCCAAGAAGGCCAAGGCCGGCGCGGGGCTGGTGGCGTCGGTCCAGTCGGCCACCTTGGCCGAACAGGTCGCCTACACGCTGCGCTACTCGTACAACCTGGGGGCCGAGGTGATGCTGCGGCAGTTCGGCGTTGCGGCGGGGGCCACCCCCAGCTTCGCCGGGTCGAGCAAGGCCCTGGTCAAGTGGCTGAAGCAGCAGGCCATGTGGGAGAAGGGGATGGTGATTGACGGCGGCTCCGGGCTGTCGCCAAAGGCCAAAGTCACCTCCTCGGCGCTGGCCACGGCCATCGACTTGTCGCTGACCAACGAGCGCTGGGCGTCGGTTGTGACGGGCCTGCCGGTGGCGGGCAAGTCGGGCACGTTGAAATCGCGTTTCGACGACAAGGCCGAGAAGGCGGGGCGCAACGTCGTCCACGCCAAGACGGGCACGCTGAAGGGCCTGGCGTCGCTGGCGGGCTACGTCACGACGAAGGACGGCGCCGTGCTGCGGTTCGCGCTGATCGCCAACGACACGCCCTCCCAAACCACCGCCTACAACTGGCTCGACCGGGCTGCCACCGCGCTGGCCAAGTGCGGCTGCCGCTGACCGCCGGGTTGATTGGTCGCCGGGCGGCGCCCCGAGTAGGGTTGGCCCATGGACGAGATCGGGTACATCGACTGGAGCCGCGCGGTCAAAGTCGGTCGCGGACTGGTGCCGGTCGGG
>JAISUF010000041.1 GCA_031272195.1 Propionibacteriaceae bacterium
CACCGAGTCGCTCAGCCTGCGCGCCGCCTCCAACGACGCCGAGGTGCGCTCGCTGTCGGGCGGCAACCAGCAGAAAGTCGTCTTGGCCAGGCTGCTGGCCCAACAACCCAAACTGCTGCTGCTCGACGAGCCGACGCGCGGGGTCGACATCGGGGCCAAGTCGGAGATTTACCGCATCGTCAACGACATCGCCAAGTCCGGCACGGCTGTGCTGATCGTCAGCTCGGACCTGCCCGAGGCGCTGGGCATCTCCGACCGGCTGCTGGTGATGCGCGGCGGCCGCGTCGTCGCCGAACTCGACGCCGTCGCCACCAACGAAGAAGAAGTGATGGAGTACGCCACCGGCGTGCGCCAAGCCGCCTGAAAGAGAGCACCATGTCTGAAACAACCGCCGCCGAAGCCAAGCCGGAGTCCAAGCACAGCTCCGTCGCCGACCAAGTCTTCTACTGGTGGGATCGCGTCGGCATCCTGCTGATCCTGGTGCTGCTGGTGTTGATGATGGCCATCTTCGCCAAGAATTTCGTCTCCTGGGAGAACTTCTTCAACGTCCTGCGGTCGATTTCGATCAACGCCATCCTGGCGGCCGGCATGACGCTGGTCATCCTGACCGCCGGCATCGACTTGTCGGTCGGCTCGACGCTGGCGCTGTCCGGCTGCGTCGGCGTGCTGCTCCACCTGGCGGGCATGCCGCTGCCGGTCGCGGTCGGCGGCGGGATCGTCATCGGGGCGCTGGTCGGGGCGCTGTCGGGCGGCTTCATCGCTTTGCTGGCGATGCCGCCGTTCATCGTCACGCTGGGCGCCATGACGTACGTGCGCGGCTTCGCCTACACCTCGACCGGCGGCCTGCCCGTCATCGCCAGCGACCTGTCGTACGAGTGCTTCGGCAACTGCTACGTCTCGGTGGTGCCGACGCCGGTCATCTTGATGTTGATCGTCTACCTGCTGATCTGGTTCCTGCTGGAGCGCACCAAGTTCGGACGCCACGTCTACGCCGTCGGCGGCAACCCCGAGGCGGCCCGGCTGGCCGGCATCTCGGTGCGCCGCGTGCTGATCTGGGTCTACACGATCGCCGGGGCGACGGCCGGCCTGGCCGGCATCATCTTCTCGGCCCGCGTCATGAGCGCCCAGCCGAACGGCGGGCAGTCCTACGAGATGGACGCCATCACCGCCGTCGTGCTCGGCGGCACCGCCCTGGCCGGCGGACGCGGGCGCATCACCGGCACCCTGATCGGCGCGATCATCATCGGCGTGCTGTCGAACGGCCTGGTGCTGATGAACGTCCCCACTTTCACCCAGATGATCGTCAAGGGCTTCGTCATCATCTTGGCCGTCGCCATCGACTCCATCCGGGGCCTGGTCAACTCACGCTGATGGCCGCCTGCGAGCCCGCCGGCCGGACCATCGCCGTCATCGGCGCCGGGATGGTCGGCCGCGGCCTGCTCGCCGAATTGTTCGGCGAGGCCGGCTGGCTGGTGCGGCTGATCGACGTCGACGAGGCTCTGGTCGAGGCGTTGCGCCGCGACGGCGGCTTCCGCCACATCGTCGCCGACGGCCTCGAACGGCGCGAGTCGTGGGTCCCGGTCGCCGACGCCGTCACGCCGAGCGACAAGGACGCCGCCCGCGTGGTGGCCGGTTCGGAGCTGGTGGCGACGGCCGTCGGGGCGCGCAACCTGCCCGGGCTGGCCCCGCTGCTGGCTCAGGCCGGCGGGCTGCGCGGCCGGGGGCTGGACGTCATACTGTGCGAGAATCTGGCCGCCGCCGACAGCGTCCTGCTGCGCGAATTGACTTATCTCGGGGCGCGGGCCTCCGATTTCGGACTGGCTCGGTCGGTGGTCGGGCGGATGATCCCGCCCAGCCAAGACCAACTGGCGGTGGTGGTCGAGCCGTACGGCGAGCTGCTGATCGACCACCGCGCCCTGTGCCTGCCCCACGACTTGCCCCCTCGGGTCGTCGTCGACGACGCCGTGTCGTTCGACTTCTACGAGGAGCGCAAGCTGGCCGTGCACAACTTGGGCCACTTCCTGGCCGCGATGCTCGGTTTGGCCTACGGCGACGAGTACGTCCACCAAGCCGTCGCCCGGCCACAGGTTTGGGCTTGGACGCGGGCCGCCATGATGGAGTCGGCCGCCGCCCTCGCCGTCAAGCACCATGTGCCGCTGGAGCCGCTGGAGGCGCACGCCGACGACCTGATGCGGCGTTTCGCCAACACCGGCTTGAACGATCCGAACGCCCGCGTCGCCCGCGACCCGCAGCGCAAACTGGCCGACGGCGAGCGCGTCGCGTTGGCCATGGAAATGACCCGCGACGCCAACCTGTCCGCGCCGCATCTAAGATTGGCCCAAGCCTTGGCCGAAGACCTGGCCGACGGCCGCCGCCTTTCGCCGCAGGCGGCGCAGTCCTACCTGATTGGAATCCGATGATCGCCGCAGTCGGTGTGGACCTGGGGACGACCAGGGTCAAGGCCAGCCTCGTCACGCCCGACCGGCGCGAGCTGCGTTTCGCGTCGGCCCCGACACCTTGGGAGCTGGTCGGCGGCAACTTGCAGATCGACCTGCCGACGCTGGGCGATGTGGCCTTGCGGATGGCCGACGCGGTGGCCCGTTTCGGCCGCGACACCGGCTGCCAGATCGCGGGGATAGCCTGCACGGGCATGTCCGAGACGGGCGCCCTGCTGGCCCCGGACGGCGACGTGCTGGCACCAGGTTTCGCCTGGCACCACACCCTTGGCGACACCGGACCGATCGCCGCGGGCCTGGGCGCGGACGAGTTCGAGCTGCGCACCGGGCGCAAGCTGACGACCACCCCGTCGCTGGTCAAGCTGGACTACTTGCGCCGCCACGGCCAGCGCTTCGAGCCGGGCCAGCGCTGGCTCAACGTGCCCGATTACGTCGCCTACCGCCTCAGCGGCGTGGCGGCGGCCGAGATCTCGACGTCGTCGCGCAGCGGGCTGGTCGACGTCGGCGCGTTGGCCTGGTGGCGGGACGCCTTCGACTTCCTAGGCGCTCCCGACTTGGCGCCAGGCGAGCTGCTGCTGGCCGGGACTCCGCTGGGGCCAGCCGGCGGCGAGGTGCCCGAGTCGCTGCGCGGCGTGCTCGTCACGACCGGCGGGCACGACCACCCGCTGGCGGCCTTCAGCCTGGGCGGAGAGCGTTTGGGCGACATGGACGTCTCGCTGGGCACAGCCGAGGCCCAGTTGCGGATCGTCGGCCTCGGCTTGACCCCCGAGCAGCTGCGCGCCCTGGTGGCGGCCGGGGCCAACGTCGACATCCACCCGTTCGGCGACCGCCACACGATCCTGCTGGCGCTGCCCTCCGGCATCACCATGGAGCGGCTGTCGGCGCTGATGGGGGCCGAATCGCGGGAGAGCCGCCGGGCGCTGTCGCAGGCGGCGCTGGAGGCCGAGCCGGCCGCCGTCCAACTGGTCGACGCGACGCTGGAGCATTTCGGCCTCACCGGCATCTCGGACAAGGCCACCCAGGCCGGCGTCTGGCGGGCGGTCGCCGAGCAGTTGGTGGACGCCTCGGCGGCCGGCACGCGGCGGCTGGACGAGATTCTCGGGCCGCCGCTGCGGCTGTTCACCTTCGGCGGCTGGATTTTCGACCCTTTGGTGGCCGCCCTGCGACGACCGCTGGGCCAGGTGGCCGCACCTGGCCAGCCCGCCGAGCCGGGCGCGATGGGCGCGGCGCTGATGGCGCTGCGAGGTGCGGGGATCGGAGTTTGAGATGAGCCTGCCTTCCGACAATGTCGCCCGCGAAGCCGGGCCGAGCCACGGCCAGGCGGCCACACTAACTGGCGCAGCCCGTGGAGACGCCCAGCCCGTTCCGAATGGAGGGGGCGCTGGCTTGGAGCGTCAGCCGCACGGCCTGGACGATCCGGGCCATCTGGACTGGCTGGCCGACCAGCGCGAGCGGCTGCTCGACTTCTACCAGCCGCGAGTGGCGCTGCCAGGGGCCGGTTTCGCCTGGTTGGACGACGCCGGCCGCCCCCTGCCCGAGCGCGGGTCGCAGCTTTGGATCGGGGCGCGCATGCTGCACGTTTTCGCCCTGGCGTCGATGCTGGGCCGTCCTGGGGCAGACGAGATTGTCCGCCACGGCTTGGAGTTCTACTTGCGCGGCGGCGGGATCGACTCGGTTCACGGCGGGTGGTTCGCCGCAGTCGGCGGCCAGTCGCCGTCCGACCGCAAAGAGTTGTACGGCCAAGCCCACATCTTGCTGGCCGCCTCCTCGGCGCTGACGGCCGGTTTCGACGACGCCGACGAGTTGGTTGACCGCGCCTTGGCGTTGATCGACGAGCACTATTGGGACTATCGCAGCCAGGCCTGCGTCGAAGACTTCGACCGGGCCTTCACAACCTGCGACGGCTATCGCGGCCAGAACGCCAACATGCATCTGACGGAGGCCCTGCTAGCCGCCTACGAGGCCACCGACGACGTCGTGTCCTTGGAACGGGCGACTGCCATCGCCCGCCGTATCGCCGGCCCGGCGGCCGAGGACCGCCCGGGCAGTTGGCGCCTCAACGAGCATTTCGACGCCCAGTGGCGGCCGCTGCCCGACTACAACAGCGACCAGCCCGCCCACCCGTTCCGCCCCTACGGATCCCAGCCGGGCCACTGGCTGGAGTGGTCGAAGCTGCTGCTGCAACTGCGCGGCCAGGGCGTCGACGAGGATTGGCTGCTGCCGGCCGCCGTCCGCCTGTTCGACGGCGCCTTCCAAGACGCCTGGACGCCCGACGGCGGCTTCGCCTACACCGTCGATTGGAACGGCCGCCCCGTCGTGCCCGAGTGCTACTGGTGGGAGCCGGCCGAGGCCGTCGGCGCGGCCTGTTTCCTCCACCAAGCCACCGGCGACCAGCGTTACGCCGACGCCTACCGCCGCCTGTGGGACTATATCGACGCGCGCGTCATCGACCACCGCGACGGCTCGTGGTTCCCCGAACTGGACGCCGCCGGACGGCGCGTCACCCAGACCTGGCAGGGCAAACCCGACCTCTACCACGCCTTCCAAACCACCCTCTACGCCAACCTGCCCGCCGGCCAAGGCCTGGCCGCCTGGGCCGGGCAACGCCACCGGTGAGGGTCGCGCAAGCCCAAACCACTCAGATCGCGACCAGGCCGCCCAGGTCCTCGTCGACGTCGAACTTGACGGTGTCGCCGTCGGAGACCTCGCCGGACAGCACCCGCTTGGCCAGGCCGTCCTCGATGGCGCTTTGCACCAGACGCTTCAACGGGCGGGCGCCGTACACCGGGTCGAAACCGGCCATCGCCAGCCAGTTCTTGCCGCCCTCGGACACCTCGACGGTGATCCGGCGGTCGGCCAGACGCTGGTTGAGGCGGGCCAACTGGATGTCGACGATGTGGCACAGGTCGTCGGTCGTCAGCGGGTCGAACATGACGACCTCGTCCAGCCGGTTCAAGAACTCCGGCTTGAACGACGCCCGCACCACGCCCATGACGGCCTGGTTCTTCTCCTCGGCGCTCATCGACTGGTCGGCCAGGAACGGCGATCCGAGATTCGACGTCAAGATCAAAATGACGTTGCGGAAGTCGACGGTGCGGCCCTGGCCGTCGGTCAGACGGCCGTCGTCCAACACCTGCAGCAGGATGTCGAACACCTCCGGGTGGGCCTTCTCGACCTCGTCCAGCAGGATCACCGAATAGGGGCGCCGCCGCACCGCCTCCGTCAACTGGCCGCCCTCCTCGTAGCCGATGTAGCCGGGGGGCGCGCCAACCAGCCGCGACACCGAATGCTTCTCGCCGTACTCGCTCATGTCGATGCGGACCATCGCCCGCTCGTCGTCGAACAAGAACTCGGCCAGCGCCTTGGCCAGCTCCGTCTTGCCGACACCCGTCGGCCCCAGGAACAGGAACGAGCCGGTGGGGCGGTTCGGGTCGGAAATGCCCGCCCGGCTGCGGCGGACGGCGTCCGCCACGGCCCCGACGGCCTTCTTCTGGCCGATCAGGCGCTTGCCCAGCTCGTCTTCCATGTGGAGCAGCTTCTCCGACTCGCCCTGCAGCAGCTTGCCGACGGGGATGCCCGTCCAGGCGCCGACCACCTCGGCGATGTCGGCCGTCGTCACCTCCTCGGAGACCATCTTGGGCGCGTCGGCCTGGGCGTTGGCGGCCCGCAGCTCATCCTCCAACTGCGGAATCTGGCCGTAGAGGATCTTCGAGGCGCTCGTCAGGTCGCCCTCGCGCTGGTAGCGCTCGGCCTCGGTGCGCAGCTTGTCGATCTGCTCGGCCAGCTCGCCGACGCGGTTCAGCCCGGACTTCTCGGCCTCCCAGCGCCCCTCCAGGCCGCGCAGCTGCTCCTGGGCGTCGGCCAAGTCGGCCTGCAGGCGCTCGTAGCGCTCCTTGCTGGCCGGATCGGCCTCGTTCTCCAAAGCGAAGGCCTGCATCGTCATCTTGTCGATGTTGCGCCGCAACTGGTCGATCTCCTCCGGCGACGAGTCGATCTCCATGCGCAGTCGGCTGGCCGCCTCGTCGATCAGGTCGATGGCCTTGTCGGGAAGCTGGCGCGAGGTGATGTAGCGGTTCGACAGCGTGGCGGCCGCCACCAGCGCGCCATCGGTGATGCGGACCTTGTGGTGCGCCTCGTAACGCTGGCGCAAGCCGCGCAGGATGGCGATGGTGTCCTCGACGCTCGGCTCGCCGACGAAGACCTGCTGGAAACGGCGCTCCAAGGCGGGGTCCTTCTCGATCCGCTCGCGGTATTCGTCCAGCGTCGTCGCGCCGATCATGCGCAGCTCGCCGCGGGCCAGCATCGGCTTGAGCATGTTGCCGGCGTCCATGCTGGAGTCGCCGCTGGCGCCTGCTCCAACGACGGTGTGCAGCTCGTCGATGAACGTGATGATCTGCCCCTCGGCGTCCCGGATCTCGTTCAGGACGGCCTTCAGGCGCTCCTCGAACTCGCCGCGGAACTTCGCCCCGGCCACCATCGAGGCCAAATCGAGCGATACGACGCGACGGCCGCGCAGTGAATCGGGCACGTCGCCGGCCACCACCCGCTGGGCCAGGCCCTCGACGACGGCCGTCTTGCCGACGCCCGGCTCGCCGATCAGCACCGGGTTGTTCTTGGTGCGGCGGGCCAACACCTGGACGACCCGCCGGATCTCCTGGTCGCGGCCGATGACCGGGTCGAGCTTGCCCTCGCGGGCCCTGGCCGTCAGATCGACGGAGTACTTGTCGAGGGCCGACTCGCCGCCCTCCGACTCGGCCGAGGTGACGCGCTTGTCGCCGCGGGCGTCGTTGAAGGCCTTCGTCAGCGCGGCGGCCGTGACGCTGAGGTCAGCCAAGATCTTCTGGGCCTCGGAGGGGATCTCGGCCAGTGCGATCAGCAGATGCTCGGTGGCGACGTAATCGTCGCCCATCGTCTGAGCTTTCGTCTCGGCGTCGGCCAGGACGCGGGCCAGCGCGCCGGACAGGTTCGGCTGGGCCACCGAATTGCCCTGGGCGCTGGGCAGCTTCTTGATCGCCGCTTGGGTGGCCGACAGCACCGCCTGGGGGTCTGCCGCCACGGCCGTCAGCAGCGTCCCGACGGTGTTGTCCGGGTCGATCAGCAGGGCGTTCAACAGGTGCACCGCCTCGGCGTTCGGGTTCCCATTGGTCAGCGCGATCCGCAAAGCCGCCGATACGGCGTCGCGGGACTTGGCCGTCAGCTTCTCAGTATCCATCCTTCTCCAAACTTGAGTCTCCTAGACTCAATTATAGCGCGTGGTTTCGGGGCCGCCAGCCCCACACCCGGCGGCGATCCGACGGCCATCCGCCGGGCCCCGCCGCGCGTATCCCAGGGCCGCACCAAGGTGCGGGCACGATGGACGAACCGCCAGTGCGGGCCCGGCGCCCGCGGACCGGGCCGGTTCCGATAGGGTGAGGCGCATGTACGACTACTTGATTGTTGGCGCCGGCCTCAGCGGCGCGGTTTTCGCCCACGAGGCGGCCAAACGCGGCCTCAATTGCAAAGTGATCGAACGGCGAGACCACCTCGGCGGCAACATCTACTGCGAGCAGGTCGAGGGCATCAACGTCCACAAGTACGGCGCCCACATCTTCCACACCCATGACAAGGCGATTTGGGAGTATGTCAACCAGTTCGCCGAGTTCAACAACTACGTCAACTCGCCGGTCGCCAACTATCTGGGCACGATGCTCAACCTGCCGTTCAACATGAACACCTTCTCCAAACTGTGGGGCATCCGCACGCCCGCCGAGGCGGCCGCCATCATCGAGCGGCAGCGCGGCGAGATCGCCGGCGAGCCGCGCAACCTGGAGGAGCAGGCCATCAGCCTGGTCGGGCGCGACATCTACGAGAAGCTGATCAAGGGCTACACCGAGAAGCAGTGGGGCCGCCCCTGCAGCGAGCTGCCGGCCTTCATCATCAAACGCCTGCCGGTGCGCTTCACCTACGACAACAACTACTTCGACGACCGCTACCAGGGCATCCCGATCGGCGGCTACAACAAGATCATCGACGGTCTGCTCGACGGCATCGAGACGGCCACCGGCGTCGATTTCCTGGCCGACAAGGCCGGTTGGGCGGCGAGCGCGAAAGCGGTGGTCTACACCGGCATGATCGACGAGTATTTCGGCAACTCCCTGGGGGAGCTGGAATACCGCTCGCTCGTGCTCGACACCAAGACGCTGGACGAGTCGAACTTCCAAGGCGTCGCCGTCGTCAACTACACCGACGCCGCCACGCCCTACACCCGCGTCATCGAGCACAAGCATTTCGAGTTCGGCCAACAGCCGAAGACCGTCGTCACCTACGAGCACCCGTCGGACCGCAAACCCGGCATGGAAGCCTTCTACCCGGTCAACGACGAGCGCAACCAGGCCCTCTACCAGCGTTACGCCGAACTGGCCGCGGCCGAGCCGAACACGCACTTCCTGGGACGTCTGGCGCAGTACAAGTATTTCGACATGGACGACGCCGTTGCCAGCGCCCTGGAGTTGTCCAGACAACTGCTGTAGCCCCTCCCGTGTCACGCGGGGGGCAACCACACCACCAACGTGACACAAGAACCCATGTCACCCCATGTCAGGGGCGCCTGGCGCGGACGCCCCTGGCGGGTTTGGCGTCGGCGGGAGGCTCGGCGGACGGGTCGGGCGGCGGCTCGGGGCTGCCCGGCAGGCGGATGGTGAACTCGGCGCCGCCGCCGGCGGCCCGGCTGGCCCTCACCCAGCCGCCGTGGGCTTTGACCACTTGGGCAACGATCGACAGCCCCAAGCCGGTGCCCGGAGTGGCCCTCGACTTGTCGGAGCGGTAGAACCGGTCGAAGACGTGCGGCAAGTCGACGTCGTCGATGCCGGGGCCCTGGTCGCTGATGCGGAGGCGGTCGCGCTCCAGTCGGACGGTGATCGTGCCGCCGGGCGGGGAGAACTTGATCGCGTTGTCCAACAGGTTGGTGACGGCCCGCTCCAGCGAGTCGGCCTCGCCGACCAGGTAGAGCGGTTTGGTCTCGACGTCGAAGTTCAGATTCGGCCCGCGCCGCTTGGCCCGCTCCAAGGCGGCGTCGACGACGTCTTGGAAGTCGATCAGCTCGCGCTGCGGACCCTCGGAGTCCTCCCGCGACAGGTGGACCAAGTCGCCGATCAACGTCGAGAACTCGCCCAGTTGGGCGGCCACGTCGCGCAAAATGTCGGCACGGGCCCCCTCGGGCAGCATGTGTTGGCGCTCGTCGGCGATCAGCAGCTCGATGTTGGTTCGCAGCGACGTCAGCGGCGTGCGCAACTCGTGGCCGGCGTCGGCGATCAGGCGGCGCTGCTGCTCACGCGACGACTCCAGCGTGCGCATCATGTTGTTGAACGAGGTGATCAGCTCGGTGAACTCGCCCAGCCCCTCGGAGCTGATCGGCGTGAACCGGTCGGTCGAGGTGACTCGGCGGGTGGCCCGCGTCAAGGCCTGGATCGGCTGCAGGCCGGAGCGGGCGACGGCCATGCCGACCAGCGCCGACACCAGCACGGCCGCCACGCCGAACGTCAGCAGCGACGCCCCCAGCGTGTTGAGGATGCGGCTGGTTTGGTCGAGCGGCCGGCCCAGCACCAGCGCGTAGTGGCGGTCGGCCTGCGTCAGCGGGACGGAGACGATGCGGCAGGGCGCCCCTTGGGAGTCCACCCCGGTGCGGGCCGACGCCCCCAACTGGGTGCGGGCGATGGCCATCTCGGCGGCGGTCAACACCAGCGTCGAGGAGCCGCCGGGCGGGTTGATGCGCGGCTGGTCGGAGCGGATCAGCGACACTTTGACGTTGGCCGTCGTCAAAGCGTCGGCGTTGAGCCCGCCCAACGACTCCACCGTGTCGACGTCGCCGGAAATCCACTCGCTGGTCTGCCGGGCGATCTCGATCAGCTCGCTGTCGAGCTGGGAGTAGATCGTCAAATAGGTGAAGACGTAGGCGGCCACGCCCGTCAAAGCGACGGCCGAGGCGACGGCCAGCGTCACCAGCATGGCCAGACGGTCCTGCAGGGAGCGGTTGCCCCCGCTGAACATCCCGAAAAGCCGACGGATCACGGCGGCGTCTCGCGCAGGACGTAGCCGATGCCGCGCACAGTGTGGATCAGCCTGGACTCGCCCTCGCCCTCCGTCTTGCGGCGCAGATAGCCGATGTAGACCTCCAGCGAGTTGGCGGTGGTCGGGAACTCCGAACCCCACACCTCGTTGAGCAGCCAACTGCGCTCCAGGACGCGGCGGGGATGCTCCAAGAAGGCCTGCAGCAAGGCGAATTCGGTGCGCGTCAAGGAGATGCGGCGCTGCCCGCGCATGACCTCGCGCGTCTGCAGGTCGAGCGACAGGTCCTCGAAGGTGATGACGTCGCTGCTGCCGGAGCCGGCCGGCCTGGCCCGCCTGGTCAGGGCGCGCAGCCTGGCCAGCAGCTCCTCGAAGGAGAACGGTTTTGGCATGTAGTCGTCGGCGCCGGCGTCGAGTCCGTCCACCCGGTCGCCGATCGCCTCGCGGGCGGTCAGCACCAAGATGGGCACGTCGTTGCCGGAGGCCCGCAGCGAGCGGATCGTCTCCAGCCCGTCCAGCCGGGGCATCATGACGTCCATGATGACGGCGTCGGGCCGGATGGACGACAGTTTGGCCAGCGCGTCGACGCCGTCGACGGCGGTCGAGGTCTCGTAGCCGGCGTAGTGCAGCGACCGGGCCAGCGAGTCCCGAACGGCCTGGTCGTCGTCCACCACCAAGATTTGCATGCCCCCAGACTACTCGCCTGGTCGCTGCGCTCTGGGATGTCCGCGCCTCGCCCGTCGGGTCGGCGGGGGCGGCGGTCAACGCCCTTCGGGCCGACGGCGCTCACTGGCCGGCGAAGTCTCGGCAGCGCCGAATCAAGCCGGGCATGGCGGCCTCGATGGACCGCAGCGTCTTGGGGAACTCCGAGTCGGGGCCGTACCACGGGTCGGGAATGTCCTGGCCGGGGGCGGCGTCCGGGTCGAAGTTGCTCAACAGATAGAGGTTGGACGCGCCCGGCGCGATGCGCCGCACCCGCTCCAAGTGGATGTCCTCCATGCCGACGACCATGGCGGCCGCCAGCGCCTCCTCGGCCGTCACCTTGTGGGCGGTGTGGCCCTGCGCGCTGTAGCCGGCCTCGGCCAGCACCTTGGCGGCGCGCGGGTCGATCGGGTGGCCGCGCTCCTCGTCGCTGACGCCGGCACTGGAGAACGTCACACCCGGCAGGGACTCCTTCTCGGCGTAACGCTGGGCGACCCGTTCGGCCATCGGGGAGCGGCAGATGTTGCCCCAGCAGACGAACAGGACGTTGGCGCTCAACGGTGGTCCTCCCCACGGCGTTTGATGAAGGCGTTCAGAATGAAACTCACCACCGACACTATCAGCGCCCCCAAGAAGGCCGACCCCCAGCCGTCCACCTGCCAGCCGATGCCCAACTGCCCGGCCAGCCAGGCCACCAATTGCAGCAGGCAGGCGTTGATGACGAGCAGGAACAGCCCCAGGGAGATCATCACCAGCGGCGCGGCGACGAACTTGAAAAGCGGTTTGACGATGGCGTTGACCAGCCCGAACAGGACGGCCACGCCAAGCACCGTGATTGACTTCTCCTGCCAGTTGTCGCCCTGTGCCGTGATGCCCGGTAGCAGGTAGGTGGCGACGGCCAACGCGGCCGCGCTGGCCAGGAAACTAGCGAGCATCTTCGTCTCCAACCCGGTGGTAGTCTTGTGGCCTCCAAGTGTACGGGGTGCGAGTCGATTCCGCTGGCCCCGACCGCAACGAAAGGCCCGATCGTGACGCTGCGCGGACGCCACTTCCTCAAGGAGCACGACTTCACCCCCGCCGAATGGCGCGGCCTGCTCAACCTGACCGGC
>JAISUF010000075.1 GCA_031272195.1 Propionibacteriaceae bacterium
GGACGCCGCCTCGGAAGCCGTCGTCGTGGAGAGTCTGCGGCGACTCGGCGTCGCGGCCCTGGTCGTCACCCACCGGCCCGCCGTCAGGGAGCTGGCCGACCGGGTGGTGCGGTTGGACAAGGGGCGGGTCGCGACGGGGGACTCCGCCGGGCTCGACGGAGCCTCTGCCCGGCTGGCCGGGGCCTCGGCGGCGACTGTGGCTGGAGGGGACGCCTCCCCAGCCAGCCGAACCGATGGGGTCACCGCCGAGGCGGCGACGGCCGACGCGGTCTCGGCGCGGGATTCGGCCGTCGCGGCGGCCGTCGTCGGGGAGGGAGTCGTTTCCGAGGGGGATGGCCGAGCCGAGTCGCGCCCTGTGGTTGACGGCGCGCCTGGCGCGCTGCCCGAACCGTCCGCCGGCGCCTTGACGGGCGGCGCCGCCGACGAGCCAGGCGAGGCGCCGCCGTCATCTGGAGCTCGTCACAAATCCCTGCTGGGACGCCTGTTCGACGCCGAGGCGGGCTCGCGGGCCCGGTTGGCGCTGGCGTTGGCGCTGGCCTGGGCGGCGACATTCGCGGCGGTGGCGCTGATGGGCGTGTCGAGTTGGCTGCTGGCCTTCGCCGCAACCCTGCCGTCGCCGCTGTTCTTGGAGGCCCCGGCCGTCATGGTCCGCTTTTTCGCCATCTCGCGCGGAGTCTTCCGCTACACCGAGCGGCTGGCCTCGCACGACGTCGCCCTGCGCCTGCAATCGGCGCTGCGGCTGGAGACGTACAAGTCGCTGGCCCGCACGACGCTGCTGGGGACGCGCCGCGGCGACCTGTTGACGCGCGTCATCGCCGACGTCGAGGCGATCCAAGACTTGGTTGTGCGGGTGTGGATACCGTTCGGCTCGTCGTCGCTGGTCATCGTCGTGTCGTGCCTGTTGGTCGGGCTGGTCTCGCCCGGCGCGGCGGCCGTCTTGTTCGGCACGGCCGTGCTGGCGGGCGTCGTCGTGCCATGGCTGGCCCGCAAGGCCTCCGAGCGGGCCGACGCCGCCGCCATCCCGACGCGCGGCGAGCTGGCCGACCGCGTCCACGAGCTGGCCCGCACCGCCCCCGACCTGGTGGCCTACGGCGCCGACGCCGCCTTCGTCGCCGAATACCAACGCGTCGACAAGCTGCTGCGGGCCGACGAGGAGCGCTCCACCTGGGTGCGCGGCCTGGCCGAGGGCTTCCAGACGGTGGCGGCCGGCCTGGCCGTCGTCGGCGCGCTGTGGATCGGCGCGACGCAAATCGGCCCCGACGGCTTCTGGACGGCCGTGCCGCTGGGTTTCACGTCGATCTTCGCCGACCCCGGCGTCACCAGCGGCTGGCGGGGCATCGACGCGGTCGGCTTCGCCTTCCTGGCCGTCTTGGCGCTCACCCCGCTGGCCCTCCACGAGTCGTTGAGCACGCTGGCGCAGTCGGCCCAGCACGCCACCCGCGCCCAGGTGGCGCTGCGCCGCGTCACGCAGGTGTTGAAAGCGCCGAAGGTCGGCTCCGGCGACATCCCGGACGTGTTGGAGACGGCCGCCAGGCCGCGTTTGACAGTCGCGAACCTGTCGGCCGGCTGGCCCGGCGGCGATGCGGTGGTGGAGGGTTTGACGCTGGACGTCGGCCCCGGTCGGCGGGTCGCTCTGACGGGCCCCAGCGGGGTCGGCAAGACGACCGTCGCGGCGACCGTTCTCGGTTTGATCCCGGCGTTGGGCGGGGAGCTTGCCGTCACCGGACGGCCCGGCTATCTGGCCCAGGACGCCCACATTTTCAACACCTCGGTGGCCGAGAACGTCCGCATCGGCCGCCGCGACGCCACCGCCGATGACGTCGCGAAAGCCCTGGCCAGGGCCGGTTTGGCCGGCCTCGACCTGGACCGCGTGGTCGGCGAGGAGGGTTCGGCGCTGTCCGGCGGCGAGGCCCGCCGCGTCGCCCTGGCGCGCCTGCTGGTCGGCGACTACCAGGTGCTCGTCCTCGACGAGCCGACCGAGCATCTGGACGCCGTCACGGCCGCCGCCTTGATGGACGACATCTGGTCGACGGCCGCCGACCTGCCGATCCTCGTCATCACCCACGACGCCGATGTGATGGCCCGCTGCGACGAGGTGATACGCCTGGGGCGGCTGGCCTGGTAGGATGGTGCAAGCCCCCGACAGGAGGGGTGCAAGCCCGCAGGAAAGCTCTCCCGGGAGCCGAGCCTGAAAGGATTCGACATGTCGGAATACCAAGCCCCCGTCGGCAACCCCGAGGACACCGGCAGCTTCGGCTGGGCGGTTCTCGCCTTCTTCATCCCCCTGGTCGGGTTGATCTTGTGGCTGGTCTGGAAAGACACCCGTCCGAAAGACTCCACGATGTCCCGCAATGGGTTCATCGTCAGCCTGGTGCTCGGCGTGCTGTTCTTCATCGTCAGCCTGATCGTGGGCGCGACGTTGGCGGCCTCGGTCGGCTCGCTGTCGTGACTCGTTGACGACGCACCGCTGCAGCGGACCCCTCGCGTTTTCCACAGGCTTTTCCACAGGCGGGGAAAACTACAGTGATGTAGTTCACGCTCCCCCAGCGGGTCGCCGCAGCCTTTCCACAAGCGGCGGAAGGCGGCGGCTTGCGGGCCAACCGCCCCCCGGCGCCCGGCCAACCCCGCCGTGCTCGTCCACAAGCCTGGCGGCACGCCAAGCCGGCCCGGTCACACCGGGCGATCAGCGTATTCACCCAACAACGCCCCGAGGCCCGGTTGGCCCAGATTGCGGCCAACGGGCGTGGGTGTGCAACGCCGTTACGGGCGCTTGGCCAGCCCCGTCTCGTAGGCGAACAGCACCAGTCCGACGCGGTCACGGATCTCCAGCTTCGACAGCAGCCGCCCGATGTGCGTCTTGACGGTCCCCTCGGCCATGTACAGCCGCGAGGCGATCTCGGAGTTGGTGGCGCCGGCGGCGATCTCGACCAGCACCTCCCGCTCCCGCTCCGTCAAGATGTCGACGCGGGTGTCGTGCATGCCAGGCGAGGTCGGCAGCGTCGGCACGACGTGGTCGAGCAGTCGGCGGGTCGCCGACGGCGCGATCACCGAATCGCCTTGGGCGACCGTTCGGATGGCGTCAAGCAGCTCGCCGGGCCGGGAGTCTTTCAACATGAACCCGGACGCGCCCGACTTCAACGCCGAGAAGACGTATTCGTCCAGGTCGAACGTCGTCAACACCAGCACTTTCGTCGCCACGCCGGCCTCGACGATGCGCCGCGTCGCCTCGACGCCGTCCATCACCGGCATGCGGATGTCCATCAAGATGACGTCGACGCGCTGCGTCATCACCGCTTTGACGGCCGACTCGCCGTCGGAGGCCTCCCCCACCACCTCCATGTCGTCCTCGGACTCGATCAGCATTCTGAAGCCGCTGCGCACCAACTCCTGGTCGTCGGCCAGGAACACTCTTATTGGCTCGGCCATCTGCCGCCCCCTCTTCTCTTCGGCCCCCACACGGGCCTACTCTTTCCCCTCGCTCAACCTTAGCGGTATGACGCCGCGGACCTGGAAACCCCCCTCCGGCAACGGGTGGGTCGAAAGCCAGCCGCCCATCGACGTGACGCGCTCCTGCATGCCTTTGAGGCCGTGGCCGGGATGGTCGGTGGCGGCTTTGGCGCCTTCGCCGTCGTCGGTGATGTCGAAGGCGATGCTGTTGGAGCCGTATTGGATGGATACGTCGGCGCTGGCGGACGGCCCGGCGTGTTTGAGGAAGTTCGTCAGGGCCTCTTGGACGACGCGGTAGACGGTTAGCTGCAGCGCCTGGGAGGCGTTCGGCGGCTCGCCGGTGACGTGGAGGCGGGCCCGATCGCTGGTCCGGGCGACCAGGTCGGGGATGTCGGCCAGTTTCGGGGTGGGCGCGTAGTCGATGTCGCCGTCGGAGGGCCCCGAGCGCAGCACGCCGAGGATGCGCCTCATCTCGGTGAGGGCTTCGCGGCCGGTTTCGGCGATTGTGTCGAGGGCCTGGATGGCGGATTCCGGCTTCTTGGCGGCGACGGCCTTGCCGCCCTCGGCTTGGACGATCATGACCGACAGCGAGTGTGCGACGATGTCGTGCAGCTCGCGGGCGATCTGCGTGCGGACGGCCGCCTCGGTGATGCGGGCCTGCTGTTCGCGCTCGACCAGCTGGGAGCGGTAGCGCTCCTCGGCGGTCTGAACCATGTGCTCGTGGGCCTCGAACGACTCCTTGACGCGCCGGCCGATGGCGTACGGCGTCACCACCAGGCCGACGCAGACCATCACGACGACCGGGAACCACAGCAGTTGCATGGCCGACGGGTTGAGCGGGTCGATGTGCAGCCAGCGGACCCCGCCGATGACCGATCCGACGGTGCCGACGGCGATCACCAGCCGGGCGACGATGCCGGGTATCCAGCGGGCGATGGTGTAGGAGACGACGGGCATGGCCACCAGCGACAGCATCATCTCGTCGTAGACGACCAGTTGCATGGCCCAGGCGGCGATGATGCCGGCCAGGGCCAGGAACGGCGAGTGGCGGCGCAGCACCAGCGGGGCGACCATCAACACCGACGACAGGACGGCCAGCGGCGCGAAGGAGGCGGAGTAGCCGAAGAAGTAGAGGGGCACGGTGACCAGTTCGAGGCCGAGGGTCAGCGCGGCGTCCAACAGCCAGTCGTATCTGGTGGCGCCTGGCGGGAACAGGACTTCGCGCATGGCACCAAGGCTACCCGAGGGGCGTTCTGCAACTGTGGTCGCAACCGGGGCTGGAGACTTCGCACCGCGGGCCGATGCGATTTGGGGCCTGCCGCATAAACTTGACGTTGGCTGAGAGTCTCTCAGGCCAGCGCAAAGGTTTTCAGGGAGGTCGGGTGGCCAGATCCAAACGCGGCGGCATGGTCGCGATCGTCACCTTGACGGTCGGCTTGACCGTGGCAGCGGTTGGAGTGGCGGTGGTGGCCGGCTTCCTGGGCCGCGTCCACGAGGCGATGGGCTCGGTGGAGCGCTTCGGCTCGCTGGACGGCTACCCGTCGCGTCCCGCCGAGGTGGCCTGGACGCAGGGCGTGCCCCACGACGTCATCCTGTTGGCCGAGGACGCCTCCCAAGCTTTGGTGGCCGGGGTCGTCTTGCACCTGTCGGCGACTGGCGACGACCTGTCGCTGGTTGTCGTGTCGCCCGACATGCGCGTCCCGGACTCCGCCGCGCCGCCGACTTTGGCCAACGTGTTCGCCGTCAACCCGACTCGGGCCGCCCACTCGTTGGAGCAGTTGTTCGGGGTGCGCAGCGAGCACCAGTTGGTGGTCCGGATCGACGAGGTCTCCCAGCTCGCGGCGACGTTCGACGGCTTGGCGGTCGACGATCTGGCCCCGGCCGACCGCTTGCAGGCCCACGACGTGCCCGCCTATCTGGCCGGCGGCGATGCGGGCGGCGACACGGCGGCCACGGCCGAGCGGGTCGGCTCGCTGGTGCGGGCGGTCTTGCAGCGCATCACGGTGCGCGAGGCGGTGCTCAACCCGTCCGGTTTCGACAAGGCGATCAGCCAGTTGATCGCCGCCAGCGAGGTGGACGAGGACTTCACCGAGGCCGATTTGCAGTCCGCCCTGATGGACATGCGCTTCCAGCCGACGGTCGCCAAGCCCATCGTCCTCGGCTCCGACCAACAGGCTTGCGACAAGGGACGCGAGCCCGACTCCGTCCAGCTCAGCGAGTTGCGCCAAGCCCTCGCCACCGACGACTTCACAGGCGTCGGCTGAGCCCCTGCTAGGCTGGCCAAATGAAGAAGTTGCTGGTCTTGATCGCCTTGGCGGGCCTGGGGATAGCCGCCTACAAACACTTCGAGTACCATCGCGGCCTCAACGCCGAGGCTTGGGCTTCGGCCACCGATCCTTACGCCTGACGGGCTGGCGCAGAGGCGATTCGTCCGCGCCTGCTGTCGCTGCGATCTTCCATCCGCTCGGCCAAGCCGAGCAAGCGCTGCTTGGCTCTCGCCTCAGTCGTGTCGGCGGTGGCCGCTGGGCACCTGCCGTCTCATGCGACGACGGTCTTGAATGAGCCCGTCGAGCGTGTCCTGACGGCCCTTGTCGGCCCGGCGGAGGGAAACTGGGTGGTGAAGGAACGGGAGGCCGGATGCTGGACAGACGCGGATTCTTGGCTGGGCTTGGCGCGCTGGCGTTGGCCGGCTGCGCCCGGCAGGCGCCGATCCTGGCCTCGCCGTCTGCCACCCCCACGCCGACTGCGAAGACCGAGTTCACCGTCGTCAGCGGCACGACGCCGATCGAGTTGGCGGTCCGCGGCCTGCTGGTGGCGGCGTTGACGTCGCAGACCACGCAGGGCGTCGGCCAAGACGTCAGCTCCGACGACGCCAACGGCAACCTGCTCGACTTGGCCGAGTTGCCGAGCGGCCTGTTGGTCGGTTTCGCCCGGACGATGATCAACGGCTTGTCGCCCTCGAAGGAGGTGGCCGACGCCGATGTGCTGTCCGAGTTGGCGGCGCTGGTCGAGCCGGGCGCGTCGGTGTTGGACAAGACGCCGGTCGACGGTCGGCTGGTGTGGGCGGCCCCGAAGGCGTCGAAGTTGACGTCGCTGGCCCAGCTCAAGGACAAGTGCCACCCGGCGAAGAAGAAGACGGTCTCGCTGAAGGCTGGCATCCCGGCGTTCGCGGCCGCCCGGGGCGACGGCGTGCCGGCTTTGACGGTGGTCTACAACGCCGTGCTGGACACCACTTACATCCCCTCGCCGACGCAGCGCCGCGAGGCGTTGGACGATGGCCGCGTCGAGCTGGCGGCCTTTCGGGCTTGCGATTTCGCCGCCTTGGACGGCCTGGTCCAGTTGAAAGACCCGTCGGGCATCGCTCAGGCCGATCCGATGGTCGTGCTGCCGAACGCGGCGCTCCCGGACGCCCAGCCGAATGCCGTCCTGAGCGTCCTGGCGGCCTTGGGCAAGATGGACGCCGACAACCTGTTGGCGCTTGAAGCCTCCGCCGCCAGCGGCCAAGACTTGGCCTCTGCTGCGGTGAAGTGGCTTGCCGGAGAGGGTTTGGGCTGAGCTGGGGCGGCGGTGCGCGGCCCGCCGGGGTGTCCACCAGGTGAGAAGTTGGGGGCAGTTTCCGGTTTTCCCGGCGGGATCGTTATCAATTCGTTACCATTTTTCGTGACGTAACTCCTGCCGGGTTGCGATTTGGTAGGTAGGTTCAGTGGGGGGACGCCATCGTCGGCGTCTTCAGTGTGTGCAGTACGACCGAAGAGGAGAGACAATGCAACGTAAGTCACTAGTAATCGCGGCGATCGCCGGCCTGATGGCGCTAAGCGCCTGCGGCGGCGGCACAACCGCTGGGACGACAACGACAACAGGCGGGGACACCGCCAGCAGCAGCGCGCCTGCCACCGTCACCGATGTGACGCTCACAGTCTGGGCCCCGCAGGAGGACCAGGTCGACGACAGCTCCTGGCTGCCGGTCGAGGAGGCGGCTTTCGCCAAGGCCCATCCCGAGTACAACATCACCTGGAAGAACTCGATCGTCTCCGAGGGCGACGCGGGCACGTCGGTCAAGACGGACCCGTCGGCGGCCGCTGACGTCTATCTGTTCGCCAACGACCAGCTCGGCACGCTCGTCGACGCCAGCGCTGTCGGCGTCCTGTCGCCGGATGTCGCGGAGGCCGTGAAGGCCTCGACGTCGGAGGTCATGGTCAACTCGGTGACTGGCACTGACGGCCAAATCTACGGTGTGCCGTTCACGGCCAACACCTGGTTCCTGTATTACGACAAGTCCAAGGTCACCGACGAGGACGCCAAGAGCCTCGACACGCTGCTGACCAAGGGCAAGGTCGCCTTCCCGCTGTCGAACGGCTGGTACATCGCCTCGTTCTACGCCGGCGCGGGCGGCACGCTGTTCGGCCCGAACGGCAATGACGAGTCGGCCGGCATCGACTTCTCCGGCGACAAGGCCACGGCCGTCACCAAGTATCTGGTCAACCTGGCCAAGAACAAGAACTTCATCAACGACGACAACGGCCAGGGCCTGGCCGGCATCGGCAAGGATGTTGTGGCGTTCTTCTCCGGGTCGTGGGACGCCGAGAACGTCAAGAAGGCTTTGGGCGACAACTACGGCGCCGCGCAGCCGCCGACCTTCGACTTGGACGGCACCGCCACCCAGATGAAGGCTTTCGCCGGCTCCAAGGCTGTGGCGTACAACCCGAACAGCAAGAATCCGGAGGCCGCCGTGGCGTTCGCCGGGTTCCTGGGCTCGGCGGACGCGCAGAAGGCCCACTTCGAGTTGCGCGGGGTCATCCCGGCGGACAACTCGCTGGCCTCTGACGCGGCGGTTGCGGCCGATCCGGTGGCCAAGGCGCAGATGGACACCATCCAGAACGCCTCGATCCTGCAGCCGACGGTTTCCAAGATGAGCGTCTTCTGGGATCCCGCCAAGGCCTTCGGCGAGGCGATCATCAGCGGCGACGTGACAGCCGACAACGCCGCCGCCAAGACCGAGGCTTGGAACAAGTCCTTCAAGTGATCGGGCAGTGACATAAGTCGGTTGGCCGCAGCCGCCATAGCTGCGGCCAACCGACACCAATAGGAGGCACACAACAATGACAGCAACACTCGTAGCCTCAAGTCCGAACGCCAAGGCGAAGAAGAAGGCCAAACGGCTGGAAGTCCACCCTTCGCCCTACACCGTTCGGGCGGCGCTGGCCAAGGGCGACATCTTCACCAGGCTGACCGTACTGGTGATGG
>JAISUF010000077.1 GCA_031272195.1 Propionibacteriaceae bacterium
GCGATGAAGATCGAGGAGTACGTGCCCGCCAGCATGCCGACCAGCAGCGCCAAGCCGAGGTCCTTCAGCGGGCCGGTGCCCAGGATGAACGCGCCGGCGAAGGTCAGCGCCGCCACCGGCAGCACGCCGATGATGGTCGTGTTGATCGACCGGACCAAGACCTGGTTGACGGCCCGGTTGGCCTCTACGGAGTAGGTCGAGGTGCCGTTGAACAGGTCGGCGACGTTCTCGCGCACCTTGTCGAAGACGACCACCGTGTCGTACAGCGAATAGCCCAGGATCGTCAGAACGCCGATCAGCGTGGCCGGCGTCACGGAGAAGCCGGTCAGCGCGTAGACGCCGACGGTGACGATCAGGTCGTGCATCAGCGCGACGATGGCGGCGATCGACATCTTGAAGTCGCGGAAGTAGGCCCAGATCAGCACCATCACCAAGACCAGGAAGACGATCAGCGCGATGATCCCCTGTTGGGTGATCTGGGCTCCCCAGGACGATCCGATCAGCGAATTGCTGACGTCGTCGGCGGAGACGCCGGCCTTGTCGGCGATGGCCTGCCTGACGGTCGTCACCTCGGCGGTGGTCAAGGCGCGGGTCTGGACGCGCACCTGGTTGTCGCCGACGGTGGTGACGGTGATCTCGCTCATCTCCGGCAGGCCGGTGGCCTGGACGGCCGTGCGGAAGTCGTCGATCGTGCTAGAGGTGACCTTGACCTCGGCGGTGAACTCCGTGCCGCCGAGGAACTCGATGCCCAGCTGCAAGTGGAGGATGGCGACAGCCAGGACGCAGATCGTCAAGATCGCGCCGGAGACGCAATACCAGATCTTGCGGTGCCCGTAGAAGTCGTAGGAGATCTCGCCGGTGTACAGCTTATGGGTGATGGACGTCTTCTTCGCCATCTCAGACCCCCTTCAGTTGGGCGTTGGCGGGCACTTTGGCCCCCAGGTGCTCGGCCTCGAAACCGGAGAAGCGGTGGCCCTCCCCGAAGAACTTGGTCTTGCCCAATAGCGTCATCATCGGGTGGGTGAAGCAGAACACGATGGCGATGTCGATCAGCGTCGTCAAGCCCAGGGTGAAGGCGAAGCCTTTGACCGTGCCGATGGCCAGGATGAACAGCACCACGGCCGACAGCAGCGACACCGAGTCGGCCACCAGGATTGTCTTGCGGGAGCGCACCCAGCCGGTTTGGATGGCGGTGCGCAGGGATCGGCCCTCGCGGCTCTCGTCGCGTATTCGCTCGAAGTAGATGATGAACGAGTCGGCCGTCACGCCGATGGCGACGATGGCGCCGGCGATGCCCGGCAGGCTGAGGGCGAAGTTCATCCCTTGGCCCAGCAGCACCACCAGCGCGTAGGTCAGCAGACCGGCGATGCCCAGCGACGAGACCACCAAGATGGCCAGGCCGCGATAGTAGAAGATCGCGTACAGCACGACCAATCCCAGGCCGATCAGGCCGGCCAGGATGCCCGCGCCGAGCTGGTCGCCGGCCAGCTTGCCGGAGACGGTCTCGGTGGTGCCGGTGTCGAAGGTCAGCGGCAGCGCGCCGTACTTGAGGACGTTGGCCAGATTGGTGGCGGTCTTCTGGGTGAACGAGCCGCTGATCTCGGCCGAGCCGCCGGGAATGGCGTACTCCACCTTCGGCGCGGAGATGACTTTGCCGTCCAGGACGATGCCGAACTGGTTCTTCGGCGTGCTGAGAGTGGCCAACTGCGTGGTGACGGAGTTGAACGCCTCGGCGCCCTCGGTGTTGAACTTCAGCGTGACCACCCACGACACCGAGTTCTGCGGCACGCCCGCCTGGGCGTCGGTGACTTGCTGGCCTTTGATGACGGCCGGTCCGAGCAGGTACTTGTAGTAGCCGGACTCGTCGCAGGCTATCAGCGGCTGGTCGATGACGTCGGGCGTCGGCGAGGTCGCCGCCGCGCCGGTTGTCTGGTCGACGCAGACGAAATTGTCGAAGTCGTCGATGTCGCGCTGCGTCGGGTTGTAGGCCATCGACTCCTCCAGCGTCGGCGCCGTGGCGGCGGGGGCCGTCGGGCGCGGGCTGGGCACCGGCGTCGGCATGGCCGGCAGCGGCGGGCCGGCCTTGGCGGAGGCCGACTTGGTGGCGCTGGCGGTGGCGCTAGCCTCGGCGGTCGCGCTGGCCTCGGCGGTCGCGCTGGCTTCCCCGGTATCGGTCGGCTCGGCGGTGGCCGTCTCTTCGCCCTCGGTGCCCTCGCCGGTGTCGTCGGTCGTGGTGGCCGGATCGGACTGGGTGACGCCCGACTCCTCCATCAGATAGACCATGCGGAAGTACAACTGGGCCGTCTGGCCGACCATCTCGTTCAGCTCGTCGCTCTTGACGTTGGGCGCGGCCACGATGATCTGGTTTCCGCCCGACGTCGTCACCTCGGACTCGCCGACGCCGAGGGAATCGACGCGCTGCTGGATGATGGTGCGGGCCAGCTCCAGCGAGTCGGGGTCGACCGAGCCGGATGTCGACTTGGCGGTCAGGGTGATGGTGGTGCCGCCGCTCAGGTCCAAGCCGAGCTTCGGGGTCCAGGAATTGGTAAAGAACATCAGCGCGTACAGCAGCGCGATCACTCCGAGGAAGATCAGCAGTGTGCGCAGCGGATGCCCGTGATGCCGACTAGCTGTTGCCACAGTTCGTCCTCACTTGTCACTTGCTGGCGGGGTGGGCAGTTCGGGTTCGGCCTTGAGCACCGATTCGGCCTCCGACACCACGTCGGCGGCGTCGTCGTCCAAGGCGGCCGCGTCATCGGCGGGCGCCGACTCGTCGGACTCGGCGGAGTCGTCGGACTCGGCGGAGTCGTCTGCGGGGGCGTCGTCAACGGACTCGTCCTCGTATTCGAACTCGTCCTCGACTTTGCGCTGCGACAGCGCCTCCCTGATGACGGTCAGCTCGACGCCGGGCGAGATCTCCAAGATGACCTGCTTGTCGCCCATGTGGACGATGGTGCCGACGATGCCGCCGATGGTGACCACGCGGCTGCCCTCGCCGAGGGAGTCCATATGCTCCTTGGCCTGTTGCTGGCGCTTCTTCTGAGGTCGGTACATCAAGAAGTAGAAAGCGGCGGCGACGGCCACCAGCATGACGATTGTCATGGGATCCATTACAGTTCCTTATCCGCACCCAGCAGTGCTCCGAGCGTAAACCCAAGAAAGCCTACCACTAGGCCGCTTCCGCGCTGGAATCGACGCGGCTCAGAACAGCGAGCCGGCCTCGGCGGGCGGTTTGAGGCCGAGGTGCTCCCAGGCCCGTGGCGTCGCCACGCGGCCCCTGGGCGTGCGCATCAGGAAGCCCTGCCGCACCAGGAAGGGCTCGGCGACCTCCTCGACGGTGTCGGTCTCCTCGGCCACCGCCATGGCCAGCGTGCCGAGGCCGACCGGCCCGCCGCCGAAATGCTTGCAGAGGGCCTCCAGGACGGCCCGGTCGAGGCGGTCCAGGCCGAGGGCGTCCACCTCGTACAACTCCAACGCGGCGGCGGCCGTGGCAGCGGTCAGCTCGCCGCCGGCCCGGACTTGGGCGTAGTCGCGCACCCGTCGCAGCAGGCGGTTGGCGATGCGCGGCGTGCCGCGTGAGCGCGAGGCGATCTCGAGGGCCGCGCCCGGCTCCAAGCCGACTCCGAGCAGGCCCGCCGAGCGGTTGACGATGCCGACCAGGGCGTCGGTGTCGTAGAAGTCCAGTTGGGCGGTGAAGCCGAAGCGGTCGCGCAGCGGGCCGGGCAGCAGGCCGGCCCGTGTGGTCGCGCCGACCAGCGTGAACGGCGGGATCTCCAAGGGTATGGCCGTCGCGCCGGGGCCTTTGCCGACCACCACGTCGACGCGGAAGTCCTCCATGGCCAGGTAGAGCATTTCCTCGGCCGGGCGCGACATGCGGTGGATCTCGTCGAGGAAGAAGACCTCGCCCTGGGTCAGGCCGGACAAGATGGCCGCCAGGTCGCCGGCGTGCTGGATGGCCGGACCGCTCGACACCCGCAGCGGCACCTGCAGCTCGCCGGCCACGATCATCGCCAGCGTCGTCTTGCCCAGTCCGGGCGGGCCGGACAGCAGGATGTGCTCGGGCACCGAGCCGCGGTGGCGGGCGGCGTCGATCACCAAGCCGAGCTGGTCGGAAACGCGACGCTGGCCGGAGAACTCGGCCAGCGTCGCCGGGCGCAGGGCCGAGTCGATGTTGTCGTCGACTTGGGGATGCGGGTCCAGCGGGTCCTCTTCGCGCAGCTTCGCCATTATCGCGCCAACGCCTTCAAAGCGGAGCGGATCAGCGTGGCGATCGGGATATCGGGCTCGGCCTCGACCAGCGGGCGCAGGCGCTCGACGGCGCCGTCGGCGTCGCGCGACGAATAGCCCAGCCCCTCCAGGCCGGTCTTGACCTGCTCGCGCCACAATTCGCCGCCCAAGTCCAGCTCGCCGGCGCCTATCGCGCCGACTTTGTCTTTGAGTTCTATGACGATCCGCTGGGCGCCCTTGGTGCCGATGCCGGGCACCCGCGTCAGGGCCTTGACGTCGGCGTTGGCGACGGCCGCCGCGAAACCCTCCGGCCCCAACACGCTGACCAGCGCCTGGGCGGTGCGCGGGCCGACACCGGAGGCCGACTGGGCCAGCTCGAAGCAGTCCCGCTCGGCGGCCTGGGCGAAGCCGTAGAGCGTCAGCGAGTCCTCGCGCACCACCAGCGAGGTGTGCAGCGTCAACGCCTCGCCCAGGCGGGCCTTGGCCGCCGTCGCCGGGGTGCACAGCGCTTTGAGCCCGAAACCGTGCAAGTCGAGGACGATCCACGTGCCCGAAGCCTCGACGACGACGCCTGTCAATTGGGAGATCACGAGGCCACCTTACTGGCCGCCGCGACGCCCGCCCGCGCTGCCGCGCGAGGAAATCGCGCCCCCTGCGGCCGGGGGCTGGACGCGGCCGACAGTTTCGCCGCGGCCTCCTCCATGCGCTGAGCCGCCCCTCCCCGCCACAGGTGGCAGATCGCCAAGGCCACGGCGTCGGCGGCGTCGGCGGGCTTGGGCGGCTCGTCCAACTTCAACAGCCGCGCCACCATCTTGCCGATCTGGGCCTTGTCGGCCCGCCCCGAGCCGGTGATGGCGGCCTTGACCTCGGTCGGCGTGTGCTGGAAGACCGGGATGCCGCGCCGCTCGGCCGCCACCATCGCGAAGCCGACCGCCTGTGCGACGCCGATCACCGACAGCACGTTCTGGTCGGCGAAGACCCGCTCGACGGCGACCACGTCGGGGCGGTACTCCCCCAGCCACTCGTCCAGGCCGTCGGCGATGCGCAGCAGGCGTTTGGGGGCGGCCATGTCGGCCGGGGTCCTGATGACGCCCACACCGACCAGTGTCGGCGGGCGGCCGACCTGGCCCTCGACGATCCCGACCCCGCAGCGGGTCAAGCCCGGGTCGACCCCCAAAACGCGCATCCGTCCTCCACTCGAACATTTGTTCGTATATTACGCGGGCCCAGGCGCGAATCGCCGCAGGCACGCCACGGCGGCGTCACTCCTCGTCCAACTGCTCCATGATCTCGTCGGGAACGTCCTCGTTGGAGTAGACGCTCTGCACGTCGTCCAAGTCTTCCAGGGCGTCCAGGACGCGGAAGATCTTGGCGGCCGTCTCCTTGTCGGAGATCGCCTCGGTGAACGACGGCACGTACTGCACCTCGGCCGACTCGTAGTCGAGCCCGGCCTCCTGGACGGCTTTGCGCACCGCCACCAAGTCGTTCGGATCGGACAGCACCGTGATGACGTGGCCGTCGTCGCGGACCTCCTCGGCGTTGGCGTCCAGCGTCGCCTCCATGACCGCCAGCTCGGTCGCCTCGTTGTCGCCGCCGGCGATCTCGACCGCCACCACGCCCTTGCGGTTGAACAGCCGCTGGACCGAGCCCATGTCGGCCATCCGGCCGCCGTTGCGCGTCACCGCCACCCGGACGTCCGAGGCCGAGCGGTTGCGGTTGTCGGTCAGGCACTCGATCAGGACGGCCACGCCGCCGGCCACGTAGGCCTCGTACATGATCGTGATGTATTCGGCGCCGCCGCCCTCGCCGCCGGCCGCCCGCTTGACGGCGCGGTCGATGTTGTCGTTGGGAACGGAGTTCTTCTTGGCCTTTTGGATGGCGTCGTACAAAGTGGGGTTGCCCGAAGGGTCGGCGCCGCCGGTGCGGGCCGCCACCTCGATGTTCTTGATCAACTTGGCGAACAGCTTGCCGCGCTTGGCGTCGATGGCCGCCTTCTTGTGTTTGGTGGTCGCCCACATGGAATGACCGCTCATATCCTGCCTCTCAACTCCTTAGCCCCACTGATTCTAATGCACCCGCTAGCCGCCTTTGGCGACGGCCGACCAGGCGGCCAACCCGCCCCCGGCCACCGCCGACAACCGCGGGCGTTTGGCCGCGTCAGCCCTCGGCCGCGTTCAGCGCCTCCGCCAGCGTGAAGCTGCCGACGTACAGCGCCGTGCCGACGATGGCGCCCTCGACGCCCTCTTCGACCAGGCCGCGCAGCTTGGCGATGTCGTCCAAGCTGGAGACGCCGCCGCTGGCCACCACGCGAGCGGCGGTGCGGTCGCAGACGTGGTGCAACAGCTCGAGGTTCGGTCCGGTCAGCATGCCGTCGCTGGCCACATCTGTGACGACGTAGCGCTGGCAGCCGGCCTCGTCCAGGCGGCGCAGCGTGTCGTCGAGCAGCCCGCCCTCGCGCGTCCAGCCGCGGGCGGCCAGCCGGTTGCCGCGCACGTCGAGGCCGATGGCGATCTTCGAGCCGTACTCCTTGATCACCTCGGCGCACCACTGCGGGCTCTCCAAAGCGGCGGTGCCGATGTTGACGCGCGTGCAGCCGGTCGACAAGGCCCGCTCCAGGGAGGCGTCGTCGCGGATGCCGCCGGACAGCTCGACTTGCAGCTTGGCGGTGGCCACGATCTCGGCGATGATGTCGGCGTTCGACCCCTCGCCGAAGGCCGCGTCGAGGTCGACCAGGTGGATCCAGCGCGAGCCGCCGTCCTCCCACCGTTTGGCGGCCGCCAGCGGGTCGCCGAAAACCTTCGCCGACCCGGCGACGCCCTGGACGAGCTGGACGGCCCGGCCCTGGCGGATATCGACGGCGGGCAGCAGTTCGAGTATCTCCAACGGTCTCTCCCTCGTGTGGCAAACCCGCCAAGCCTATCACCGGGCCCCCGCCCGGCCTAAGTGGCGCCTCAGGCGCGCCCACAGGCAACGCTCACACAGGCCCGCCGGGCGACCAGCGACACGACCCGCGCAGGTCGTCAACCCATAGGCCAGGCGCACCTCCGCATAGGCCCACACGGCAGTGGGCTTCCGGCGGCGCGTCCAAGCCCGCGCCGCCCACAGGCCCGCACACCCTACGGCAGGAGTTTCGGGGTGTCGGAGCCGAGCAGGATCGACTTCTCAGACTTGCGGTACTTGCCGGTGTTCTCGTCGCGGCCCTGCAAGACGTACTTGGCGTCGGCCTGGCCGATCGTCGCGGCGGCCTGCGCGGACACTTTGCTGATCGGGTCGCTGGCCTTGCGGACGCGGTTGATGATCAACCCGAGTTTCATCGACTTGTAGCCGGTGATCATCTGGTAGTCGCCGGCCGAGTCGCCGGCCACCATGCGCGGCCCGCGCCCGTCGTACAGCGGACGGATCAGCTTGTCGATGCTCGTCTTCTTGCCCTTGCCCTGCGTTTGGTCGTGCAGCGTGTAGTTGTACTCCGGCAGGTATTTCCCGTTGGCGTCCTTGTTCAACTCCATCGCCAAGACGTGGCCCTCGGGGACGTTCAGCCCATACTTCGGGTTGTACGCCAGCGCCTCGATGACGTCGATGAACGACGCCGAGCAGATGTAGACGTCGAAGCCGTTGGCCATCAGCTTCTTGTACAGATCCTTGCTCTCCGGCGGTATGGCGATCGACGTCTTGTACGTGACCGACACCTCCCCGGCGGCGGTCGGGTAGGCCGACTGGCCCGGCGACGTCCACGTCACCGTGCCCCAAGTCTGGTGGGCCAGCCAGTAGTCGGTCGAGTCGACGGCCAGTTGGGAAACCTCGGCGGGCGTCATGCCGGTGAACAGGTAGGTGACCCACGGGTAGCCGGTGGCGGCGTCGAAGGTGCCGTTGATGGCCTCGTAGAGGAAGCGCACCTTGGTGGTGAAGTCGCTGTACTGCAACGACGTCCGCACCTCGCCCAGCGTGGCCGAGCCGACGCCGAAGCCGGCGTAGTTGTCGTAGAGCCACTCGTAGTCCTTCTGGCAGTCGGCGGCCAGCGTCGCCACGTCGAGGCTGGCCCCGGCGGCGTTCTTGTAGTCGTCGGCCAGCGGCGTCGTCGGCACCGAGCTGGTCAGCACTTTGGCCATGTCGGCGCGGGGGATCTTGAAGCGCAGGTTCTCAAGCTGGTAGACCAGCAGCGCCTCCTCGACGTCGAAGAACGAGGTGGTGTTGTCGAAGTCGAAGACGACGTACGGCTTCTTGGCCGTGTCGTAGGTCTTGGAGGCGTAGCCGTAGTCGCCCATGAACCGGTTGATCGCCGCCCTGGTTTTCGGCGCCCAATTGTTGGCGGCCAGCTTCTTCAACGCGGCCGGTTTGACGGTCACCTTGACGGCGGCCTTGGCCGCCTTGTTCAACGGCGAGGTGGCCGTGATCGTCGTAGTGCCCGCCTTGAGGGCCGTGACGGCGCCCGCGTCGTCGACGGAGGCGACTTTCGGGTTGGACGACTTCCACAACAGCCCCTTGTAGGCCTTGGACGGCGACACCGACTTGAAGGCGCCCTCCCAGGTCGAGCCGGTGCGGAGGGTCTTCTTGGCGGCCGACAGCGCAACCTTGGTCGGCTTGACGACGATCTTGACTTTCAGCGCCGCCGACCACTTGTCGCCGGAGGAGTCCTTGACGGTCACCGTCACCTTGGCCGATCCCGTCTTCTTGGCTGTGACGACGGCCTTGAAGGTGGCGACGTTGTTGGAGTCGACGGCGGTGCTGGTCGACGCCGCGACCGTCACCAGTTTGGCGTTGCTCGATTTCCAGGCGACGCTCGGCGCGCTGGAGAACGGCCACTCGACGGTTGCCGTGGCGGTGTAGACCTGTCCAGGCGCGATCACGAGCTGGTCGGCGCCCAGCGAGCCGGTGGCCATCGGGACGGGCGCCAGGGCGGGAGCGGGGGTGGCGGCCCCCGCCGAGGCGGCCAGCAGGCCCAGCGTCGCCAACAGCGCCACCAGCCAGGCGCGCGCGGTCTTGGGGATGTGTGTCTTTCGGGGCATTATGGGGGCTCCTTCCCAGTCGTCAGACCCGGTGCGGTTGACCACAACACTACCGCAGCGCCAAGCCGTCTGGCCCAGTCGCCTTGGCGGGCTCAGTGGCTCCGCGCTCCCGCTGTCCCGCTCAAGCCGAGTGGCCAATACGGGCGTCGCCTCAGCTTCGCGCCGAACGGTGACGCGCCACGGCTGGGCCCCGCCCACGGCGCTTGGCGCGACCGGACGGGCCGGCTGGCGAGAGCGCTACGGCATGGCGTCCAGCCAGTTGCGCAACAAGGCGCTCCCGGCCCGGTCGGACTTCTCCGGGTGGAACTGCGTGGTCCACAGCGGGCCGTACTCGACCGCCGCGACGAAGCGGTCGCCGCCGTGCTCGCACCAAGTCAGCTTCGCCTCGGCGGGGAAGCCGGCGGCGTCGCGGACGCCGTATGAGTGGACGAAATAGAAGCGCTCTTGGGTCGCCCCGTCGAACAGTTGGCTGTCCCGGGCGGCCTCGACGATGTTCCAGCCCATGTGCGGCAGCCGCTTGGCCCGCAGCTGCTCGACGACGCCCGGCAGCACGCCCACGCCGTCGGCGACCGCCCCATGCTCGACGCCGCGGGCGAACATCACCTGGTGGCCGACGCAGATGCCCAGCACCGGACGCCCGCCGGCCAAGCGCTCGCGAATGACCGACGGCCCGTCGACGGCGTCCAAGCCCCCCATGCAGGCGGCGAACGCGCCCACGCCCGGCACCACCAGGCCGTCGGCGTCCAGGCAGGCTTGGCGGTCGGACGACAGCTCGACGGCCGCCCCGGCGAAGGCCAGAGCCCGCGTCGCCGAGTGGACGTTGCCGGACCCGTAATCG
>JAISUF010000079.1 GCA_031272195.1 Propionibacteriaceae bacterium
CCATCACCAGCACCCAGACCACGCCGACGATCCTGGGGGTTACGAAGTGGTCGAAATTCGGGCTGACCAGCGTCTTGAGGAAACCGGGCTGTTGCAGAGGCGAGAAGACGCTGTTCGACACCGGCGGCGTCGGGGCGGCCGGCGGCGCGTAATACTGGCCCGGATAGGCCGGCTGCTGGGCGGGGCCCTGCGGCGGAACCGTGCCCAGTGGCGTCGCGGCCCCTTGGGGTGGAACCGGGGTCTGGGGTGGAACCGTGGCCTGCGGCGGGACGGGGGCCTGCGGCGGGACTGGGCCCGCCTGCGAGCTGGGCGGCGGCGGCGTCGGCGGCTGGCCGGGATATTGGGGCTGGCCGGGCTGGTTGGGGTCGGTCGGGTATGGCGTGGTCACTTCGGAGTCCTTCCGCGCAGGTGGCTGGCTACCTGCGAATCATATCCCGTCCAGCCGTCGACCAACGCCCGTCGCAACCAAAGGGCGACGTGCGCCGCGACCATCGCCGCGCGCCCGGCGGGCCGTCGCGCCAGCCCGCCGCAAAGGCCGTCACAGGTTGATCATGTGGCCGGCGATGCCCTCGACGGCCTCCTTGACGGCCTCCGACAGCGACGGGTGGGTGTGGATGTTGCGCGCCACCTCGTCGGCTGTCAGATCCCAAAGCTGGGCCAGCGTCAGCTCAGGCAGCAGCTCGGAGACGTCCGGGCCGATCATGTGGGCGCCGAGCAGCTCGTTGTAGCGGGCGTCGGCGACGATCTTGACGAAGCCGGCGGCTTCGCCGTAGCCCCAGGCCTTGCCGTTGGCGGCGAAGGGGAACTTGGCGACTTTGACCTCGAACCCCATGTCGCGGGCCTGCTGCTCGGTGTAGCCGAACGAGCCGATCTGCGGCTGGCAGTAGGTGGCGCGGGGAATCATCGCGTAGTCGATGGTCTGCGTCGGCGCGCCGGCGATGGTCTCGGCCGCCACGACGGCCTGCGCCTCGGCGGTGTGGGCCAACATCAGCTTGGCGGTGACGTCGCCGATGGCGTACACCCCCGGAACGTTGGTGCGCATGTGGTCGTCGATGGCGATGGCGCCGCGCTCGGTCAGGGCGACGCCAGTGTTCTCCAGGCCGTAGCCCTGCGTCCTGGGGGCGAAGCCGAGCGACTGCAACACCTTGTCGGCGCGCAGCGTCTGCGGCTCGCCGCCCGACGCCGGGGACACCGTGACGTTGACGCCGTCGGCGTCCTCTTCGATCCGCTCGACCTTGGTGGACGTCAAGACCTTGACGCCGTACCGCTTGTAGGCACGGGCCAACTCGGCGCTGACCTCGGCGTCCTCGTTGGGAACCAAGCGGTCGAGGTATTCGACGATCGTCACCTCGACGCCGTAGTTGCGCAGCACGTAGGCAAACTCGGTGCCGATGGCGCCCGCCCCGCAGATGACGATCGATCCGGGCAGCCGGTCGGCCATGATCTGCTCCTCGTAGGTGACCACGCGCTCGGTGACACTGGTGCCGGGCAGCAGCTTGGTCGTCGCCCCGGCGTCTATGATCACGTTGTCGAAGGCCAGCTCCTGTTCCCCCGAAGCGGAGGCGACGCGCAGCGTCTTGGCGTCTGCGAACGTGCCCCAGCCCTCGTATTCGTCGATCTTGTTCTTCTTCATCAGGAAGTGGATGCCTTTGACCATCCGCCCCGACACGTCACGGCTGCGCGAGAACGCCTTGCCATAGTCGAAGGCGACCTCCCCCGAGATGCCGTAAAGGTCCTTCTCGTCGGTCAGGATGTGGGCCAGCTCGGCGTTGCGCAGCAGCGACTTGGTCGGGATGCAGCCGACGTTCAAGCAGACGCCGCCCCACCACTTCTTCTCGACGATCGCGGTCTTCTTGCCCAGTTGGGCGCAGCGGATGGCCGCCACATAGCCGCCGGGTCCGGCGCCCAACACCACCACGTCATAGTGCTCGGTCATGCCTTGCAGTCTAGAGCCATCGACGCCGCCCCATGGCGGGCCTCGCGGGGTAATTGTGCGGCTGCGGTCCGAAGGCCCAGCGACCACAGTCGATTCTCGCGGACGCCAAGCCCTTCTCAGCAGATTCTCATATCGTATGTGATATGTTCATGGCCATGCGGGAAATCCTTCCGAGCGCCGTCGGCGCCCTGATCCGAGACGCCAGGCGTCAACGCGGCATGACCCAGCACGAATTGGCCAACCGCCTCAACACCTCCCAGTCGGCCATCGGCCGCATCGAGGGCGGCCGCCAAAACCTCAGCCTCGACATGGTCAACCGCATCGCCGCCGCCCTGGAGGCCCCCCTGCTGCGGCCGACCGGCGCGGCGGGCACGCCCGGCCTGCGCGTCACCGGCCCGACCAAGCTGAAGGGGGCCATCGAGGTCCGCTCCTCGAAAAACGCCGCCGTCGCGCTGCTGTGCGCCAGCCTGCTCAACCACGGCACGACCGTCCTGCGCAACGTCGCGCACATCGAGGAGGTCAACCGCATCATCGAGGTGCTGACCAGCATCGGCGTGGCCGTCACCTGGCTGCCCAACGGCAAAGACCTCCAATTGTCGCGGCCCGAGAAGCTCGACTTGGCCTCACTCGACCAAGCCGCCGCCCGCCAGACGCGCTCGATCATCATGCTGCTGGGCCCGCTGCTGCACGACGAGACGGCCTTCGACCTGCCCTTCGCCGGCGGCTGCGAGTTGGGCATCCGCACCATCAACCCGCACAAGTTCGCCCTGGCCAAATTCGGCCTGGACGTCCGCTCCCGCGACAACCACTACCACGTCTTCGTCTCGCCCAACAGCGACGCCAAGCGCCGCATCACCCTGATCGAGCGCGGCGACACTGTGACCGAGAACGTCCTGATGGCGGCCGCCCTCGACACCGGCACGACGATCGTCAACAACGCCTCGGCCAACTACATGGTCCAAGACCTCTGCTTCTTCCTGCAGCTGCTCGGCGTCGAGATCGACGGCATCGGCTCGACCAGGCTGACCGTCAAAGGCGTGCCCCGCATCGAGGCCGACGTCGAGTTCGCCGTCTCAGAGGACCCGATCGAGGCGATGAGCCTGATCACGGCCGGCATCGTCACCAACTCAGAGATCACGGTGCGCCGCTCCCCCATCGAGTTCCTCGAGATCGAGCTGGCCATCCTCGGCGAGATGGGCCTGGACTACGATCTGAGCCCGTCGTACCGGGCCGAGAACGGGCAGACCAAGCTGCTCGACGTCACCATCCACCCCTCGCAGCTGCGCGCCGCCGCCGACAAAATCCACCCGCTGCCGTTCCCCGGCCTGAACATCGACAACCTGCCGTTCTTCGCCGTCATCGCGGCCAGCGCCATCGGCAAGACGACCATCCACGACTGGGTGTACGAGAACCGCGCCATCCACCTGGCCGACTTGAAGAAGCTGGGCGCCGACATCCAACTGCTCGACCCGCACCGGCTGGTCGTCCAGGGGCCGACCCGCTGGAAGGCCGACAACGTGGTCTGCCCGAAGGCCCTGCGGCCGGCCGTATGCCTGCTGCTGGCCACCATGGCCGCCGCAGGCGAGAGCGTCATCCACGACATCTACATGATCAACCGAGGCTACGAGGACCTGCCGCGCCGCCTCAACGCCCTTGGCGCGACCATCGAGAGCTTCGACGAGATAACCGGCGCGGACTGACTCCCCGCCGCCCCGCTCCCGCTGGCGAGCCCTCCAGCCGCACGCCCACAGCGACCCCTCATGTGCGCGACCGGCCTGGACGGCGAGCAAGCCTCCACCCGCGCGCGCCCACGGGGGACCCCGCGACAGTTGCGCGGCTCAACACCCGTCAGGGCGCGGTCGGAGGACCGATTCACAAGGCGACGACGTCGAAGTGGAAGCTCGGGTTGACGATCTCGTCTTGCCCCTCGACCAGCAGCAGCTCCTTGGAGTCGGCGTCGGCGGTCGCCTTGAGCAGCGAGTAGACGGCGTCGGCGGTCTTGCCCAAGGCCTGGGCCGGATCGCCCGCCTCGAGGTAGTGGGCCAGGAACAGCGCCGTGGTGATGTCGCCCGAACCGGTGAAGGTGCGGTTGAGCAAGGGCGTCGTCACCCGCCAGGCGCCGCCCTCGGTCACCGCCACCATGACGATGGTGTCAGGATCGGAGTCCTCCAGGATGGTCGACGTCACCAGCACGACCTTCGGGCCGCGCTCGCGCAGTGCGTTGGCGGCGTCCAGGACGCCGGCCAGCGTCCGCGACGGCGCGCCCGTCAGGTAGTCCAACTCGAAGTGGTTGGGCGTCACGATGTCGGCTCGCGGCACCACCACATCGCGCATGAACTCGGGGATGCCGGGGCGCACGTAGATCCCACGCCCCTCGTCGCCGAGCACCGGGTCGCAGCAGTAGATCGCCTGCGGGTTGCGCTGGCGCACCAAGTCGAGGGCGTTGAGCACCTCGGCGCCGACGTCCTCGGCCCCCTGGTAGCCCGACAGGACGGCGTCGACCCGCCCCAGCACGCCGCGCTCGTCAATGCCCTTGACGACCTCTGCCACGTCGGCGGCGGCCAGCAGCGGGCCGCGCCACTGGCCATAGCCGGTGTGGTTGGAGAAGTGGACGGTGATGACGGGCCAGACCTCGACTCCCAGCCGCATCAACGGGAACGTGGCGGCGGAATTTCCCACATGGCCGTAGGCGACGCTTGACTGGATCGAGAGAATGGTTGTCATAGGGGCAATATTAGCCCCGCCCGCCTCCCGCCCCGGTGGCGTCCAGGCGGGTCGCCAACACCCGACCCGCGCCACGGTGCCCGCTATCGGGCAACCGTCCGGCTTCGCCGCCGAGCGGCCCAAGGGGCATACTGTTGCCCGTGGGTTACTTCGATTCGCCGTTCCAGGCCATCGCCCACCGCGGCGGGGCCCGCCATCCGGCCAACATCGGCCGGGAGAACACGGCGCGGGCCTTCCAGACCGCCGTCGACCTCGGCTTCCGCTATCTGGAAACCGACGTCCACGCCACCCGCGACGGTCGGCTGGTCGCCTTCCACGACGACCGCCTCGACCGCGTCACCGACTTGGCCGGCAAGATCCGCGAACTGCCCTACGATGTCGTCGCCCAGGCCCGCGTCGGCGGCGACTGCGCCGTGCCCCTGATGGCCGAACTGCTGGACCGCTTCCCCCAAGCCCGCTTCAACATCGACCTCAAAGGCGAGGGCACCGCGCCCCTGTTGGCCGCCGCCATCCGGGCCGCCGGGGCTCAAGACCGCGTCCTGGTGACGTCGTTCTCCGGGCGGCGGCTGGCCGAGTTCCGCGCCATCATGGGCGACAGCGTGCCCTACGGCGCCTCGACCGCCGACGTCGCCCGCTCGCTGACGGCCTGCCGACTCGGCGTCGGCCGCTACCCGTCCGGCGTCAGCGCCCTGCAAATCCCGCTGCGGCGAAACCATCTCCAAGTGTTCAGTCGGCGGCTCCTCGACGGCGCCCACCGGGCCGGCCTCAGAGTCCATGTCTGGACGATCGACGACGCCGACGCCATGAACGAGTTGATCGAGGCCGGAGTCGACGGCATCATGACCGACCGGCCCGACGTGTTGCGGCAGGTGCTGGCGGCCCGCGGCATGTGGTGAGCCAGCCAGGATTGCCAACCCGTGGCGGGCCTGAGGGAATAGGCCCAGGGCGGATCGCGTTTCACGATATTGCCGGCCCCGCCACCACGGGCGGTTTGCCAGGCTGGCTAGGCTGGATAGGCACAGGGGGGAAGATGTTGGATCGCAGTTTGCACGGTCGGGGATTGGGCGAGAAGAGTTTCGCCAGCCCGCAGGGGGTGGACCTGGCGCCGCGCCAATTGGTCGGCTTCACCTGCCACAACGGCCACTCTTTCGAGTTGGCCTTCTCCGCCGAAGCCGAGCCGCCGACCGAGTGGGAATGCCCCAAGTGCGGCGCCTTCGCCGTCCGCGCCGACGGCACCCGACCGGTCAACTTCAAGGTCCCCAAAGCCCAGCGCACCCACTGGGACATGCTGCGCGAGCGCCGCAGCGTCCCGGAGTTGGAGGCGCTGCTGGCCGAGCGGCTGGCCGAGATCAGGCGGTAAGAGGCCGGTCGGTCGGCGAGGCTGTGGGACGCCGCGTCGAGGCCGATCCAGTGTGCGCCGACGAGATAGCCACGCCGCGTCGGCTTGAGAGGCGCCGCCACCGGGCCCGCCGAGTTCGGCAGCCCGTCGGAAAGTTCGCTCAGGCGCCTACCGAGGTCTCATCTCGGCGCGCGAACAGCCCCTTGAGCTGCCCGAGGCGGTGTTTGACGCCCCAGCGGGTGGTCAGCCACATCGCTTCGGCGACGATCTGGCCGCTCATCTTGGACGCCCCGGCGGTCCGCTCCTGGAACGTGATCGGCACCTCCGCCACCTTGAACCCGGCTTTGACGGCCCGCCACACCAGATCGACTTGGAAGCCGTAGCCGGCCGCCTCGACCGAGCCCAGGTCGATGCCGCGCAGGGTGTCGGCCCGCCAGGCGACGAATCCGCCGGTCGCGTCCTTGACCCCCAGGCCCAGCCAAAGCCTGGTCCACAGGTTGCCGCCGCGCGACAGCAATTCCCTGGTCCACGGCCAGTCGACGACTTTCCCGCCCGGCACCCAGCGCGACCCCTTCACGACGTCGGCGGTCTTCAGCCGCTCCAGCAGCCTCGGCAGCTCCTCCGGCTTGTGGGAGCCGTCGGCGTCGTGCTCCACCAGCACGCCGTAGCCGCGCTCCAGGCCCCAGCGGAAGGCCGCCACGTAGGCCGCGCCCAACCCCTCCTTGCCAGCCCTGTGGAGAACGTGGACGTGTCCGTCGGCGTCCGCCAAGCGGTCGGCGATCGCCCCGGTCTGGTCGGGCGAGTTGTCGTCGGCCACCAGAATGTCGGCCCGCGGCACGGCCGCCCTCAACCGGGCGACTATCGGCTCGATGTTCTCGGCCTCGTTGTACGTCGGTATGCAGACCAGCACCTTGTCGTCAGCCACGTCTCCTCCTGATCCACGCTCCGCCGGCCACGCCGACCGCCGCGGCGGCGGCCGCCGCGATGACCAACTCTAGCCACCCGGCCAACCAGACCGCAGGGGTCGTCCCTGTGTGAATCCCCAGTTGGGCCACGCCGTGGGCCGACGCGCGGTCCGCCACTCGCCATTGGACGTTGCCAAAAGCGTCGATCAGCCCCGAGATTCCGCTGGTGGTGACCACCAGGATCGGTCGGCGCAGCTCGGCGGCCCGCACCCGCGTCATGGCGAACTGCTGCTCGATCTGGATGGTGCCCTGGTACATGGCGTTGCTGCTCTGGACGACGATCACCTGTCCGCCGTAGCGCGTCAGGTCGTACACGACGTCGTCGAAGGCCACGTCGTAGCAGACCGCCACACCCAGGTTGACGGCGCGACCGTCGGGCAGGGTGACGGGCAGGACGCCGGGCTGATCGCCGGCCACCGACTGGGCGCCGACGTAGCGCAACTGCGGGATCAGCGGCAGCAGGATGTCGCGGGCCGGTATCCACTCCCCGAAGGGCACGATCGCCCGCTTGGCGTAGCGCGCCGTCTCGCCGACGCCCGGCTCCCACCACAGCGAAACGGTTTGGCGCTCGTCGACTCCTGGACCGTCGGCGATCGCGCCCAGGAACAGCGGCACGCCCACCGCGTCGACGGCCTGCTCGACCAGCTGGGCGGTCGCCTGGTCGGCGTGGGGGTCCAGGTCGGTGCCGTTCTCCGGCCAGACGACGAAGTCCGGTTGGGGCAGCTTGCCCGCCGCCACGTCCTGCGCCAGTTGCAAAGTCTGCGCCGTCTCGTTCTTGGTGATCGTGCGGGCCTCGCCCAGGCCATAGACGCCGCCGCCCGGCGCGCCGCCCTGCGCCCAGCCAGCCTCGATGGTCCCCTCGGCCGGCGCCGGAGCGATCAGACGGCCGACGCCCGCCGCCGCCACCATGACGGCCAACAGGCACCCCCAGCCGACCAGCCGCCGCGCCGCGTTGACGCCCTCGCCCACAGCCTTGGCCCCGGCCGATGGGCGCGCCAAACGACGCAGCCGGGCCCAATCGTGTTTGCCGTAAGCCCACCACACGAGGTGTCCCGACAGCACCGCCAGGTAAGTCGCGCCGGCCACGCCGACCAGCGGGTAGGCCCCGGCCAACGGCGAGTCGACCATGGCGTAGCCGACCCGCACCCAGCCGAAGCCGCCGAACGGCCACCGGCTGATGGCGAATTCCAGCAGCACCCAGCAAGCCGGAACGAGGAGGGGCCAGGCCCGCAACGCCATGACGGCGCGAACCGCCAGCGCCAGCGCCGCGTAGAACAGCGCCACGGCGACCACCATCCCGACCATCGCCGCCACCAGGATGGCGCTCATCCAGTTCAGCGTCGTGCCCGCCAGGCCCAGGCCGTATCCCAAGCCGACCAGGCCGGTCAGAGCCAGGCCCCTCGGGGCGGGCGCGACGAGCTGGGAAATCTGGACAAGGGCCGTCAACACCACCGTTCCGACCAGCGTCAACCACCACCAGTCGAACGGCGCGAAGCCCAAGCCGGTCAGGACGCCGCCGACGGCGGCTCCGGCCAACAGCGCCAGTTTGATCACCACGCGCCCGCCAACCTCGTCGACGACCTATCGGAGGCCCTGCAATCAGCCGCGCCAGCGTCCCGGCCCGAGCCGCTCGCCGCACTCCCGCCCGCAGCCGATCCGCCCATCGCCGGTCCGCCCTGTCGCAGCCCGCCGCCGCGTCGAGGGCGGCCTCGAAGCCGACGCCGCCCGCTCATCGCTTGCCCAGCACATAGGTGGCGGCTCCGGCGAACAGATTCGCCCCGAAGGGGTGGCGCAGCGCCTCGCCGTCGATCCCCATTGGGATGCGCCGCTCGATCTTGAGGCCCAGCCCGGCGAAGAACAACTCGATGTCGGCCAGCGACACGAAGCGCAGGTTGGGGGTGTTGTACCACTTGTAGGGCAGCTCCTTCGACATCGGCATCCGGCCGCGCAGCAGGCGCAGGCGGTGGCCCCACCAGGCGAAGTTCGGCACCGACACGATGATCCGCGACCCGATCCTGGCGATCTGCTCCAGCACCTCCTGGGGGCGCCTGATCACCTGGATGGTGCGCGACAGCACGACGACGTCGTAGGAGTCGTCGTCGAACTCGTCGAGCTGGAAGTCGATGTCCAACTCGACCAGCGGGATGCCGCGCCGGATCACCGACAGCACAGCGCTTGGGTCGATCTCCACGCCGGTGCCGGTGCAGTTTCGACGCGCGATCAGATGCGACAGCAGGTCGCCGTCGTGGCAGCCGAGGTCGAGCACGCGCGAGCCGTCCGGGACAAGGTCGGCCAGAATCTGCAGGTCCTCGCGCAGGGCCTTGGGCCCGGCCGCGACGCCGACCGGCGTCACGACGGCACCGCGGGCGTCCACCCCTTCGCCGAGAGCGGCTTCGAGGGCGTGGTCGAGGAAGGCCCGGATGGTGTCGTGGTAGCGGGGAACCGGCAGCAGGAAGGAGTCGTGGCCCCAAGGCGAGGGGATCTCGCGGAAGGTGACCGGCTGGCCGGCCCGCTCCAGCGTGCGCACGATGCGGCGCGAGTGCGGCGTGCCGAAGCGCCAGTCGGTGTCGAAGCTGGCCACCAGCCAGTTGACGGGGCGCTCCCGCACGGCGTCGGTCGCCCCCGGCTCGGAGAACGGGTCGAAATAGTCCATGACGCGCGTCAGGTAGATGTAGCTGAGCGCGTCGAAGCGCTCCAGGAAGACCTCGCCTTGGTGGGCCAGGTACGACTCGACCTGGAAGTCGGTGCCGAAGCCGGGGCTGCGGTCCTTCTCGCGCAACTCGCGGCCGAACTTGACCGTCAGGGCGTCCTCGGACAGGTAGGTGATGTGGGCCATCATCCGCGCGATCGACAGGCCGTTGTCCGGGTTCTCCCCGGCGGCGGCGTATTGGCCGTGGTGGAAGTTCTCGTCGGCCATGATGGCCTTGCGGGCCACCGCCGAGAAGGCGATGTTCTGCGCGGTCAGCTCGCTGGAGGCCGCCACCACGACGGCGTTGCGAACCTCGCCCGGGTGGCGCAGCGCCCACTCCAAGACCTGCATGCCGCCCAGCGACCCGCCGATCGCCGCCAGCAGCGTGTCGATTCCCAAATGGCGCAGCAGCGCCCGGTGGCAGGCCACCAGGTCGGCGACCATCAGCAGGGGGAAGTCCAGTCCGTAGGCCCGCCCGGTCGCCGGGTTGGCCGAGGCCGGGCCGGTGCTGCCCTGGCAGCCGCCCAACAGGTTGGCGCAGACCACGAAGAAGCGGTTGGTGTCGACCGGCTTGCCCGGTCCGATCAGGTTGTCCCACCAGCCGGGACGTTTGTCCCCGGCGTGGTAGCCAGCGGCGTGGGCGTCGCCGGTCAGGGCGTGGCAGACGAAGACGGCGTTGGACGCCTCGGCGTTCAGCTCGCCGTAGGTCTCGTAGGCGATGTCGACCGGCCCAAGCTCGCCGCCTTGGGCCAGCCGCAGCGGCTCCTCGGCGGTGAACAGGCGCGCCGTCTGGGTCTGGGTAAACCACACCGAGTCCAACTCGTCCTCCACAGGTGGGAGAATACTTGCTGGAACTACGAAAGGTAAATGATGGCGCTCAAAGAACAGCTGCGGGCCGACCGCGTGCAAGCCATGAAGGATCGCGACGAGACGGCCAAGAACGCCCTCGGCATGGCCCTTACGGCGATCCAGCGGGCCGAGACCCAAGGCGAGGCCCACACCCTCGACGACATCGAGGTGCTGGCCATCCTGAAGAAGGAGGTGGCCTCACGCAAGGACTCCGCCGAGGCCTACGCCGCCGGCAACCGGCAAGACCTGGTCGACAAGGAGTTGTCGCAGGCCGAGTGCCTGGCCAGGTATCTTCCCGCGCCGCTGACCGAGTCCGAGCTGGACGCCATCGTCGCCGAGGAGGCCGAGAAGCTGCGCGGCGACATCGGCGCCGACTTGACCATGCGGGACATGGGCGCGCTGGTGCGGGCCGTCAACTGCCGGGCCGAGGGACGGGCCGAGGGCAAGGCCGTGGCCGCCAAAGTGCGCGCCCAGTTGGGCTGACGGCCGTGGCGATCCCCGACTTCATCGTCGAACTGCGCCGCCGGGTCGGCCACGACCAGTTGTGGCTGCCCGGCGTGGCCGCCGTCGTCGTGCGCCAGCGACTCGGGCGCGACGAGGTGTTGCTGGTGCGCCGCGCCGACGACTTCGAGTGGACGTGCGTGACGGGGATCGTCGACCCCGGCGAGCATCCGGCCCGAACCGCCGTCAGGGAGATCGAAGAGGAATCACAGGTCTTGGCCGAGGTCGAACGCCTGGTCGCGGTGGCGGTCAGCGATGTCGTCACCTATTCGAATGGCGACAAGGCCAGATATCTCGAGCACGTCTTCCGCTGTCGCTGGCTGGAAGGCGATCCGGCGCCCGACTCAGAGGAAACCGTCGAGGCCGCCTTCTTCGCCGCCGACGCCTTGCCGGACATGCTGCCGCGCCACCTGCGCCCGGTCCGCCTGGCGCTCCAGAACAGTCCCGAAGTCTGCCTAGACTGACCTATATTCCCTTTTCAATTCGACCATCGCCCCTTGTCAGAGGCCTAATTCCGTGGGCGTCTCACATGGCGGAATGGCATCTCATGATGTGGTCGCCCAATTTGCATTACTTTATGATTTCGACTTGGCTTTAGTCAACAAACGGCAAGGGCGCCGACCCAGGGACATGAGACGAAAGGCGCTCAAATGTCAGCTCCGGCACTTGTTGTGGTGGTGAAGGGCAGCCGCGACCCGCGAGTGGCGCAAGTCGCCCACGCATTGTGCGAACAATTGTCCACGCGGCGGGCCGAGATCGACACCCATGTGGCGTTTCTAACATCTTGCCCCCCCAGCGGCATGCAGGTCGTCAGCCAATTCGCCGCGCTGCCCGGCCGCGAGATCGTCTATGTGCCGCTCGACCTGGCCCGCGCCGTCGACCCGGACGAGTCCGTCGCCGCCCTGTTGCGCCGCAGCCGCGCCACCCACCCCGACCTCCGCTTCGCCCTGTCCCGGCCGGTCGGCCCCGAGCCGGCCCTCCTGACCGTCTTGGACGCCCGCCTGCGCGCCGCCCTGGCCCACGCCCGCTGCCTGGAGTTGGACGGCCTGGTGCTGTC
>JAISUF010000181.1 GCA_031272195.1 Propionibacteriaceae bacterium
GATCGCCGTAATACACGGTGAGATTAGCCGTCCCATTGAAACTATCGTTCAAGTAATAAGTATTGCCTGACCCGCCAATTTGCGGACCCTGGGCATATGCGTTCGGCAGCCCGCAAGCAATGAGGGCGACGGCGCCCAGACACACTGATCCTGCCTTCGCCCACAACATATTTCGCGCCATTTGATGGCTCCTTCCAATGTAGGTTGAGCCACATCCTGCTACAGCCGCAACCCCAGGCACAATGGGCCTTAAGGACCCAAATCTTGCCCCGAAAGTCCCGAGAAGTGCCTCACCATTGCCGTGTCCGCCAGGACTCATCGGCCTCTCGCAGCCTGGGACAGCTATTGTATGCCTTGCCCCATTGGTCCCAACCGGATGTCTGCCCCAGGCCTGACGCGACGACAACAATTGCCTCAATTGCCATGCCCGGCAAGTCGTTGGCCTGCGCCTCGCACACGCGCAATATCGATCCGAGTTTATATTCGGAGTTATGGTTTGGGACGTGCGACCGCATTAGACCCCAGCACTGGGCGCTCTGGCTGGACGCCAGGGACGAGATGGGCCAGTGGCGACGATGGCACGAGAAAATGGTTCCCGTCGCGGACGGTCGAGTTCGACCAGTGGAAGTGGAGGGTCGAGGCGAGTGGGCCAACGCGCGCGCCAAACGCCCCCTCGCCAGCACGCCGTGGCGTCGCCCCAATACACACCCCTGATTGACCAAACCGCGCCCAAGCGCCTAGCATTTGGGACATGTTTTCGACGCGCGCCACCTGTCGGTGTCTCGGCGTGCCGTCGATGACGCGCTAACGCTGCGCCCCACCATCCCCGGCACGTCTCGCGACGACAATCCAACATGCCCGCACACCTTTAGGAAGATCATGCCCCTACATCCAGACACCATCGCAGTCCACGCCGGCCAGGAGCAGGCCGATCCGGCCACCAATGCCCGAGCCGTGCCGATCTACCAGACCAGCTCGTACGTCTTCAACGACACCCAGCACGCCGCCGACCTGTTCGCGCTGCGGGTGCCGGGCAACATCTACTCGCGCATCATGAACCCGACCGAGGACGTTTTCGAGCAGCGCGTCAACGCCCTCGAAGGAGGCGTCGGGGCGCTGGCCACCAGCTCCGGGGCGGCCGCCATCACCTACGCCGTGCTCAACCTGACCTACGCCGGGGACAACATCGTCGCCCTGTCGACGTTGTACGGCGGCACCTTCGCGCTGTTCGCCCACACACTGGCGCAGTACGGCATCGAGGCGCGCTTCGTCGACCCGGAGCATCCCGAACAGTTGGGCGACGTCGTCGACGACAAGACGCGCCTGGTGTTCGGAGAGACGATCGGCAACCCGGCGATCAACGTCATCGACTTGGACGCCTGGTCGCAGGCCGCCCACTCGTTCGGCCTGCCGTTCATCGTCGACAACACCGTTCCGACGCCGATCCTGGCCCGCGTCTTCGACCACGGCGTCGACATCGCCGTCCACTCGGCCACCAAGTACATCTCGGGCCACGGCACGTTGATCGCCGGCGTGCTGGTCGACTCGGGCAAGTTCGACTGGGCCGCCAACGCCGACCGCTTCCCCGGCCTGACCAAGCCCGACCCGGCCTATCACGGCGCGGTTTGGACCGACGCGGCGGGGCCGGCGGCGTACGTCGTGCGGGCGCGGACGGTGCTGCTGCGCAACACGGGTGCGACGATCACGCCGATGAACTCCTGGCTGGCCTTGCAAGGCTTGGAGACGCTGCCGCTGCGCATCGAGCGCCACTCGTCCAACGCGCTGGCCGTCGCCAAACACCTCCAGGACCATCCGAAAGTGTCGTGGGTCAACTATCCCGGCCTCGAGTCGTCGCCATTCAAGGCCGTCGCCGACCGGGTGCTGACCGGTCGCGGATACGGCGGCATCCTGTCTTTCGGCTTGAAGGCGGGACGGCCTGGCGGGGCGGTGTTCGTCGAGGCGCTGGAGCTGTTCAGCCACCTGGCGAACATCTGGGACGCCAAGTCGCTGGCCATCCACAACGCCACCACCACCCACTCCCAGCTGACCGAGGAGGAGCTGGTGGCCGCCGGTGTCGCCCCCGAAATGGTGCGGCTGTCGCTCGGCATCGAGGACGCCGGCGATTTGATCGCCGACCTCGACCAAGCCCTCGACCAGGTCGAGGTGTGACGATGAGACTGACCGCCGAGCCGCCCTTCCGATGTTGGCGAAACCGCAACTATTTCACCCCCAACTTCATCACAACCACCATCAGACCCAAGGAGACTAGAAATCATGACATGGTACAAAGACGCCACTGAACTAATCGGACGCACCCCGCTGGTGCAAATCAACCGCCTGTACGGCGACTCGCAGGCGACCGTCCTGGCCAAGCTGGAGTATTACAACCCGGCCAACTCCGTCAAAGACCGCATCGGCGTGTCCATCATCGACGCCGCCGAAGCCGACGGCTCCCTCAAACCGGGCGGCACGATCGTCGAGGGCACCTCCGGCAACACCGGCATCGCCTTGGCGTGGGTCGGCGCGGCCCGCGGCTACAAGGTGATCATCACCCTGCCAGAGTCGTTCTCCAAAGAGCGCCGCGCCCTGCTGCGCGCCTACGGAGCCCAGCTGGTCTTGACGCCCGCCGCCGACGGCGTGCCCGGCGCCAACCGCAAAGCCCAGGAGATCGTCGACGCCACGCCCGGCGCGATTCTGGCCAGCCAGTTCACCAACCCGGCCAACGTCGCCATCCACGAGAAGACGACCGCCGAGGAGATTTGGAACGACACCGACGGAAAGGTCGACATCGTCGTATCCGGCGTCGGCACCGGCGGCACGATCACCGGCGTCGGCCACGTGTTGAAGGCCCGCAAGCCGTCGGTCCAGTTGTACGCCGTCGAGGCGGCCGAGTCGGCAGTCTTGTCGGGCGAGCCGAAAGGCACCCACAAGATCCAGGGCATCTCGCCCGGTTTCGTGCCCGAGATCCTCGACCGCTCCGTCATCGACGGCATCATCAAGGTGACCTCTGACGACGCCCTGGCTTGGGCTCGGCGGGCCGCCAAAGAGGAGGGCCTGCTGATCGGCATCTCGGCCGGGGCCGCCCTTCGCGCCGCCGCCGACCTGGCCGCCGATCCGGCCAACGCCGGCAAGGTGATCGTCGTGGTCTCCCCCGACTGGGGCGAGCGCTATCTGTCGACGCCGCTCTACTCCGACCTGCTGGATTGAGTTGAGCGGCAACGGCTGGCCCACTGTGGCGGGGGATGTCCGGCGGCACCCGTTGGTGTCCGGGGGCGGCGTCTTCGCTCCCGGACCCTCCCGGGTGGCGGTGGACGTCCGGAGGCGCACCTTGGTGTCGCCGGGCGTCCAGCCGACCCCGCCGCCCGCGCCCGTGACGCCGCTGGCGGCGCGACGCCCGCCGCTTGGCGGGAACACGGTTCCACCGGCCGACTGTAGGCTGTGGTGATGAGCACTGCCAGCCGACTGCTTCGTTCCGCGTGGGGCCGCGTCCAGGAGGACTTGGACACGGCCCTGCGCGAGGACCCGGCCGCCACCAGCAAGCTGTTGGTGGCTTTGACGTATCCCGGCGTCCACGCGATCTGGGTCTACCGCTTGTGCCACAAGCTGTGGGTGACGAATCCCGTGCTGCACCCGCTGGCCCGCGTCGTCTCGCAGTTCGCCCGCTTCCTGACCGGCGTCGAAATCCATCCCGGCGCCGAGATCGGCCGACGCTTCTTCATCGACCACGGCATGGGCGTCGTCATCGGCGAGACTGCCGAGATCGGCGACGACGTGCTGATGTACCACCAGGTGACGCTGGGCGGGCGCTCGCGGGGCCGTTTCAAGCGCCACCCGACGATTGGCAACCGCGTGCTGCTGGGGGCCGGCTCCAAGATCATCGGCCCGATCACCATCGGCGACGACACGAAGGTCGGCGCCAACGCGCTGGTCGTCCACGACGTGCCGCCCAACTCGGTGGTCACCGGCATACAGGCCAACACCAAGCCCGGCGACATCGTCGCCTGAGGCCATAGTTAGTGCCTAAACCAGGCACTAACCCCACACATCACACCTTGTCAACGCGATTTCGCAGTCAGGAATCCAAATCGGTGACCCAACTCGGGTCAAGTGCGGATCATCGGCGGGCTGAGTGTGCTCTTCATGACGTCCACGACCGACTGGTCGAGGTCGCCGCTCTTGGCCGAGATCAGCATCAAGGCGGCGTCGCGGAAGGGCCAGCCGGCCGCCATGTAGACGTCCTCCCACACCTGGCCGTCGGCGTGCTCGCCCACCCAGCAGTAGTCGCGCAGCTCGACCTGGCGGCCCTCGTTGGCCGGGCCCGGCCCGATGCCGGAATCGTCCCCGTCGACCGAGTTGACGCAACCACGCGCCCCGATGCCGGCTGGGTCGGCCATGGTGACGGTGTTCCAGGCGTCGGTAACGCTGCCGTCGAACCGGCCCAATAGCCGCACCGTGAAGGTGGGGTCGTCGGCCCTGTCGCCGAAAGCCAACTGCCAATCCTCCCCCTCGGCGATTGGGATCGGCACCCACGCGGCGGGCACCAGCGCGCGGGTCTGGTCGGCGTAGACCGCCCGGAATCCGGCGTACGGCATCGGGAAGACGAAGAACGCCACCGCCGCCAGCAGCGCCAGCGCCGCCGCTCCGGTCGCTGGTTTCAGCCAGACGGGGGGCTGGCGGAGCCCCATCCCGGGCAGTTCCTCGATTGGCGACGGCCGACCGCCCAGCCGCCGCCTCAGCAACGCCGCCCCCACAGCCACGCCGACCGCGATCAGCACGCCCGCCCAGCAGGCCGTGAACATCGCCGCCGCGATGCCAAGATCAAGCGCCGGAAAAGCCCGCTGCAGCAACCAGTTGCCGGCCCCCGTTACCGCCGCCGCCAAGACGGCCGCCCACAACACCCGACGGCTGATCCAGCCGACCGCCGCGCCGCACAACACGCCCGGCACGACCATCAAAGCCTGCTCCATCCGCAGCGACGCCCCCACGCCGACCGCGAACGACACGACCCAAAGGAAACCCCAAGCCACCAACACGCCGACCAGCTGAGCCACGACGCCGGCCGCCGCCGCCCAGCCCAAGTCGGCCCGCCAAGTCGTCACCGCTGCCTCGTCGCCCACGGGAAGAATCCTCGCACACTGCCCGGACATCATCCGACACACTCGGGACAGGAGACCACTGGCCGCGGGTTGACGCCGTCCGGCAACCCCAAGTATTCGACCGATGTGGCCGTAGTCTGCGAATCCTCCATGCTGAAGGCGATTCCGAATTTCCAACCAAGCTTTATGCTGGCTTCGAACGAGGTCTTGTCAGACACCTTGTCATAGTCAACAATGCTGGTGATCGCATTGTTGTACATAATATTCTGGAACGGGTCCGACGACGGGCTCGTCGGGATAATCACGTCGGAACCGAAGGCGATGCCCACCTCTGGCCGCACCTGGTCGGCAACCCACTGGGCAACGATAGACTTCTCGGAATCAGTCAACTTCGTGACGTCCAGGGTCGTCGTCACCACGCTCGGGTAGGTTTCGGAGTCCGCATTCTCGGCGCCGACGCCGCCTTGCTCGTTACTTGGCGAACCACCGGTGTGCGTGCCCACGGTCCAATTCTCAGTGGTGGTGGAGAAGGTCAGCGACTTCAAGTTGCCGTCAGCGTCTTGCGTGACGGTGAAAGCTCCTTCGCGCGACGCCGAGGGGTCCGCTCCCCACACGGCCAAGTCGACGCTGCCGGCAGCCGACCCCTTGATCGACCAAGTCGTGCTGACGTCTCCAGTTTCGAGGTTGGTCTTGGTCGCGACGTTTTCCGTGGCAGAGCCCTTGAATCCAATACCCACACCCGGTTTGAAGAATTGATCGCTGTCCACGCTGTCACCCGTCGGAAGCTTTACCGCAGCACCGATCGAGAAGCTGGCGGTGAATCCGATCTCAGACACGACATAGGTCGGGTCCTTTGGCGGGTCGACCCAGGCGTCTGGATTGATAACGTACCACCAGGACACACTTGGATCGGACTTGAGAGCTTCC